>VAYU01000012.1 GCA_005884925.1 Actinomycetota bacterium | reverse complement strand
CGGACCCGAGCATGAGGATCGTCGACAACGCCGGATCCGGAGACTCCGTGAAGGTGAGGCGGATCTCGCTCGGCGCCTTCGGCAGCGACGCGCCGTTGGCGGGGTCCGACGACGCGAGGTTCGCGTGTGCCGAGGCGGTTCCCCCGGTGGCGGCCAGAACGGTCGCGGCCAGCAGACCGACGACGAGGCCCTTCGCGAGCACCTTCACGAGGCGGCGCCCTTGACGAAGTCGACGGTTGCCGTGACCGGCGGCGCGAACGGCAGGTGGTCGGCCGCGACGAACTCGGCGGTCATCGTGTGCGGTCCTGCGGGCACGCCGGTCAGATCGACCACCTGTTCCGTCCCGAACGTCATCGACACGAGCGAGCCGTCCAGCAGCAGGTGCACGTGGCCGGTACCCGGGGCGATCGAGGTCGTCGTGGCCTGGACGATCGTCCCCCCTCGGAGGTCCAGGACGACGTTCATCTCCGACCCGCTCACTCGCTCGTGCTCTCGAGGCCGCAGGAACGCGATCGTCGCGGTGGAGGAGGGCCGAGGTCTCGTCGAAATCTTCGGTCCGAGCAGCGCGCGGGGAACGAACGCGGATGTCACGACGAGCACCCCGGCGATCCCGAGCAGTCCATAGGCCCCGGCGCGCGGAACGCGAGGGAAGCCGTTGTCATGCAGCCTCGTCCACCCGATCCACCCTGTCCAGATCGCCGCGAACAGCATGACGATCGCGAGGGACTCGTCCGTGCCGGCCGCGTGCGCGATCATCCCGGGCTCACGACTGGCGTCGTGCTCTCCGCGAACCGAGGAGGGCGATGCCGCCGACCACGATGCCGATCAGACCGACGGCCACGCCGATCACCGCGACCGTCTTGGCGGAGTCGGCGGCGCTCTTCGCCGTGGCGACCGCGGCGCTCGCATCCGACAACCGTGTGGCGTCCTGCTGGATCCGGTCGGCGAGCTCCTGGGTCGTGGGCGTGTTCACGGGCGGGAACGCCGCCTCGGCGGGATCTTGGACCACGTCGAAGGTCTTCGGACCGGACGTGATGGACTCGTCGATCTTCGTCCCGTGCACGGTGCCGGTGAGGTGGAACGTGTAGGGACCCGGCTGCGACGGGATGAACCATGCGCGATAGTCGCCCGGCGTGCCGTCGCCTCCCAATTCGAAGTCGGCCTCGAGCGAGATGTCGGTCTGCTGCCCACCGAACGAGACCTGAACCTTCAACGAGCCCCCGAGGTCGACGACCGGCTGGCCGTGCTCCGTGAGGATGATCTGTGCGCTGTTAGGTTGCCCGACGTACGCGGGCTCGGTGCCGAACCCGATCTCCATGTGGATCGGTCCGGCTTGGCGCTGCGCATGTGCGGACGCGGCGGGCGCTCCCATGATGAGCATGACGGCGGCGAGCGTGCACGCCAGGGCGAGCACGCGGACAGAACGATGCATGGCCGGAACTCCTTCGGTCGACGGTCCCGGAGCCCCTCGCGGGGCCCAGCCGTCTACCGGGGAGGTGCGCGCCCGCCGAGGACGAGCCGGTCGGTGAACGCCGGCACCCCCTCGGGGAGGGGGAGCAGCACCAGGGACCCGCGCGGGGGCGTCGGCGACGACACCCCGAGGATCCCCGCGGCCGCGTCTGCAGCTCGAAGGACCAGGCTGATCACCGCAGCGACCAGCAACCCGACGGCCAGCTGGGCGACGGCGCCGACCGGCAGGACGTGGGTCAGATCGTGCAGGGGTGCGCGTGCGGCGATCCGCTCCGCGACCTCGATCGCGGTGAAGGTCAGGAACTGGAAGGAAACGACCCGTGACGCGAGCCCGCGGAACGCCATCTCGCGCTCCCGTCCTCCTCGGGCCAGCCGCCCGAGGAAAGCCGTCGCGAGTCCGATCACGGCGGATGCCAGCGCGACGTGCATCGCAACGGGCAGGTAGGCATGTCCGGTGGAGGCGAGGAGCTGCGATCGCGTCTGGGGGATCGGCGCGAGGATCGCGTACGTGAGCGCGTGGCCGATGAGCACGCCGATGAACGCGATCGACCAGACGATGCTGCGAGGGACCGACAGCCGCGACATCACCCCTATGCTACGTGCTCTCGTTGCCGGAGGGAGCAGGTCGTGCGGGCGAAGGATGTCAAGCGGGTCGGCGTCGTGGGGTTCGGCCTCATGGGATCCGGGATCGCCCAGGTGGTCGCTCGGGTCGGGATCGACGTCACCGTGCTGGAGCCGACCGAAGAGCTGCTGGCACGCGGACGTGGGCGCGTCGATGCTTCGACCGGCCGGGCGGTCGAGCGAGGCAAGCTCGATGCCGAAGAACGCGACGCGCTCGTCGGCCGGATCCGCGGAACGACCAACGTCGCGTCGCTGGCGGACGTCGAGCTAGTCATCGAGGCTGCGACGGAAGATCGCGAGGCGAAGCTCGCGATCTTCCGCGAGCTCGATCGCGTCGTCGGTCCCGACGCGCCGCTCGCCTCGAACACGTCGTCGATCCCGATCGCGACGCTCGCCGCGGTGACGTCCAGGCCCGACAAGGTCATCGGTCTGCACTTCTTCAACCCGCCGCCGGTGATGGACCTGATCGAGGTCACACCGTCGCTCATGACGAGCGCAGACACCGTCTCGTTCGCGCGCGCGTTCGGCGAGCGTCTGGGCAAGACGACGGTGCTCGCCAAGGACGAGGCCGGGTTCATCGTGAATCGGCTCCTCATCCCGTACCTGTGCGCCGCGATCAGGTTGCTCGACGCCGGGTTCGCCACGCGTGAGGACATCGACGCGTCGATCGCGCTCGGGTTGAACCATCCGATGGGACCGCTCGGCCTCGCCGATCTGATCGGGCTCGACACCGTGCTGCAGATCGCCGAGGTCCTCTTCAATGAGTTCCGCGAGCCGGCCTACGCGCCCCCGCCGCGGCTGCGGCGGATGGTCGCGGCCGGCCGGCTCGGCCGCAAGTCGGGAGCCGGCTTCTACGACTACGGATGAGTCCGGGCTACCGCTCCATCGGGTTCGAGGGTTTCGTCGCTTCCACGCACCGACACCCGTTCGATCCGACGGTCGCAGCGTGCTTCGTTCCGGCCGCGAGATCTAACCGGTCGCCCGCCTGCAGCTCGACGTCTCCGTCGTCGGTATGGAAGACGATCGACCCTTCGAGGCAGAAGAGCACCTTGTGGTAGTCGTGCTGGTGCCAGCCGTAGCGATCGCGTGGGCCGTTGCTCCAGCCGCGAGGGGCTGAGCACCCTTCCCGCCCGAGCGCAGCGGTCGCGTCATCGACCGTCGCGGCGCCGGGCGACACCCGAGCCCGCATCAGAGGATGATCCCGAGGACGGTACGGGCTCGCTCGAGATCGTCGCTCGGGACCATCAGCGCGCCGGTCGCTCGGGCCGGATCCTCGCCGGCCGCGGTCTCGACGCGTACCTCGATCTCCGCGGCGCGCAGTCGCTCGAGCTGGGGCGCCATCCCGGCGAGCGCGCCGGAGGCGACCTCGACGAAGTCATCGTCGTCCCCTTCAGGATCCTCGGCTTCCACGACGGCATCGACCAAGCTCGGGTCGCCCGTGTACTCGACCAGCACGGCCAGCGCGGCCGCCAGGTTCGTGTCGTGGATCAGGACCTCGACGCCTCCATCCGGGGTTCGCTCGCCGAGCCTGGTGCCGATCCCCTCCGCGCCGAGCGCATCGATCAGGCCCGGTGCGTCCTGTTCGACCATGACGGCGAGGACCAACCGCGTGGGCGGGCGTTCCTCGCGTTCGAACAGGTCCGAGAGCGACGCCTTCGCATCCGCGTCGTCGGTGTCCGCGCGATACGCGAAGCGCACGTCCGCCACCCGGTCGCCGTCGGCGTCGGCGGCCCGCTGATCCCCGAAGTCGTCGCGGGTCGCGCCGGGCTGGAGCAGTCCGCCGCAGTCCGTACAGATCGTGTATCCGGCCCGGTACTCGGCCCCGCAGTCGGGGCAATGGAGGACGTCGTTCATCCGATCGGCGTCACCGGACGTCGGCGCGCCCGTTCATGGGCGGCACGCCCTTGCGGGCGAACTCGACCCACTGCCCGTGCCACGGTTCGCGGGCGAACCGCCGCACCTGGAGCGCCCCGTAGCCGGTCGCCTCGATCCGGCCCTGGAGCACCCACGGTGCCGGCTTGGGGTCGTCCTCGACGAAGTACCGCTCGAGCGCCATGAGGGCGGCGCGCTCCTCCTCCGGGGTCAAGCCCTCCGGAAGGTCGAACCGGCGTCCGCCGTCGGTCTCGAACACGTGTCCTCCTAGAGCGGGATGTTGCCGTGTTTGCGGGCCGGGATGGACTCGCGTTTCGTGGAGAGCATGCGGAGCGCCCTGATCAACCGGGGCCTCGTCTCCGCCGGCTCGATCACGTCATCCACGAACCCGCGCTCGGCGGCCGCGTACGGGGTGGAGAACTTGTCGCGGTATTCGCGGATCAGCTCGGCTCGTTTCTGGCCGGGCTCGGCGGCCCGCTCGATCTCTCTCTTGAAGACGATGTTGACGGCCCCCTCGGCCCCCATCACCGCGATCTCGGCCGTCGGCCACGCGAACGAGACGTCGGCGCGCAGGTGCTTGGAGTTCATCACCAGGTAGGCGCCGCCGTACGCCTTGCGTGTGATCACCGTCATCCGCGGGACGGTCGCCTCGGCGAACGCGTAGAGCAGCTTGGCTCCATGCCGGATGATCCCGTTGTACTCCTGTTGCGTTCCGGGCAGGAATCCCGGCACGTCGACGAAGGTCAGGATCGGGATGTTGAACGCGTCGCAGAACCGAACGAACCGTGACGCCTTCTCGCTGGCGTCGATGTCGAGCGTCCCGGCTCGAACCTTCGGCTGGTTCGCCACCACCCCGACGCTCCGTCCGTCGAGCCGCGCGAAGCCGATCACGATGCTGTCGGCCCAGAGAGGGAAGACCTCGAGGAAGTCCCCGTCGTCGACGACGTAGCGGATCACCTCGTGCATGTCGTACGGCTCTTGCGCCCGATCGGGGATCAGGTGCGTCAACGCCTCCGCCCGACGCTCGGGGTCGTCGGTGCTCGCGTACCCGGGCGGATCCTCGAGGTTGTTCGATGGCAGGAACGACAGCAGGTACCGGACACGCTGAAGGACATCCTCGTCGTCCTCACCCACGAAGGACGCGACGCCTGATTCGGTCGCGTGCGTCATGGCGCCGCCGAGCGCCTCCATCGTCACGTCTTCGCCCGTCACCGTCTTGATCACATCCGGGCCCGTGATGAACATATGCGATGTCTCTTTCACCATGAAGGTGAAGTCGGTGATGGCCGGTGAGTACACGGCACCGCCCGCGCATGGGCCCATGATCACGCTGATCTGCGGGATCACGCCGGACGCCCGGACGTTTCGCTCGAAGATGTAGCCGTAGCCGGCGAGGCTCGCGGCCCCCTCTTGGATCCGGGCCCCTCCGGAGTCGTTGATCTGGATGAAGGGCGCACCCGTCTGCAGGGCGAGGTCCATGACCTTGCACACCTTCTGCGCGTGGACCTCGCCCATCGATCCGCCGAACACGGTGAAGTCCTGCGACGCCACGAAGACCTTCCGGCCGTCGATCGTGCCGTAACCCGTGATCGCTCCGTCGCCCGCGGGGCGGCGCTTCTCCATCCCGAAGTCGTGCGATCGATGGACGGCGAACGGGTCGGTCTCCACGAAGGACCCAACGTCCATCAAGATGCCGAGCCGTTCGCGTGCGGTCAGCTTCCCCTTATCGTGCTGTCGCTGCGCCGCGTCGCGCCCTCCAGGCTGGAGCGCGGACCTGCGACGCTTGTGGAGCTCGTCGATCCGGTCCTCGATCGTCCGGTCGACCGGGGCCGCTGCCTTCTCGGTCTTCGCCATGGCCGGAGTCTAGCGACGTGTTCCGCTAGCAGGCCTTCACAGGCCATCCGGCGTGTTTCCAACCTCCGAGCGCATGCACCATCCGGACCGTCACGATCGCGTTCGAGCGACCGGACAGGGCCGAGGAGGACAGCATCCAGCTCGGTTGCGTGTACGTATCGAACCGCCACGGCCAGTAGGTCGCCGAGTGCTGGTAGAGGCCCAGGTACCTCCGCTTCGGCGAGGTGGCCGACGGGATCAGTCCGCTCTCGCGCCGGGCGATGCAGATCGCGCGCGTCGTCCCGCCCCTGACCGGGCCGTAGGCGCCGACGGCGCAACCGATCAGTCGTTTGGAGAAGTGCTGGACCGTCTCGCCGTCCCGACGGGCGAGCTCGCAGGGATGGTCCGGATGCCGGCCTGCCGCCGCCGGGGGAGGGACGAGCATCGGCGTCGAGGAGACGAGGACCGCGACCAGCAGGACCGTGCGCACTCGTCGCTGCACGGACGCCGACCCTAGCAGGAGCGTTCCATGACGCCGCGGCCCGTTGCCTTCCCGGACACCGCAGCCAACGTCCGTCCCGTCTTCCCGCCCGGCTCTCGACCGTGCGCCCGATGATCTCGTCGGGCATCTCGGAGATGTCGGCAGCTCCCCATAGCATGCTCGCATGCAGCTGACGGACCCCCAGCGTCGGACCCTCCAGCAGCTGATCGGCACCGGGGAGCGCCCGGTGTTCCCCGCGGACCTCGCGCAACGGCTCCGCGATCGGATCGAAGGAGCGGCCCGCAGCCTCGACCTTCCGGACACACTCTGGCTGGGGAAGGAGAAGCTCACCGATCTGGGCCGGTGCGAGGGCACCTTCGCCTCGAAGATCGCGGGCGAGGGGCCGCCGTTCGAGCATGGGCGCGCGAGCGCGACGGGCGTCCTGCAGCACCGGGCGATCGAAGTGGTGGTCGGCGCCCGAGAACCCCTCGACCCCCACACCGCCGCCGAGCTCTCGGTCAAGCGCACGGTCGAGAAGGAGGAGCGGTTCGCGGAATACTGGGCCGGACTGCCCGCTCCGGAACGTGATGACATCCAGATGGAGGTCGTCCGGCGCACGATCCTGTTCGAGGCGTCGTTCCCGCCGCTCCGAGAGCTCCGTCGCGAGCTTTCGCCCGCGACGGAGCTCTCGGTGCGCGCCGAGCTGCTCGGGGGAGCGCTCGTGGTCTCCGGCAAGCTGGATCTGCTCCTCGGGGCTCCTGACCGGCTGGAGCCCATGCGCGCGACGCGGATCGCGATCGACCTGAAGACGGGGAGCGCCTACCCGCAATACGCCGAGGACAACCGGCTCTACGCGCTCGTCCTCGCGCTTCGTTTCGGCGTCCCGCCGTTCCGTGTCGCTTCGTTCTTCCTCGAGGGCGGGACCTGGCAGGCAGAAGACGTCGTCGAAGGCACGTTGTTCCACGCGGCCGATCGTGTGGTGGAGGCTGCGCGCTCCGCGGCCGCGATCCACAACGGTCGCGAACCCGCCCTCTCGGCGGGCGCGTGGTGCGGCTGGTGCCCGCGTCTCCAGGCGTGCCCCGCCGCCGACCCCGATGCCCGGTCGTCGGCACGGGAGCTGTCGGGTCGGGTGGTGCTGCTCGCGAACGATGGGTGATCGCAACGCGCTGGCCGGCCGGTGATGCTTCGCCATCCGTTGTCGGGGCAGCCGGCCGTCGCTAGGGTTCCGCATCCCGCGGGCGTGGCGCGAGCGAAAGGTTCGTTGCATGCGGAATGACGTCTACGACATCGGCGAGGTCCCGCCGCTGGGTGAGGTGCCTCCTCGCATGCATGGGATGCTCGTCCGTCCCGACCGATTCGGCGACCCGACCGTCGCCATCCGGGATGAGGTGCTCGACGTCCCCGAGCTCGGCGCGCACGATGTCCTGGTCGCGACGATGGCCGCGGGGGTGAACTTCAACAACGTCTGGGCCGCCCGAGGTGTCCCGATCGATGTCACGAAAGGCCAGGCGCGATGGGGGGAGCCGACGGACTTCCACATCGTCGGGTCGGACGCGAGTGGGGTCGTTTACGCCATCGGCTCGGACGTCCGCGAGGTCGCGGTGGGCGATGAGGTCGTCGTCCATCCCGGGCAGTGGAACCTCGACGATCCCTGGGTCGCGTCCGGCAACGATCCGGGGCTCGCTGCAAGCTTCCGCGTATGGGGCTACGACACGTGCTGGGGATCCATGGCGCAGTTCACGAAGGTGCAGGAGCACCAGTGCCTGCCGAAGGCCGAACATCTGACGTGGGAGGAAGCGGCGGCTCCGACCCTCACGGGCGGCACCGCCTACCGCATGCTCTTCGGGTGGCCGCCCCATACGGTGCAACCCGGTGATCTCGTCCTCGTCTGGGGCGGCGCGGGAGGGCTGGGGTCCCTAGCGATCCAGCTGGTCGCCAACGCGGGAGGCCGCGCGGTCGCGGTCGTGGGTTCGCCGGAGAAGGCCGACTACTGTCGGTCGCTCGGCGCGGTCGGTTCCATCAACCGGAGGGACTTCAGCCATTGGGGCGTTCCCCCGCGCTGGGACGCGCCCGCGTGGAGGGACTGGCTGGATGGTGCGAAAGCCTTCGGGAAGGCGATCTGGGAGGCGGCGGGAGAGAAGACCAACCCTCGGATCGTCTTCGAGCATCCCGGCGAGGACACGATCCCCACATCGAACTTCGTCTGCGACCGGGGCGGGATGATCGTGATCTGCGCGGGCACCTCGGGGTACGACACCCTGATCGACGTTCGCTACCTGTGGTACCTGCAGAAGCGCTACCAGGGCTCCCACCTGATGAACACCGCGCAGGCGGCCGCGTTCAATGACCTGGTCCGGGCGGGGACCATCCGGGCGACGCTCGGCGCGGCGTACCCCTACGACCAGATCCCTCAGGTCCATCACCTGATGGAGGAAGGTGGGCTCCCTGACGGGAACGTCAGCTGCCTCGTGAACGCGCCGCAGACGGGGCTCACCACCCTTCGCTGACCGCTCGACGTTCCTCGCGTCGGCGGTCCGCTCAGCGGGTCTGGACGAGCTCGACCAGAACGCCGCCCATCGATCGGGGGTGGACGAAGGCGATCAGGGTGTTGCGTGAGCCCGGCCGGGGAGCGCGGTCGACCAGCCGCGCGCCATGCGCGCTCAGGTCATCGAGGGCTCCGGCGACGTCGCGAACCCGATAGGCCACGTGGTGGAGCCCCGGCCCTCGGGTCGCGAGCGACCGTCCCACCGGCGAGTCGGGTCCCACGGCCCCGAGCAGCTGGATGAACGAGGACCCCACCGCGAACAGCACTTCGTCCACTCCTTGATCCTCCACCCGTTCCCGGTGGACCGGCTCGACCCCCAGCATCGTGCGGTAGTGCTCGACCGACGACTCCAGATCCTCGACCGCGATGCCGACGTGATCGATGTCCACCAGATGGATCGTCACGCTTCCCCCATCACGATCTCCTGCGCCGACCCATCGGGACGAGACCCTATCCGTCTTCCCTCGCCGGTGCGGCCCCAAGTTCCCCGGAGGTCTGGACATCTGGTCCCCCATGCGAGCCGAAGGTCCGATAGCCGGGTGAGGCCATCCGATGTACGGTGGATCGACCGGGATCTCCCACGACGACGAGGAGCACGCGCTCGTGAACGACAGGACGCCAGCCAGCCCCGCCGCACTCCTCGAGGGGTCCCACCTGATGCAGCAGGGGACGGCCGATGTGTTCCGTCACCGTGAGCGCACCCGTCTGAAGAAGGTGCTCCGCGCCATCACGGTGGTCTTCCTGCTCGACGCGTTCCTCTACGACTGGTACACCACGGGACACCGGATCGGGTTCCCGTCGTTCGGTCCCGAGTTCATCTACTTCCTGCCGGTGATCGGCATCTTCGTCGCGATCGCGTTCATGGCCCTGATGCCCTTCATGTTCGGTCGCTCACCGCACCTCACCGTCTACCCGGAGCAGGTGGAGATCGGTCTCACCGAGATCAAGGGTCTCGACACCCAGGTCGACGAGGTGATCAGGACGCTCGACGTGTTCCTGGGGTACGCGACGTTCCGCGACGAGCTCGGCGGAACGCCGCGTCGCGGCATCCTGTTCGAGGGGCCACCCGGGACCGGCAAGACCTTCCTGGCCAAAGCGATGGCCAAGCAGGCGGGTGTGCCGTTCATGTTCATCCCCGCCCCGTCGTTCGTCTCCATGTGGCAGGGGATGACGGCCTGGCGGATCCGCGCGTTCTTCAAGAAGCTCCGGAAGGCGGCGCGCAAGGAAGGGGGCGCGATCGGCTTCATCGAGGAGATCGATGCGGTGGCGATGTCGCGCGGCAGTGTGTCCTCCGCGACGGTCGCGCCGAGCGACCTGGCTCGCACCACGTCCGCGTTCTTCGGCTCCGGCGAGGGGAGCATGGTGAACGAGCTGCTGATCCAGCTCCAGTCCTTCGACACCCCGCCGTGGCGGGACCGGGTGCGGGGCAAGCTGATCGCGTGGGTCAACGGGTACCTCCCACCCAACCGCCAGTTCCGTGCGATCCGGCCCGAGTATCACAACATCCTGTTGATCGCGGCGACCAACCGCGGCGACTCCCTCGATCCCGCCCTCCTTCGTCCCGGGCGGTTCGACCGCCGTCTGTACTTCGACCTCCCCACGAAGCAGGAGCGTCGCGACCTGATCGATTTCTTCCTGGCTCGGAAGTCCCACCACGAGCAACTGGACGACGATGCCGATCGCGAGCGGATCGCGCACGAGACCTTCGGCTACACCCCGGTCATGATCGAGCACCTGTTCGACGAAGCGCTGCTGGTGTCGCTCCGCGAGGGACGCAAGCGGATGAACTTCGAAGATGTGATGGAGGCGAAGTTCACGGAGGAGATCGGCACCAAGCAGGTGACCAACTACACGGAGACCGATCGAGACGCCGTCGCCACCCATGAAGCGGGGCACGCCACCGTTGCCTACCTGGTCGGCGTCGGACGGCGGCTCGAGGTGCTGTCCATCATCAAGCGTCGCGGCGCGCTGGGACTGCTCGCGCACAGCGACGAGGAGGAGCGCCTCACGCGAACGAAGACCGAGCTCGAGGCCGGCATCGCGATCGCGCTCGGGGGGCTCGCCGCCGAGGAGATGTGCTTCGGTGAGTCGGGGACGGGCCCGGGCGCCGACCTCGCCGCTGCCACGTCGCTCGCGGCACAGATGGTGGGCTCCTTCGGCATGGCGGGATCCCTGATCAGCTACGAGGCCGTTGCCGACGGCCCCCTCTCTCGCTCGAACCTCGTGGGCAAGGTGCTCGCCAACCCCGAGACGAAGCAGCGCGTGGAGGACATCCTGGACGGCCAGCGCGAGCGCGTCCGCGAGGTGCTCGCCGAGAACCGCGACATCCACGGGGCACTCCGCGACGCCTTGATGGAGCACGACGAGCTCGTCCGCGACGAGATCCTCGAGGTCATCGAGAAGGCGCTCGCGAACCGCGCCTGACCTCGATCCGGGGGTCGCGCTCGTAGACTCGGGGTATGACCCGCTCGTTCATCGTCGCCGGCGCGCGGACGCCTATCGGGAAGTTCCGCGGTGGTCTCGCGCCGATGCGCGCGGTCGATCTCGGCGGGGCGGCGATCCGCTCCGCGCTCGAACGCGCCGCCATCGAGGCAGACCAGGTCGAGTACACGGTCATGGGACACGTCATCCAAGCGGGGCAGGGGCAGATCACCGCACGGCAGGCGTCGATCGCCGGGGGGATCCCGAAGGAGATCCCCGCGATCACGATCAACAAGGTGTGCCTGTCCGGCATGTCGGCCATCGCAACGGCGGATCAGATGATCCGTGCGGGCGAGCTCGAGATCGCCGTGGCGGGGGGGATGGAATCGATGACGAACGCCCCCTACCTCGCCCCGACCGCCCGGGAGGGCTCGCGGCTGGGCGACGCACCGTTGATCGACGCCATGATCCATGACGGGCTCTGGTGCGCGTTCGACGATCGTCACATGGGCGCGGGGACCGACGCGATGAACGACGAATACGGCGTCACGCGCGAGATGCAGGACGCCTGGGCTGCCCGTTCGCATCGGCGCGCCGCCGCTGCTTGGGACGAGGGCCGGATGGCGGACGAGGTTGCGACCGTCTCCATCCCGCAGCGAACGGGCGAGGCCGTGGAGGTCACCCGCGATGAGGGGATCCGGCCCGACACCACGCCCGGGGCCCTGGCGGGGTTGCGGCCGGCGTTCTCGCCGGGCGGGACGGTGACCGCCGGTAACGCTTCGCAGATCAGCGACGGCGCGTGCGCCGTCGTGGTCGCCTCCGACGCGGCGGTCGAGCGGCTCGGGATCGAGCCGCTCGCCGAGATCGTCTCCTACGGGATGTCCGCCGACCGGTACGCGTCGCTGCACACGGTGCCGGCGCTCGCGATGGAGAAGGCGCTGAAGAAGGCGGGCCGATCCACCGCGGACCTGGAGCTCGTCGAGATCAACGAGGCGTTCGCCGGTGTCGCATCGCATGCGGCAGGTCTGCTCGAGCTGGACGAGGCGATCGTCAACGTCAACGGGGGAGCGGTCGCGCTCGGCCATCCGATCGGTGCGAGCGGGGCGCGCATCGTGTTGACGCTCGCGCTCGAGATGCGCAGGCGGGGCGTCGCCTTGGGCGGCGCCGCCATCTGCGGCGGCGGCGGCCAGGGCGACGCCCTGGTGCTTCGTCTGGCCTGATCCGCGCGCTCGATCAGCTCTCGAGCTCGGCGTGACGGCGGAGCTCGGCGGCCAGCTGTTGGTGGGCGGCCTCGGCCTCCCACGGTTCGTCCGGTGACGGTCCGCCCGCCTCGTCGACGAGGATCTTGACGTCGGGCGCGCTCGCGCCGTCCGCTTGCACCTCGGGATCGGGGAGGAAGACCCGGAACGCCGACCCGCCGCCGTCGCGGCTCTCGGCCTTCACGGTCCCACCGTGGGCCTCGGCGAGGCGCCGCACGACGGGGGAGATCGAGGCGTCCGAAGACGGCTCCGGATCCTCGACCGAGAGCATCGCTCCACCCTCGGCGCGCTGGAGGCGAACGACGATCGTCTTCCCACTCTGGGTGCGCTCGCTCGAAGCGCGGAGCAGGCCGTTCAGGATCTGCTCCGTGCGGAGCTGGTCGATCCGCACCTTGGTGGGTTCTGCGACGACACGGATGTCGTGGTCG
>VAYU01000034.1 GCA_005884925.1 Actinomycetota bacterium | reverse complement strand
GGGACGCTCCTGGCCGAGCAAGACGACGAGTGGCAGGTCTCCGACCGTCGCTATTTCAGTCTCGGATCGATGACGAAGGTCGATGCGCTCGAAGGAGGTGACGACCCCAAGGAGCTACTCGCTCAGATCGCGTGAAGAGCGAGGATGGCGATGCTCAAAGTCCACCACTTGACGGGACACGACCCTCTATGCAAGGACTTAGGTCTTCCTGGCGGTTAGCGTCTACGTATGGCGGATTTCATGATCCGAGACTGGCGGCTCGACCCGTATGACGGGGATCAGGCTCCGCTCCATATCCATCATGCGGGCGAGGAAGGATTCATCTGCCTCGACGGCGAGCTCGAGGTCTTCGTGGACGGCGTACGGGAGCGCGTCGCTCCGGGCGAGTTCTTCGTTGTGCCGCGCGGCTCTCCACACACCTTCGCGTCGCGGGGCGGCGCTCATGTCCTCGCAGTCATGAGCCTAGAGATCGCCGAGCTGATCGACGGACTCCACGCGGATCTGTCCGCCGACGAGCTATCGGCGCTGTGGAGCCGCTGCCGATCGTCACTCGCCTAAGACGATCAGGCCACAGACAACTCGCCGGCCATGCCGAGCGCGTGGTGGAAACTGCAGAAGTACTCGACGATCCCCGTCTGGGGGAACGTGACGTTCACTTCTTGGGTGGACCCCGGCTGGATCGTCACGTTGATGTTCATCGAGGTGATCGAGAAGTTGTGCTGCACCGACCCCGCGTTCTTGATCTCGAGCGTGATGGATCGCCCGCCGTTACCGGTCAATATCGTGGGGTCGAAGTAGTAGCCGCTGCTGTCGTTGTCGGCTTCGATCTGGAACGTTGACTGGCCGGTCGCGTCCTTCGTGCCGTGGTCGTTCGCATGGTCCGAGCCGATCGTGATCTTGCTCGAGCCTGAGCTGGAGCCGCTCGCCGGGCCCGCCGATGAGCTGCTCGACGAACATGCTGCGAGCGTGATGAGCGCCACCGCGACGACGCTGGATAGCACGAAGGTCCGTGGGTGCATCGATCGCTCCCTCCGATAGCCGGTTCGAGGTTATACGGGCGGGGAAGGCGCCCGGTTCACGCGGGGTGGATGGCCCCCGTAGCCACGACGTTTCCATCGGGCGTCGTGATCGTCAGGCGATCGTACCCACTCAGATCGTCGCCGGTGACGAGCCAGGTGTGCGCTTCGCCGTCGCTGACCCGCAGCGGCGGCAGCACCAGCGCTTGGCCGTCGGTGCCGATCAGCGTCGCGGTCGCTTCTCCCGTATAGCTCGACGCCTTGACGAACACGATCGCCCAGGAGCTCCAACCCTTCGATGCGTTTCCCTCGTACACGAGCACCCGTCCGTCGAAGGACGAGCCGCCGGTCGGATGGAGCGCGCCGACGCTGAACTCCTTGCCCCCGAGCGCCTTGAGGAGGTCGGTGTAACTCGTGGCGTCGGCGGTCGCGACCGAGGCCCGGTGGGCCTGGGTCGCGCCGTACGCGACGGAACCGGCGAGGAGCACGACCACCGCGGCGGCCGCGACCGCTCGCCACGGCGAGCGGTCGCGGCGCCGCTGCGCGGTGGCGGGCGGGTGCCCGACGTCCTCCCACTCCTCGTCGAGCATCCGCAGGACGCGGGCTCGAAGATCGGCGGGCGGCTCCTGGTCGTGCATCGCGCGCGAGAGCGCCGCGACCCCGTCCTCGAGCTTCATCCGCTCCTCGCGACAGGCGCTGCACCCCCGGAGGTGCCGGCGCACCTCCAGGTCCTCCGGCCCCTCGAGGGTGCCGAGCAGGTGCTCGGGGAGCAGCTCACGGACCTCGTCACACGTCATGGTCGGCATCCTTCGCCATCTCGTCGCGCAAACGGAGCAGCGCCGCGCGGATCCGTGTCTTCACGGTGCCCTGCGGGATGCCCTCGAGCGCGGCTACCTCGGCGGTCGTTCGACCGCCGAAGTAGGCGAGCTCCAGGGCGGAGCGCTGCTCCGGTGTCAGGACCGCCATCGCCCGCCGCGCGCGGGCCGACAGGTCCGCGACCGCCGCCCGCTCATCGGGCAGGGGCTCGGGATCGTCGTCCGGCTGGACCCCGATCGCTTGCAGCGAACGGGATTCGAGGACGCGGCGCCGAAGGCCGTCGATCGCGAGCGACCGGGCGGTGAGCAGGACCCACGTCTCGAGACGCCCACGCTGTGGGTCGTATCGTTCCGCGGTCCGCCACAGTTTCACGAAGGTGTCCTGCACCAGATCCTGGGCCGCCTGATGGTTGCCCAACATCACGACGCCGAGCCCGTAGATCCTCGATGCGAACCGATCGAAGAGCGTGCCGGCGGCGCGCTCCTCTCGGGCGGCGAACTCCGCCATGAGCGCGGCATCCGACCCCGGGTCGTCGATCTTCACTCTCAGCACGGTACTCCGTGGGTGTACGGACGAGGTGGCAGAACGGTTCTCCCGGAGACCGTCGGCGTCGGGCGGTAGCCTCCGGGCTCCATGACATCGATGACCTCCATGAGCGAGCCGGTGCCTGTCTCGCGACGCAGGGCGAGGCACCTCGCCGTGATGGGTCAGCTCCTCGATGCCCCTCGGCGCGGGTCGATCGAGGAGGTCGTGCGTGGCTTGGGCGAGGTCCAGATGGACCCGACCTCTGCGGTCGCGCGGACGGAGCAGCTCGTCCTGTTCAGCCGGCTCGGCCGGCGGTTCCGCGTCACGGAGCTCGAACGGCTGCTGTGGCGCGATCGCGTGCTCTTCGAGTATTGGGCGCACATCGTGCCGACCGGAGACCTCCCGCTTCACCGGATCTCGATGCGGCGATATCCCCACGGGGCCTGGAAGCGCCGGGAGTACGTGCGCGACTGGCTCGAGGCGAACGACGCCTTCGTGCGGTACGTGATCGGCGAGCTCCGACGGCGAGGTCCGCTCCGGGCTCGGGACCTGGAGAACCGGGCGGCCGAGGGGTGGCACACGGGCGGATGGAACGATGAAGGCCAGAACGTCCCGATGCTGCTCGACATCCTGTGGCTGCAGGGCCGCGTCATGATCGTCGGCCGCGACGGTCAGCAACGGATCTGGGATCTGGCGTCTCGATCGCTCCCAGGCGTTCCCGCCCGTCCTCCCTCCGCGATCGCCACCGAGCTCGTCGATCGGCAGCTGCGAGCGCGCGGTCTGGAACGGCTGGACCGGATCGGCTACCTCTTCGACGGGCCCGTTCCGATGAGGGACGTGTCGATCCGCCGACACCTGCGCGAGGGGCTGATCGTGCCGATCGAGGTCGACGGTCTTCAGGGTCGATGGGTCACGCACCGCGACCTCCTGGATGAGACGTTCCGGGGCCGCACGACGCTCCTCTCGCCCTTCGATGACCTGATCTCGGATCGCGAGCGGACCGAGCGCCTGTTCGACTTCCGGTTCCGCCTGGAGATCTACGTGCCGAAGGCGAAGCGCGAGTTCGGGTACTTCGTCCTTCCGATCCTGCGGGCCGACCGGCTGGTCGGGCGTGTCGATCCGCTCTTCTCCCGGAGAGAAGGCGTCCTCCGCGTGAACGCCATCTACGCGGAGGAGGATGCGAGGCGGGCAGACGGGCCGGCGGTTCGCCGAGCGATCGAGGAGCTCGCGGCCTGGCTCGAGGCCACGGACATCTCCTGGCCGACCTTCCCGTCGGTGTGGAGGTAAGCCGGAACGAAGCGTCGTACGTCAGCTCGATCGAACGCCCCGACGGTTCTAGTGCGTGCCGGCGCTCGCGGCGTCCGGCACCATGCGGTCCCGCTCGAACCGATCCGGTGCGAACGGCGCGATCAGCTCGGGCGTTCGACCGGTGGCGAGGAGTTCGGCCATCGTCCGACCGAAGATCGGCGAGCCCTTGAACCCCCAGGTCATCCCCGCCACCAGGAAGAAGCGCGGGACTTCCGTCTCACCGAGGATCGGCGACGAATCGGGCGTCATGTCGCACAGGCCCGCCCACTGCCGCATCGCGCGCGCGCGAGCCATGAACGGCAGGATCTGGATCGAGCGCTTGGCGGCTTCCGAGAGGAAATCGAACGTCGAGCGGGTGGAATACGTGTTGTACGGGAGTATCTCGGCGCCGACCAGCAGCTCGCCCCGCGCGGTCTGCGAGAGGTAGACGTACAGATCCATCGACGACACCAGCCCGTCGAGCACGTGGTGGTAGGGCTCCGTCACGAAGGCTTGCAGCGGGTGCGTGCTGATGGGGAGCTTCAGTCCAGCCATGTCGGCGACGATCGAGGTCCACCCGGCGACCGCCGAGACGACGGCCCCGGCCGAGATCGGGCCCGCGTCGGTCTCGACCCCCGTGCAACCGTCCATGTCCACGCGGATCCCCGTGACGCTCGAGCCCTCATGGATGTGGACGCCGAGGCGTGTCGCCGCCGACGCGTATCCCCAGACGACGGAGTCATGGCGCGCCGTGGATCCGGGCGGGTGGTAGGACGCCCCGAGCACCGGCAACGAACCGCCGCCGCTGAGGTCGACGAGGGGGTTGATGCGCGTGATCTCCTCCGGCGCCAGCACGTCGGTGTGCACGCCGTAGGCGTGGTTCAGCAGCGACTTGTCCCGCTCGACCTCGAGCGAATCGGTCGTGTGGCAGAGATCCAGCTCACCCTGGGTCGAGAACTGGACGTTGAAGTCGAGCTCCTGGCTGAGCGTGCGCCAGATCCCCAGGCTCGCCTTGTACAGCGGGATGTTCTCGGGGGTGTTGTAGTTGGCGCGCACGACCTGCGTGTTGCGCCCCGACGCGCCGGCGCCGAGGTAGCCGGCCTCGAAGACCGCGACGTCGTGGATCCCGTGGCGGGCCGCGAGGTTGTAGGCGAGCGACAGGCCGTTCACCCCGCCGCCGATGATCACCACGTCGTAGCGACGCTTGGGCTCGACCTGCCGGAGGAACACGCGCCGGCGGAAGATCCCTGTCATCGGGCCGGCACCGTCCACGGACGCGTCTCGAGCGGCCGGGGGGCGCCCAGCGTCTTCGTCACGCGATCGTGCAGATGGGCTTCCCACATCGACGGAGCCAGGATGAGCACCCGGTCGTCGTCGGCGACGACCTTGGCCGGGACGTGGACGACCTCGCCCTGCAGGAAGCCACGCTCGGGGAGCTCGAGCCGCGACAGGAGTCCGAAACTCGCCCGCGCGTCGTCGCCCGCGACCATGATGGCCGCCCACCCGTCCGTCGTCTCGATCACCAGGGCGTCGGCATCCAGGACGGCGAGACGCGTCGCGACCTCCCGTGCGACCTCATCGGTGACCTGCGGGGCGCTCAGCAACGAGAGCTCGTCGTCGGCGGTGCGGCAGGCGAAGGCTCGTCCCGGGACGATGAGCGCATCCAGCGCTCCGGCCGCGGCCGATGCCGTGACGACGCCGACCACGGTGCGGGTGACCTCAGGCACGGAGCCGGGTCCCCTCCGGGTCGTAGAACGGCGTCGGCACCACGACGGCGTGAGCGCCGCCCGCGACGAGCTCGGTCGGGAAGGTCCCGTCTACGGCGCGCAGCCAGCCGAGCCCGATCGTCGCCCCGGCGGCCTCGGATCGGGCGCACGAGGTCACCCGCCCGACGACCCGACCGTCGGCGAGGAGCGGGAGCCCGCGTCGTGGCGCGCCGTCGATGCGGAGTCCGACCAGCGTGCGCGCGAGCGGCAGCGCCCGCATGCGCTCGAGCGCGGGCTTCCCGAGGAACGCCGGCTTGTCCATCGCGATAGCCCACTCCAGGCCGAGTTTCGCCGGGTGGTCGTCGGGAAGCGTGTCCTGCCCGAGGTAGAGGTGGCCCTTCTCCAGCCGGAGGGTGTCGAGGGCGCCCAGTCCGAATGGCTGGGCGCCCTCGACCCTCCCGGCCTCGCGCAAGGCGTCGAACAGCTCGGCCCCGCGAGCCCGCGGATGGTGCAGCTCGAAGCTGACCTCGCCGACGAAGCCAACCCGGAGCGCGCGGCAGGGCACGCCCGCCACCGTGATCTCGGCGTGCCGCATGTGCGGGAGGGTCTCCGCGCTCACGTCGTCGTCGGTGAGGCGTTCGAGGATCGCCCGGGCGTTCGGCCCGGCGAGGAGGATCGCACCGAGTTGTGCGGTCTGGTCGAGCAGATGCACGTGGAGGCCCCAGCGGTCGATCCAGTCCCGGAGCCAGGCCTCCATCGCCGAAGCGCGCCCGGAGGTGGAGCAGAGGTAGAAGCGGCCCCGGTCGAGCGCGGCGACGACGCCGTCGTCGATCACGTAGCCGGCCTCGTCGAGCGACACGAGGTACCGCGAGCGACCCGGCGCCAGATCGCGAACGGGGATCGGGAACACCCGATCCATGAGCTCCGCGGCGTCGCGCCCGGCGACCAGGAACTTCCCCAGCGTGCCGACATCCATCAGCCCGGCTCGGCGGCGGACCGCGCGGATCTCCTCCTGGATGTTGCCGAAGGTGGTCGGTCGCGACCACGAGCCGCTCCGCTCCATGCGAGCGCCCAGCTCGAGGTGACGGTCGTGGAGCGAGGTGCGCTGTTCGATCGTCTCGTCCACCCCGGCGGCCAGGTCCTCCAGCAGGAGCGGGCGCGCGGGCGGACGCGCCGTGGTGCGCGCGCCGGCGGAGGCGACCGCGTCCGCCCGCGCGCCCGCGAACGCGGCGAGCAGCCGGCCGCAGACGGCCCCCTGGCACGGGCCCATCGTCGCCGTGGTGTACCGCTTGAGGATCTCGGAGGACCGCCAGCCTTCCTGCCATGCCTGTTCGAGGTCGTGCAGGCTCACGTCCTCGCACAGGCACACGTACCCGTCGCCCGCGATCGGGACGCTGGGCGGGTCGGTCGGGGGATCGGGATGGCCGTTCGCCGCTCGCCTGCCGCTCGCCTCGGCCTCCTCCAGCGTGCAGCCGGGCACGACGACCTCTCCGGCGCCGACGATCTCCTGATCCGTGCCCATACGAAGGAGCGCGTCGCGCGGTGCCCACCCGAGCGAGAGCACGAGCGTGTCGCAGGCGATCCGCTCGGGTCCGCCCGGGGTCTCGAGGATGACCGCGCGGACCCGACGCTTCCCCTCCGCGGCGATGACCGGACCGTCGTGGATCACGACCTCCATGCCCGCGCGCCGGAGCGCCTCCGCGGCGGCACCTCCCTCGTCCGTGTTCGCCACGACCACCGTGCGGCGGCCCGGCGCCACGCCGTGCCGCGCGCCGAGCAGCGCGGCGCCGCGCGCCAGGAAGACGCCCGGCAGGTCGTTCCCGGGGAAGACCGTGTGCGCCTCGACGGCGCCGGTCGCGGCGATCACCCGGGCGGCTTCCACGTGCAGCACCTCGGCCGGACCGACCACGGGCACGAACGGTCCCTCGTACAGGCCGACCGCGGTGTGGTCCTCGAGTATCCGCACCCCCGCGGCGGTCGCCTCATCCGCGAGCGTCTCGATCCGCTCGCGCACGCGGTCCTGCCAGACCGTGGCCCCGAGACGACGCTCCTCGACGAGCACGACGCGAGATCCGGCGGCCGCGGCTTCCGCCGCGGCCGCCAACCCCGCGACGCCGCCACCGACGACCAACACGTCGACGTGAACGGTTCGCGCCGGCTTCTCGCTCACCGGCCGGCCGGTCGGCAGGTGCCCGACGCCCGTCGCACGGCGGATCACCTGCTCGGCGAGGCCCCAGACGAACCGCGGCCGGATGAAGGTCTTGGAGTAGAAGCCCACGGGTAGGAAGCGGTGGAGCCGATCCGTCACGTTGAGCAGGTCACGCTCTGCCGAGGGCCAGCCGGACCCGCGAAGGATCACCTGCCCATCCCGTGCGTCCATCGTGCAGGCGCGGACGCCGGGGTCGCCGTCGACGTTCACCAGGCAGTTCGGACAATCGCCCGTCACGCAGAACAGGCCGCGGCGACGGTGGTACTTCAGCGACCGCGTGAAGGTCCGGATCCCTGCGCGGTACAGCGCGGACGCGACGGTGTCGCCCGGCTCGACGGCGACCCGTCGCCCCTCGAACCGGAGGGCATCACCCACCGGACTGCGTCACCCCCGGATCGATCCGGTTCGTCACCGTGTCGCGCGTGAGGGTCACCCAGCGCCGGCATCCGAAGGCGTGGAACCACCGCTCCGGCTGGGGGCCGGGCGCGTTCCGGCGAAGGTAGACCCTCGCGAAGTCCTCGACGTCCTGCTCGGGGAGCGCCCGGAGCTCGCCGCCGAACATGTATTCCTCTTGGGGACGTGGGCCGCACCGAGGGCAGGGGACCAGGAGGCTCATCGGCGGGACCGCTTGCGATCGCGGAGGACCTGGTGTGCCGCGTTGTAGCCCGGAGCCCCCGTCACGCCTCCACCCGGGTGCACGCCGGCCCCGCAGAGGTAGAGGCCCTCGACCGGGGTTCGATAGTCGGACCACCCTGGGAGCGGCCGCATGAAGAACAGCTGCTGGATGTTGAGGTCACCGTGGAAGATGTTGCCCTCGGTGAGCCCGAAGGTGCGCTCGAGGTCGAGCGGCGTCAGCACCTGCATCGCCTCGATCGAGCCGGGGAGGTTCGGCGCGTACCGGCCGACGATGTCGATCACGCGCTTCCCGAGGAGCTCGCGGTGGTCGTCCCAGGTTCCGCTGCGCAACCGGTACGGGACGTACTGCACGAAGCACGTCATGATGTGCTTGCCGGTGGGGGCGAGCGTCGGGTCGACGTTCGACGCGACCACGCAATCGACCCAGAGCTCGTCGGGGACGTCGCCCCATTTCGCGATGTCGTACATGCGTTCCGCCGCTTCCAGCGTCGGCACGAGCGTCGCGAACGACCGGCGGTTCAGGTCGGCGTCGGCGGGCATGCCGTTCCAGCGCGGCGCTTCGGTGAGGACCATGTTCACCTTCGCGCACGGCCCGTCCATCTTGATCGCCTCGACCGATGCTCGGAACCCATCGGGAAGATCGGTCGGCTCCATGAGGGTCAGGAAGGTGCGTTTGGGGTCGGCGTTCGACACGACGACGCGCGCGGACAGCTCGGTCCCGTCCTCCAGGACGACGCCACGGGTCCGTCCGTCCGTCGTGATGATCCTCTCGACCGGGGCGCCGACCCGCAGCTCGGCGCCGGCCTCCCGCGCGGCCGCCGCCATCGCTTGGGTGATCGACCCCATGCCCCCGATCACGTGGCCGAACCAGCCCTGGACGTCGTCGTCCCCGCCGGTGAGCAGGTGGAACAGGAGCCCGATCGCCGTGCCGGGACGGTACGGAGGTGCGTGCATCCCGTAGACGTTGTTCGCGAGGAACATCCGCTTGATCGTCTCGGATTCGAAATGACGGTCCAGGAAATCACCGAGCGAACCGGTCAGGAACTCGACCAGATCGGTGATCTCGTCCCCCCGGATCTTCCTGACGCGTCCGTAGACCCGGCGCCCCTCCTTGATCTTCGCCCATCCGCGCGCGTGCACGTCCGGGGGCGCTTCGAGGAAGAATGGCTGGAGGTATCGTGCGAGCTCCTTGAGCCGACGGTCGATCCGATCGAACGTGCGCGCGTCGGCGGCGTTCACGAGCGCCCATTCCGCGACGGTCCGCTCATGGTCCGTCCACCACGGCAGCACCGTGCCGTCCTCGAACGCCGCCTGGAGTCCGGGCTCGCACGGAACCATCCGCAAGCCGTGCCGCTCCAGATCGAGGTCCCGGATCACCTCGGGTCGCAGCATCGAGGCGATGTAGGACGCGGTGGACGCCCTGCAGCCGGGCGCGATCTCCTCGGTGACGCACGCGCCACCGAGGAGATCGCGCCGCTCCAGCACGAGGGTCTTCATGCCAGCTCGAGCCAGGTAGAACGAAGCGGTCAGGCCGTTATGGCCGCCGCCGACCACGATGGCGTCGTAGCGGGTCTCGCTCATGGGACCGAACGTCCGGGCCACGAACCCAGGGCCGGACGCGCGGCACCGTACGCGACCCGCGCGGAGCGGGTCAACGCGGGCGGGTGACCCGATGTCAGAGGTTGAGCGACGCCGGCGGGATGCCGGGATCGACATCTTGACCGGTGTAGATCGTCTGCCGGAAGCGCGACACGTCCCCGAGACGGTCCAGCCACGTGGACGCGAAGACGGCGGAGAATTCCGGATCGCCCAGGAGCGCCTGCTCGATCGCGTTCCGCGGAACGTACGGCCCGAGGTTCTGCCGGTACGTGAGATGCCGGAGGTGCGCCGCGACGTCGTCGAGCGATGCACCCGCGTCGCGGAGCCCCGGGACGTTCATGTACACCTCGCTCGGCCACACGTTCTGCACGACCGAGGCCGGACCGGCCCCGAACGCCTCCTCGATCGAGCGGGTGAGCTGGATCGGGTCGAGCCGCACGCCGTTCACCGCGTCCGGGAGCGGGCACTGACCGTGGTCCGCGGTGACGATCAGGACGTACTCGCCCGGGTACCGGGCATCGAGCTCCTCCACCAGCCGCCCGAGCTGCTCGTCGACCGTTCGCAGCATCAGCCCTTCCCACTCGGAGTACATGTTGTAGACGTGCCCGGTGTAATCGGGGGACTTGTACGTCGTGTAGAGGAGCGATGGACCCCCGGCGCCGATCGGCTCGGAGTCGAGCGTCGACGCCAGCAGGTCGTGCTGGTACTGCACGACCGGGGGACTGCAGCACGGCGACTGGCCCCCCTTCGGATCGAACTGCGCGTCCCAGCTCGGGCGGTTGCTGTTGAACACCGCCTGGTGCGCCTCGAAGATATCGGGCCCCGGTGTCTGCGCGGGCAAGCGGAAGAGCTGTGGGTTGTGCGGGGCCCAGCTTCCCGTTCCCTCGTTCCAGTACACGCCGACGGGCTTCTCGTCCGCCCCTCGGTTGGGGCCGCCGAAGCCGATCATGCCCATATGCCACACCTGGTAGCCGACCTCGCCGACCCACGCCCTGTTCCCGGTGGCGTCGGAGTAGAGGTCGGCCAGAGTCGGCACGAGGATGTCCGACGGATCGGCGTTGCCCGGTTCCCCGTACGTCTTCCGCGAGCCGCGCGCATCGGCTCGGATGTTGTGACCGGTGACACCGTGCGTCTTCGGGAACGCCCCCGTGCCGATCGTCGCGTGGGCACACGCGGTGACCGCAGGGAACGAGCCGGTCAGCGCGTTGCGGTAGTTGGCGCCCTCGCCCATGAGCCTCTTCAGGTTCGCCCAGTCGTTGGGCCAGTGCCGCAGGACGTTCCACCCTCCGCCATCGAAGACGTAGGTGACGACGATCTTCGGTGTGCGCCGGGTCACGGACAGACCCGGGAGCACCCGGCCGTCGCGGTCACCGGGCCAGCCGTCGAACCCGATGAGCCGGGCGGTCGTGGGCGCGAGGTCGGCCAGCGAGACCCGCTCCGCGGAGTCGGATCGCTGCACGATGCCGGGGCCGTAGACGACGAGCGGGATCCGCTCCAGGTACATCCAGACCGCGGCGTGGCTCGTCCGGGGATCGTGCGGAACCAGCGAGAGTGACTCCGCGGCGTAGTTCGCGCTGTTGAAGGGGGAGACAAGGAGTTGGATGTCGCCCGACCGCCCCGGGTGGTACGCGCGCCGCACGAGCTCCATGTACTCGGCGCCCAGATCGCTCGCGGCCGCCTCTTGGACGGCTCCCGCATCCGGACGGGTCAGCGTGGCCGCCGCGCGGCCGAGCGCGGCGCCGCCAGCGACCCACGCGAGACCACCGAGTCCCGTCCACACCAAGAACCGACGACGCGACGGGTCATGGCCGTCACCCAGGAAGCCGCGCCCGGCCGCCCAGCGGATCAACAGCAGCCCGACGATCCACGTTGCGACCCCGGCCACGATCCCGGTGACCAGGCTTCCGAGCCAGACGACGACGGCGGCGACGGCTCCGCCCACCAGGGCGAAGGCCAGGAGCGAACGAGGGAAACGGCGCGCGGCCACGGATAGCTATGGTGGCAGAAGAGGACGGGAGGGGCGCGCCGGCGACGTTGCGTCTCCGTGACGACCGATCACGTTCGCTTCCGCTGGAGATCGAGGAACGGCAACGGGACCACTGTCGCCGCGACCTTGCCCCGTTCCCCCTCCACGCTGTACTCCACCGAGACCCGCGAGCCCGTCTTCTCTTGCGCCTTGTCGAGGGAGCCGAAGCCGACCATCTTCTTGATCGTCGTCCCCCACGTGATCGACGTCGCGCGCCCGATCCGTCGACCTTCCCGGTAGACCGGGACCGGCGAACGGTCGACGAACGGCGAGATCATCGGTGCGAGGCCGTGCTTCGCGAACATCCCCTCGATCCCGGCCCAGTCCAGCTCCAGCCCGACGAGGCGCCTCGCCGGCCCGCCGGCGGCCCGCTCGGCCAGGAGTGCCCGCTTCCCCGTGAACGCCGCGTCCTTCCCGAACTCGACGAGACGCCCCAGACCGATCTCGAAAGGGGAGTAGTTCTGTTCAGGGCTGATCGCATGGCGGGCGCTGGTGTATTCGGCGTCGATCAGGATCAAGCCCGCTTCCACCCGGGCGACGTCGAGCGCCCGGATCCCGGCGGGGAAGATCCCGTACGCCTCACCCACGTCGAACATGCGATCCCAGACAGCGATCGCGCCCGCGACCGGGATCCAGAGCTCGTACCCGCGGTCGCCGGTGTAGCCCGTGCGGGTCACGCTGACGTCCACGCCGGCGATCGAGGTCCGTCGATGACGGAAGTAGCGGACGCCCGCCCAGTCCTCGCCGGTCGCGGCCTCGAGGACCTCTCTGCTCAACCTGCCTTGCAGCGCGATGGCTGCGAGATCCTCCGTGACATCTGAGATGTCCACGTCCAGCAGGGTCGCGTTCATCAGGAACCAGCGGTAGCACGGGTCGGCAGACGTCACGCGGTACTCGTCGGTCCCCAGTCGGGTGACCGTGCCGTCGTCGAGGACCTTCCCGTCGTCGTCGCACCACGGCGTGTAGAAGACCTGGTCGATCTGGAGCGTCGAGATGTCGCGGGTGAAGACCCGGTCGAGGAGCTTGGCGGCGTCCGGACCCGCGACGACGTACTTGTAGAGCGGGCTCGTGTCGATCACGGCGGCGGCCTCACGGATCGCGCTGTACTCGATGTCGTGGAAGTCGGCGTAGACCTGCGCGGCGAAGTACCCGGCCCACTCTCCCCACACCTCGTGGCGGTTCAGCTCCCGCTGCCGCGGGTAGAAGGCGGTCCCGATCGACACGTGCGAGCCTCCTCGGATGCGTTCGTGCGAGAGCCTACGCGAGCCGATGCGGCGGCCGTTCGCGACCGCTTGACCTGCAGTCAAGGGCTCATTGGTGCGGCATCGAGGCCGCGGCTAGCATGAGCGATCGAGCGCGAGCGCGCCCACGTCGGTGGCCGTTCGCCTCCGGTCAACCGGAGGGGGATCCGAAATGGCGAAGCGGTACGACGCGGTCGTGATCGGTGGCGGCCACAACGGCCTGGTGAACGCGGCGTACCTCGCCAGATCCGGGCTCAAGGTCCTGGTACTCGAGCGGCGTCACATCCTCGGCGGCGCGACGCTCACCGAAGAGATCGTTCCGGGCTTCCGCTTCTCGGTCTTCTCCTACGTCGTGTCGCTGTTGCGGCCCGAGATCATCCGCGAGCTCCAGCTCCCGAAACACGGCCTGGAGATCCTGCCGCTGGACGGGACGATCACGCCGCTCGAGGACGACTACCTCTGGCGCGTCAACGATCACGGAACGACCGTCCGCGAGCTGCGCCGGTGGTCGCTGAACGACGCCGAGGCCTATGAAGAGTACGGCCCCCTGATGGCGGAGATGGGCCGGTTCATCAAGCCGATCCTGTCCGTGCCGCCGCCCGACCCGGGCAAGCTCTCGCCCGGGGAGTGGTTGCCGCTCACGCCCCTGGCGAAGCAGTTCCGGGACCTCCCCAGACGGCTGCAGACCACGTTCATCCAGTTGATGACGATGTCAGCGGCCGACTTCCTCGATCAATGGTTCGAGACCGAACCGCTGAAGGCGACGATGAGCGCGAGCGGGATCATCGGGACGTTCCAGGGACCGCGCTCGCCCGGCACCGCCTACGTGCTGCTGCACCACTACATGGGCGAGATCGACGGCGCCTTCCGCGCCTGGGGGATCCCGCGCGGCGGGACCGGCGCGATCGCGTACGCGATCGCCGGCGCCGCGCTGGCTGCTGGCGCGGAGATCCGCACGGAGGCGCCCGTCGCCCGCATCAGCACGCACGGAGGGCGCGCGAACGGCGTCGTGCTGGAGTCCGGCGAGGAGATCGAGGCGGGTGTCGTGATGTCTTCGCTCGACTCCCGCTGGACGTTCATCAAACTCCTCGACGACTCCGTGCTCGATCCCGACTTCGAGCGCGAGGTGCTCCGCTACAAGTACCGGGGCTCATCCGGCAAGGTGAACCTCGCGCTCGACGGGCTGCCCGAGCTCGCGTGCAAGCCGGGCAAGGGAGAGTGGCTCCGGGGCGCGATCTCGTTCTCCCCGAGCATCGACTACATCGAGCATGCCTACGACGATGCGAAGTACGGCCGGCCGTCATCGCGGCCGTACATCGACATGATCATCCCGACCCTCGTCGACCCCTCGATGGCGCCGCCCGGCAACCACGTCATGAGCTGCTTCGTCCAGTACGCCCCGTATCACCTTGCGGACGATGCGGTCTGGGACGATGCCACGCGCGAGGCGTTCGGCCAGAACGTGATCGACACGATCGAGGAACGGTTCCCCGACATCCGACGCCACATCGTCGGACAGCAGTTCGTCACGCCGAAGGACATCGAGGACATCACGGGGCTCTCCGAGGGCAACATCTTCCAAGGGGAGCTTTCGTTGGAGCAACTCTTCTTCAACCGACCGGTCCCGGGATGGTCCCGGTACCGCACGCCGGTTCGCGATCTGTGGATGTGCGGCTCGGCCACCCATCCCGGCGGCGGCATCATGGGCGCGCCCGGGCGGATCTCCGCGCTGGAGTACCTGAAGGAGAAGCGCAAGGGCCGGAGGGCGGCCTGATGACCAAGGTGAAGCCCAAGTGTCGGAGGGCGGCCTGATGACCAAGGTGAAGCCCAAGTGTCGGAGGGCGGCCTGATGACCGCGAAGACGATCGACACGGTCGTGATCGGTGCCGGCCACAACGGGCTGATCGCTGCCGCATCCCTCGCGAAGGCGGGTCGCAAAGTGGTCGTGGTCGAGCGCGCCGAACGCCCCGGCGGGATCCTTCGTGGGAGCCAACCCGCCCCGGGGTTCCGCGCGCCCGGATTGATCCACACGGTCGGGCGTCTGCGCCCATCGGTCGTGAAGGACCTCCGGCTCGAGCGCTTCGGCTACGCGACGATCGCCACCGCGGCGCGGATGCATGCTCCGATCCCCGACGGCTCCGCGACCACGTTCTGGAGCGACCCCGCGAGGACCGCCGAGGAGCTCCGTCCGCGAAGCGCTCGCGACGCCGACGCCTTCGTCGGGTTCGACCAGAAGATGCGGGCGATCGCAAGCTTCCTCGCGTACGTGCAGGTGGCGATCCCGCCGGACCCGAAGTCGCCCTCGCTCGCCGACGCGATCATGGGGCTGAAGCTGGGCAAGGCGTTCCGCGATCTGGGCGCGAAGACGGGCCGCGAGGCGATCCGGGCATTGCCGATGGCCGTGGCGGACCTCGTACAGGAGGTCTTCGAGCTCGAGTCGGTCAGGGGGCCGCTCTGCACGCGGGGCGTCCTGTACACCGCGATGGGGGCGTGGGCGACGGGGACCGCGCAGGTGCTGCTGAACGACTCGGCCGGCACCGACGGCGGCGCCGCGGGGACGGCCGTGTTCGCGCGCGGCGGCACGGACGCGCTCGCAGATGCGCTCGAGGCGGCCGCGACGGCGCGCGGTGTGCAGATCCTGACCGAGCACGACGTCGTTGCGATCCGCACGCGCGGGGACCGCGCGGCGGGCGTGACCCTCGCGGACGGCAGGGAGGTGGATGCTCCACTCGTCGTCTCGACGGCCGATCCCAAACGAACCGTACGGCTGCTCGATCCGGTCGCCGTCGGACCGACGATGCACTGGCGCGGCGAGAACATCCGTCAGCCGGGAGCGACCGCACGGGTGAACTTCGCGCTGGGCGATCTCCCCGCGTTCCACGGCGGCGATCCCGAACGCCTGGCCGGTCGGATCGTGATCGGGCCGTCGATCGACCACGTCGAGCGCGCGATGGATGCGGTGAAGTACGGCCGCGTGAGCGAAGAGCCCGTGCTCGAAGCCACGATCCCGTCCCTGACGGACCCGTCGCTGGCTCCCAAGGGCAAACACGTGATGAGCGTGGTGTTCCAGGCCGCGCCCGCGCGGCTCCGTGAGAGCGTCTGGGCCGGCGAACGTGAGCACGTGAGCGAGATCGCGATCAAGACCCTCGAGCGGTACGCGCCGGGATTCGGGGAGCTGGTCGAGGCATGGGAGGTCGTGACGCCGCTCGACATGGAAGACCGGTACGCGTTGACGGGCGGGCACATCCAGCACGCGGAGCCAGGGCTCGATCAGTTCTTCGCATGGCGCCCGCTCCTCGGCGAAGCTCGCTACCGGTTCCTCTTCGAGGGCCTCTACCTGGCCGGCTCCGGCGCGCATCCGGGTGGGGGCATCACGGGCGGTCCCGGGGCCAACGCGGTCCGGAAGATCCTGAAGGACCTCTAGTCGCGGCGGCCGGCCGGCGGAAGGGGTGGATGATCATCGGACCGCTCGCGCTCGTCGGTGGCGACGAGCTCCACCCGGGCAACGAACCCCAGGACCGGCTCCTCGTCCGGAACGCCCCCGGCGGGCCCGCGTTCGTCGTCACGACGGCAGCGGCGCGCCAGCATCCCGAGCGAGCTGCCGAGAACGCACGACGATGGTTCGGCGAGCTCGGCTTTGCGATCGAGGAGCTGCGGCTGACCACCCGGGCACGGGCTCGTTCCTCCGAGCTCGCAGTACGTGCCCGAGCGGGAGGCTTCTTCTACTTCGTCGGCGGGGATCCGGGTCTCGTCCCCACGGTGCTTGCCGGGACCCCGTCGTGGGACGCGATCGTGGAGGCGTGGCGGGGCGGAGCGGTCCTCGCGGGGTCATCGGCGGGCGCGATGGCCTTCGGCGAGTGGACCTTGATCCGTGAGCGGATGCCCGGCGACGAACGTCGCCGGTTCCGGCCGGCGCTCGGTCTCGTCCCGGGCCTCGCGGTGGTGCCCCACTTCGACACGTTCGGGGAACGATGGGTCGGTCCAGCGCTCGACGCCGCCCCACGTGGCGATGTCATCCTGCTGGGACTCGACGAGCGCACCGCGGCCGTATGCATCGACGGCACCTGGCGGGTCGAAGGCGCCGGCTCCGTGTCGGCGATCACCCGCGTGCGACGCGACGTGTTCGGATCCGGGGAGGAGATCCGTGATCTCCCGCGGCCCGGGGTGTGGGAAGCTGACCCGCCATGAACGACCCGCCCGACTTCCGCCTGGAGCACAGCGAACTCCGCGGGGACGACGAGTTCGGCGAATTCTCGACCATCGACCTGCCGTACTACTCGGACTGGCACGGCTCCTTCGAGAAGCTCCCATGGGCCACCGATGACGGATCGCTCGCGCAGGCGCGGGCCGATGTCGCGATCGTGGGGGCACCGTTCGACGAGGGCGTGTCGTCGCGGCCGGGCGCGCGGTTCGGCCCACGTGCGATCCGGATGGCACCGACCACGTGGGGGAGCGATTCCGCGTGGTCGATCCAGCTCGACACCGAGCCGTACACGCATCTCACGGTAGTCGACGCCGGCGACGCACCGATCGTTCCCACCCGCCCCGAGCGCTCGCTCCGCGTGATCCACCAGAAGGTCTCGCAGGTGGCGTCGCACGGAGCGATCCCGATCGTTCTCGGCGGGGACCACTCGATCACGTACCCGAGCGGGGCCGCGGTGGCGCGCCACGTGTGGCCGAGGTCGGTCGGGGTCCTCCACTTCGATGCGCATGCCGACACCGGCGCCGACCAGTGGGGGAACCTCTATGCCCATGGCCAGCCGATGCGACGGCTGATCGAGGAGGGCTGGGTCGCCGGCCGCAACTTCGTCCAGGTCGGGCTTCGCGGGTACTGGCCGGACCGAGAGACGTTCGCCTGGATGCGCGAACAGGGGTTCCGCTGGCACACGATGGTCGAGATCGAGGAGCGTGGCGCCGAGGCTGTGGTCGCCGACGGGATCGCGGAGGCCCTCGATGGGCCTGACCGGATCTACCTCTCCGTGGACATCGACGTCGTCGACCCAGGGATGGCGCCGGGTACCGGGACCCCTGAGTCCGGGGGCCTCCTCGCGCGCGAGCTGCTCCGTGCCGTTCGCCAGATCGTGGGGGCGGTCGAGCTGGCGGGGATGGACGTCGTCGAGGTGTCTCCTCCGTACGACACGTCCGAGATCACGGCGATCCTCGCGCACCGGGTCGTGATGGAGGCGATCGCCGCCCTCGCTGCGAAGCGGGCCTAGTACCTTCCCGCTCAAGCGCTTCCTCAGGGGCGTCGAAGTCTGAACGATGATCGAGCCGAACCCCGCCTTTGGCGAGGCCTCGGCGGCCTTCCAACTTCTCACGGAGAACGTCGCCAGGGTCATCGCCGGGAACGACGATGCCGTCAGGACGGCTGCGACCTGCATGTTCGCGGACGGCAACCTGCTGCTCGAGGGGGTCCCGGGTGTGGGGAAGACCACGCTCGCGCGGGCCCTGGCCACATCGATCGGAGGAGCCTTCACCCGGATCCAGGCCACCCCGGATCTCCTGCCCTCCGACCTCACCGGGGTCAGCGTGTTCGACCAGGTCACCGGCGCGTTCCGCTTCGTCCCGGGCCCCGTGTTCGCCAACGTCGTCCTGGTCGACGAGATCAACCGGACCACGCCCCGCACGCAATCCGCCTTGCTCGAACCGATGGAAGAGCGCCAGGTGACCGTGGAGGGCGTCACGCATGCGCTCCCGAAGCCGTACCTGGTGATCGCAACCGAGAACCCGGTCGAGCAGCACGGGACCTTCCCCCTCCCCGAGGGACAGCTCGATCGTTTCGCGCTCGCGGTGGGCGTCGGCTATCCGGACGAGGTGGGCGCGACCGAGCTGGTCCGTCGCCAGTTGCAGCGACACCCGCTCGACGATCTGGAGCAGGTGCTCACGCCTGAGCAGGTCCGGACCGCGCAGGATGCGGTCCGCGAGGTCCATGTGGATGAGGCGGTGCTCCGGTACGCGGTCGACCTCGTCACGGCGACGAGGGCCGCTCCCGAGCTGGCCCTCGGCGCGTCTCCCCGAGCATCCGTGTGGCTCGTGCGCACCGCGCAGGCGCGCGCCATCGCGATGGCGCGCGACTACGTGCTGCCCGACGACGTGAAGGCCCTCGCGATCCCCGCGCTCGCACACCGCGTGTTGGCCAAAGACGCCCGATCGAGCGGCCCGGCCTGCCGGGCCGTGATCGCGCGCCTGCTCGAGGAGGTACCGATCCCGCTGCACGCGACGCGGGGCACCTGAGCCTCATGCGCCTGCGCAAGCGCGCGGTCGGTCTGCTGCTCGGCGCGGGGATCCTCTTCCTGATCGGAACGAACGTCCAGGCCGGCTGGCTCTACGTCCTCGCGGCATTGCTCCTCGGCGCGCTCGCCGCCGGCCTCGTGCTTCCGTTCGCTGCCCTCCGCGGGCTCTCGATCGAGCTCGTCGCTCCCGACGAGGCGGAGCAGGGCATGCCCTCGATCGTCGAGCTCCGGGTGAGCGGACCTCCGCGCGGCGTACGGCGCAACGTCACCGTCGGGGACACCCACCTGGAGCCTGTCGAAACGCTCCTGCCTCCGGTCGGGCGTCGCGAACGGATCGAGGTGACCACGGTGCGGACACCTCGCCGGCGCGGCGAGGTCGTCACGGTCCGCGCCGAGCTTCGCTCGGCTGCGCCGTTCGGCGTGGCCGAACGGCGCTTCCGAGCGAAGCTCGGCGCCCGGACGCTCGTGCTGCCCCGTGTCTTCCCGCTCGGGAACCTGTCGTTCGTCGAGCCGATCGCGACGAACACCCGGGCCGTGCACGATGCCCCGCGTCGCGGCCAGGGGCCCGACTACCTGGGTGTCCGCGAGTACCGGGCCGGTGATCCGATGCGTCACGTGCACTGGGCGCTGACCGCGCGGCACGGTCGGTTGATGGTGCGGGAGTTCGAAGAGGAACGGACACGCCGCCTCGCGATCGTGGTCGACACCGAACGCGACGAGGGCGACGCGTGGACGCCGCTCGATCGCTGCTGTTCCGTCGCCGCCTCCGTGCTGGACGCAGCGACGGCGCACGGCCAGGGCGCGCGGCTCGTCGCCGCGCGCCCTGGCGCGGGCATCGATGTGCTCCCGCGCGCCGATCGGACGGAGATGTTCCGGTGGCTCGCGAACCTGCAGCCGAGCGGCATCCGGCTCGAGGCCGTGCTGGGCGAGCTCGGCCCGGAGGACCTGCGCGGGATCCAAACGATCGTGCTCGCGCTGCCCGTCTGGGGCAGCGGGGAACGCCCCGGGTTGGAGGACGAGGTTCGCCGGCTCGCGCGGCTCGTGCCGCGGGTCGTCTGCGTGCTCGTGGCGCCGGCCGCGGCCGACGCCGTCACCGTTGCCGAAGGGTTGGCCGCGGCCGGCGCCGACGTCCGCCGATGGGGCCCGGCGAACGACCTCGCCGAGGCGATGTCGTCCAGGGGGGTCCGGGCGTGACGTCGGCGAAACGATCCTCGGCCGCACCGGAGGACTCGATCGCGATGCGCGTGGTCGTCGCGCTGGCCGTTGAGGTCGGCATCATCGCCTTGGCGTTGCAGGGCGCGGTCACCGGCGCCGTCGCCCTGACGGCGCTCGTCCTGGCGCCCGCCGGCTACGCCTTCTCCTACGTCCGGCGAGCTCGACCCAGCATCGTCCTGAAGGTCCTCCTGGCCCTGGGGCTCGTCGTCGCCACGATGGCGTTCCTCCAGAGCGTTCGGTCCGTCACCACGGTCGATGCGGCACGTATCCCGCTCGCCGGCCTGTTCCTGTGGGTCCAGGTGCTGCATGCCTTCGACGTTCCGCGCCGGCGTGACCTCGCGTTCTCGATGACGTCGTCCACGACCCTGATCGCGGCCGCCGGGGCGCTGGCGCTCACCTCTTCGTTCGTCTGGGTCTTGGGTCTGTGGGCGGTGCTCTCGGCCGCCTGGCTCTGGCTCTCGGCCGCCCCGCGGCCGGACCCGCTCGCCGCACCGCTCGCGATCCGCAGGACCGGGCCGCGACCGCGCTGGGCCGGCGTGCGTTCGGCTGCCGTCGCCGGGATCGCCGCGGTCTCCCTCGGGAGCGCGATCTTCCTCACGATGCCGCGGCTCCCCGCGTCCCTCGTGCGGACGCCCCCGTTCAGCCTCGGCCATCGAACGCCCACAACGTCCCCGACCGACGCGGTGGCGAACCCGGGCCTTCCGAGTGCCGGCGGCGACGGGGTCGTGGACTTCGCTCCGCTCGGCTATCCCGGGTTCAGCTCCTCGATGGACCTCCGAGCGCGCGGCGCGTTGTCGGATCAGATCGTGTTCCGCGTCCGGGCCGATCAGGCCGAGCTCTGGCGCGCGGAGGCGTTCGACACGTACGACGGCTCGCTCTGGACCGCGTCCGACGGCCGCTCTTCGGGTCTCAGCCTCGACGCCGACACCCAGTCGTACGAACCCAGGTACCCGCCGATGGAGGTCCCGCTTCCACCGCCGTTCTCCAACGAGATCGTCCAGACCTTCTACGTGTCCCAGGCGCAACCGAACGTGCTGTTCGCGGCGGCGCGGGCGGAGAAGATCTACTTCCCGGGCAGCGGTCTGCAGATGGACCGGTACGGCTCGATCCGCTCGTCCTTCCTGCTGGACGAGGGGATGGTGTACTCGGTCGTGTCGCAGGTGCCCGTCGTGCCGACGCCGCTGCTGCGGCTGCTGCCTCGCCCGAACACCGCTGCGCCGTCGCTCGCGCGGTACCTGCAGCTCCCCGCGGAGCTTCCGCAGCGCGACCGAAACCTTGCTGCCCGGATCGTCGGCGACGCCGACAGCGAGGAGGAGGCGGTCGTCCGCGTCCAGGCCTGGATCCAGCAGCACACCACCTACGACCTGTCGGTCCCGCGTGAGCCCCCGGGCGTCGACGCGGTCGATCACTTCCTGTTCGAGACGCATCGGGGGTTCTGCGAGCACATCGCGAGCGCGATGGCCGTGCTGCTCCGCGCGGAGGGCGTCCCGACGAGGATAGTGACCGGGTACGGACCCGGGGAGCGCAACCCGCTCACCGGGTACTTCGAGGTCCGCCAGTCCGACGCGCACGCCTGGGTCGAGGTCTACTACCCGCGGGTCGGTTGGCTCCCCTACGACCCGACGTTCGGCGTTCCGCCGGCAGAGCCGGTCTCGGGAAGCCTGATCGGCGCCGAGGTCGTCGCGTCGATCCAGCGGCTGATCCGGGAGCACGTCCCGGCGCCGCTGAAGAACGCGGTCGGCCAGGGCGTGCACGCGATCCTCGCAGCGGCGCCGCTCATCGGACGATGGTGGCCGGTCGCCGTGTTCGCGGTGGCGGGCGCGGCGCTCGCGATCGCATCCTTGCGGCGCCGCCGCCGGCGGTCGCGAGCGCCGCGCCCGCCCGACGCGGCCGGTCGAGCGTTCGAAGCACTGGTCGACGCGCTCGCGGCCGCGGGTCACCCGCGCCCGCCCAGTCAGACCCCGAGCGAGCTCCTGGCGTCGCTCCCGGATGACCCCGGGCTCTCGCCCGAGGTGATGGGCGAGGCGGGGATCGTCGTTCGCACGTTCGAGCTGGTGCGGTTCGGCGACCCCGCTCGGCGCCCTGACGACGACGGGGTCGATCGTGCGCGCCGGGCGGCGACCCGGGTGGGCGAGCTCACGCGTCGTTGAGCGCGTCGCCGCGGTAGCGTGGCGGGATGTGCAGGAGCATCAAGCGTCTTCGCGAAGGCACCGATGTCGCCCCGCCCGATGAGGTTCGCGAGGCGGCGCTGCAGTTCGTCCGCAAGGTGAGCGGCTTCCGGCAGCCGTCCGCTCGTCACCGCGACGCGTTCGATCGAGCCGTCGATGAGGTCGCAGAGGCATCGCAAGCGCTGCTCGAGGCGGTCGCGCGGGAGCTCGCGTGAGCCCGAGCGGTTCCTCCTTCGACCCGTCACCCGAGGAGATGCGGACGATGGGCCGGACGGTCCTGGAGGCCCTGATCGGGTGGATCGGCGGGCTGGAGGACGCCCCCGCAGAGAACACCGCGGAGGCGCTGCAGGTCGCGGCCAAGCTCGAGGCGGAGCCGCCGGAGTCCGGCGACGGGGACTTCGACGGGCTCCTCGAGGACGCCATCGCGGCCGCCCGCCACACGTACGAGTTCAGCGGGCCGGGGTACCTCGCCTACATCCCGGGCGGCGGTTTGTTCACGGCCGCGCTCGCGGAGTTCCTGGCGCAAGGACTCAATCGGTTCGACGGGTTGTGGCAGCCGAGTCCGGCCGTCGTCCAGATCGAAGAGAACGTGACCAGGTGGATGTGTTCGCTGTTCGACTTCCCGGCCGAGGCATCCCAGGGGCTGCTCACGACGGGCGGTTCGCTCGCCAACCTTTCCGCATTCGTGACGGCGAGATACGCGAAGCTCGGCGAGGACTTCCTGGACGGCATCTACTACTGCACCGATCAGACCCACGCGAGCAATACGAAGGCGGCGACGATCGCCGGGTTCTCGCGTCGGAACCTCCGCCTCGTCCCGACCGATCGGGAACTGCGGATGGAGCCCGACGCGCTCCGCTCGATGGTCCGGGAGGATCGTGTGGCCGGCCGCCGTCCGTTCCTGGTGATCCCGGCCGTCGGCACGACGAACACCGGCGCGGTCGATCCCGTCGCCGACATCGCCGACGTCGCGGAGACGGAAGGGTTGTGGATACACGTCGACGGCGCGTACGGAGGGTTCTTCCAGCTCACCGATCGGGGCCGTGAGCGGTTCCGCGGGATCGAACGGGCCGACAGCGTCACGCTGGACCCGCACAAGGGGCTCTTCCTTCCCTACGGGACCGGTGGACTGGCCGTTCGGGATGGAGCCGCGCTCCGCGATGCGCACTACGAGGGCGCGGCCTATCTCCAGGACCTCCCGTCGACGGGCGCCCTCCCGAACTACAACGAGTACTCACCCGAGCTCTCGCGGGACAACCGAGGGTTCCGCGTGTGGTTCCCCCTCGTCCTGCACGGGGTCGCGGCGTTCCGCGAAGCGCTCGACGAGAAGCTCGACCTCACCGAACGGCTCCATCGGGCGCTCGCCGCCGATCCCAACCTTGATATCGGGTGGGATCCGCAGCTCACGGTGGTCCCGTTCCGCCTCCGCGGGGCCGACGAGACGGCCAACCGCGCGCTGCTGGCGCGGATCAACGCGTCCAAGCGCGTCTTCCTGTCGAGCACGATGATCCGCGACGAGTACTGGGTGCGGGCGTGCATCGTCTCGCATCGAACGCATGCGGATCGCGTGGACGAGTGCGCGGCGATCGTGCGCGAAGCGGCAGCAGGGTCGGCGGGGTGAGTCGGACCGATGCCGGAGTTCCCCGAGGTCCACGCGCTCTCCGAGCGCATCCATGAGATCGTCCAGGGCGCGCGGTTCGACCGAGCGGACATCCTGCAGTTCTCATCGCTGAAGACCTACGCGCCTCGGCCGGAGGAGCTGCGCGGAGCGACGATCCGGTCCGTCGACAGCCGCGGGAAGCACCTGGTCTTCGCGTTCGAAGACGAGCGCCGGCTGCTCGTGCACCTCTCGCAGGGGGGCCGCGTCGACGTCGAGGCGCCGCCGAAGAGCACGAAGCCCCGCGGGAGCGTGGTCCGGCTGCGGTTCGAAGGGCGACCCTCTCTCTTGGTGAAGGAGTTCGGGACCCAGCGGAAGTCGGGCTGGTGGATCCTCGCCGCGGGGGATGACGGTCCGCTCGCGAAGCTCGGACCCGAGGCGTTGAGCACGGAGGCCGAGGAGCTGGTGCTGAGCTCGACCGATACGCGACGGGTGCACACGATCCTCCGCGACCAGCGCACGATCGCCGGCATGGGCCGCGGCTACACCGACGACGTGCTGCACGACGCGAAGCTCTCGCCCACGTCGCAGCTCGGGAAGCTCGACGCCGACCAGCGGGCCACGCTCGTGGCGTCGATCCGCCGGATCCTCGGCGACGCGCTCGAGGTCGAACGGCGCCGCAGCGGGGGCCTCCCCCCCAAGCTCGGCGATCACTTCACCGTCCACGGACGTTCGGGCGAGCCCTGCCCCCGCTGCGACGCCGACCTCCGGCGCGTCTCGTACGAGGACTACGAAGTCACGTACTGCCCGACGTGCCAGACGAGCGGTCGACGGTTGAACGACCGGCGGATCGACCGCCTCCTCCGCTGACCCGCGGCGGGCGGCGGATCGGTTGTCGGCGGACTCGCCTGGGTCCAGAGTTTGCGGCAGACGACGCGGAGGGCGATGGATGGCTCGGGAAGGGAGAACTCGACCCGGTCCCCCGACGTGGTCCGCCTTCTGCGTTTGGGTCCTCGTCGGAGCGGTGAGCTGCTTCCTCGCTCTGGTGCTCGGGACGATCGGCCTCGCGTTGACCGTCGTGTTCGTCGTCCTGGCCGCGTCGCGGCCCACGCTTCGAAGTTCCGCGTGGGGTGTCGCGACGGGAGCGGGACTCCCGCTCCTCTACGTCGCGTGGGTGCAGCGGAAGGGCCCCGGGACCTTCTGCTGGAGTACGGCGTCAGCCTCCGGCTGCGACCAGTACGCGAACCCGTGGCCGTGGCTCGTTGTGGGACTCGTGCTGCTCTCGGCAGGAGTCGTCGCGCAAGCACGGCGGATGCGATCGACATCGGCATCCGTCGGGTCGGGTGACGCCGGTCCGCGGTCGCCCGCGTGATCGCGCAGGAGGCCTCGACCGTTCAAGGATCTCGGTGGTCTTCGAGCGTGGCAGCGCCGACACTCACCAGGAGGTCCCAACTGTTGCGCAGCGAAACGACCAACAGGATGATGGTGACCACAACCAACCAGTTGAACGCCGCCGCTTCGGATCCCCTCCCGAGGAACACGCCCGCAACCGTCACGGCCACGTAGCCGAGGGCACTCGTACCGAACCGCGATGCGAGCTGGTACGGCGCAGCGTCCGCGTCCGACTGCGGCCCGCGGCGACGAGGCTCGGCGCGACCACGGCGAGGCTGAAGATCCCTGAACCGATGAGGTCGGGGCTGGTCGCCGATGGCCCTTGCGGGATCACCATGAACAGGGACACGAACAGGATCAGGCCGAAGTTCGCCAGCGTCACTCGCGCCAGGCTCCGGACCTCCGAGCGGGACAGGACCGCTCGGAGGTGCAACGAAAGGCCCACGAAGAGCAGGCCGACGAGCGTCGCTGCCGCCGTCCCGGCGAGCATGTAGAAGTCGTGCCAGCGCTGAGCCATGACCTGGTACGGCACGGGACACAGTCTGACATGTGGGGTCAGCTCGCTTCGAGCGGTTCCGCCCGATGTCGCCGGCTGATCGCCTCGGGCTCGGTGCTACGGTCCTCGACCGTGGACCATGTCCCCATGACCCCGCGCCCCGATCCGCCGCCGCATGTCGGCGTCTTGCAACGCGCGCGCGCCCATCTGATGGACCTGACGCCGCTCAAGGTCTCGCGCGACTTCCGGCTGCTCTTCTTCGGGCACAGCGTGTCGAACTTCGGCGACGAGATCGTCGCGGTCGCGATCCCGTTCCAGGTCTTCAAGATCACCGGGTCGAACTTCGCGGTCGGGTTGCTCGGCCTCGCGGCACTCATCCCCGTCTTCGTCTTCCCGATCATCGGCGGCACGGTCGCCGACGCGGTCGAGCGCCGCCGGTTGGTCACGGTCACCCACGCTCTGCTGGCTGTGATGTCAGGGTTGATGGCGATCAACGCCTTCCTCCCGAACCCTCTCTTGTGGCCGATGTACGTGTTCACGTTCCTGGCGGCGGGTCTCTACACGTTCAACCGTCCCGCGCTGGACACCTGGCCGGCCCGGCTCCTCGACGAGGAGCTGCTGCCGTCGTCCAACGCGCTCGATGCCGGATTCGCCACCTTCGCGGGGATGCTCGGGCCGGTCGCGGCGGGTTTCCTGCTGGTGACTATCAAGCCGGCCGGCGTCTATCTCTTCGACGTCGCGACGTTCGTGGTGGTGATCCTTGCGATCCGACTCATGCGCCCGTCCCCGCCCGCGCACGAGGACAACGAGGTCAGCTGGGCCGCCGTCAAGGACGGCTTCCGATTCCTCCGGGGCAAGCGGAACGTCCAGTCGGTGTTCCTCGCGGACCTGAACGCGATGATCTTCGAGTTCCCGATGGCCCTCTTGCCCGGGATCGCCTTCAAGCTCAGTGCGGGCCACCCGGCGCAATACCTCGGGTTCCTCTACGCCGCCCCGGCAGCGGGTGCGTTCGTGGCGACGCTGCTCTCCGGCCGAGCGAAGGACGTTCGTCGGCAGGGCAAGGCGATCATGCTCTCGATCGTCGTGTGGGGTGGGGCGATCGTCGTCTTCGGGCTCTCGCACGTGCTCTGGCTGTCGTTGCTGATGCTGGCGATCGCCGGTGCCGGCGACTTGGTGAGCGGCATCTTCCGCATCTCCATCATCCAAGCGGCGGTCGAGGACCGCTACCGGGGGCGACTGGAGGGGATCGGCATGGCGGTCTGGGCGACCGGACCGGCACTCGGCGACTTCGAGTCCGGCGCGGTCGCGACCCTGACGACCCCGGCGATCTCGATCGTGTCGAGTGGGCTCCTGACGATCGTCGGGATCGGCCTGCTCCGCTGGTTCGCACCCGGGTTCTGGCGCTACGACGCCCGCCACCCGACCGCGTAGGCCGCTTGCCCCGCCCGGGGATGTGCGCTGAGATACCGCGAACGCCGAAAGGCGAGCGATGCTGGCCATCTCGACCGGGTACTACGACACGCTGAAGTTCTTCCATATCCTCGCGGCCACCACATGGGTGGGGAGCGCGATCTACGCGCAGGTCCTGGCGACGAAGGTGATGGGGGAGGGTGACCCCGCGCGCCTGGCTGCCACCGCCAAGGACATCGGCGATCTGGGGAAGCGGCTGATCACGCCTGCCGCGATCGCCGTGCTGGTATCCGGGATATGGATCGTCGCGGCCAGCTCGTGGAACTTCACCGATACGTGGGTCTTGCTCGGCCTCGGCGGCATCGCGATCACGATCGCCACCGGTGCGGGCTTCCTTGGTCCCGAGTCCGAGCGGCTGGGGAAGCTCGGGGCGGAGCGCGACCCGTCCGATCCCGAGATCCAACGTCGGATCAGGCGCATCCTCGCGGTATCGCGCGTCGATCTGGTCGTCCTGATCCTGGTCGTCGCGGACATGGTCTTCAAGCCCGGAAGCTGAGCCGGGGCAACGCGCGCGTCACATCTCGACGGGGACGGCCTCCGCGTGATCTGCCGCGGCCGCAGCATGCGCCTCCGCGACCGTCTCGCGCCCCGGGATCAGCCGGTTGGCGAGCACCGCGGCGAACAGGACGATGGCGCCGGCGAACACCAGGGCCGGGTGGAACCCCTTCATGAAGGCGTCGTCGAACGCCTGTTGGAGCGTGGAGGCCTGACCGGACGACAGCCCGATCCCCGTCGTGACGAGGCTGCCGTGCTTGGCCGCATCGTTGATCACGCTGAGCTGCTGGGCGTTCAGCCCCAGTCCCGCGACGGCGGGCGCGAACGCGTTCTTCAGTTCAGTGGTCAAGATGGCGCCGAGGAGCGCGATACCGAGCACACCTCCCACCTCGCGGCTCGTATTGGTCATCGCCGAACCGAGCCCCGCGCGCTGCGGCCCGACCGAGTTCATGACGGCTGCCGTCATCGGCGCCATGGTGGCGCCCATCCCGTGGCCCATCATCAGGTAGATCGGGAACATGACCCAGTACGACGTCGTGGGCGTGAGCAGCAGGCCGAGGAGGAAGAGGCCGGTTCCGGTGAGGATCAACCCGTAGGTCATGGGCGCGCGCGATCCGTGTTCGGAGGCGTACCGCCCGGCGTTCGGTGCGGTCACGATGATCGCGAGGGTCAACGGCAGGAACGCGGCGCCCGCCCGGAAGGGCGAGTAGGCGTGGATCGTTTGCATGTAGATCGTGAGGAAGAAGAACGTCGCGAACATCCCGAGCCCTATGCTGAACGCCACGGCGTTGCCGGCCGAGAAGGCCGGGATCCGGAAGTAGCGCATCGGCATCATGGCGTGCGGGTTCCGTAGCTCCCACCGCAGGAACGCGACCAGGAAGACGGCGAACAGGACGAACGACCCGACGATCCGCGCGCTGGCCCACCCGAGCTGGTTGGCCTCGATCAACCCGTAGGTGACGAAGAACAGCGCCGCGGTGCCCAGCACGAGACCCCACACGTCGAGCTGCCGTTCCACCTCCGAGACCGACTCCGTGACCGTCCGGACCGCGACGATCAAGGCGGCGATCCCGATCGGGACGTTGAGGAAGAACACGGACTGCCAGCCCAGATGCTCGACCATGTAACCGCCGAGCGTCGGGCCCAAGGCCAGCGCGATCCCCGACACGCCGGCCCAGATCCCGAGCGCCTTCGCGCGCTCGTTCACCGGGAAGGTCACCGTCAGGATGGAGAGGGTGCCCGGGATCAGGAGGGCGCCGCCCACCCCCTGCAGCGCGCGGAAAGCGATCAGCTGGCTCGGGTTCTGCGACACACCGCACAGGAACGAGAACACCGTGAAGACGCCGACGCCCGCCAGGAACATCTTCTTCCGCCCGTAACGGTCGCCGATGATCCCGCCGGTGAGCAACAGGGAGGCGAACGCGAGGACGTACCCGTCGACCACCCATTGGAGCTCGCTGAACCCGGCGCCCAGATGCTTCTGGATGCTGGGCAGCGCCACGTTGACCACGGTGTTGTCGAGCATCGCCATCGCGAGCGCGAAGCACATCGTCAACAGGACGATGACCTTCTCTCGGGCGTTCTCGCCTTCGAAGCCGAGCATGCATATCCTCCTTCTTCTCCGCCGCGGGCCGGCGAACGATGCAGTCAGCAACCCCCGGATCGCCGGGGTTGTTCCCCCTTCCGGTGCGTTCTCAGGTGAGCCTGCGGTACATGCGGATCGACACGGGCACGAACACGATCAGGAGTCCCAGGATCCAGATCGCCGACCATGCGAGGAGTCCCTCGAGGCTGGTGGTGGGGATGGTGTGCGTCGTCCGGTCGGTGGGGAGGGCGACGTTGCCCAGTGCCAGCACCCGGGCGCAGTTCGCCCAGATCGTCACCGGGTTCCGTTCGGCGATGGGTTGGATCCACGAGACCATCCCCTGGACCGGCACGAGGGCCGAGCTGATGAACACGATGGGGAAGATCCCGGTGAACATCGCCGCCTGCACGCCCTCGACCTCCTTGATCGCGAGGCCGACCGTTGCGGAGATCCATGAGAACACGAAGCCGACCGCGAGGACGAGGAGGATCATCGCGACCGCGCCAACGGGCCCGTTCTGGAACTTGAAGCCGACGAGGTATCCCACCCCGATCACGAGCAGGACCAGGATCAGGTTCTTCGCCAGATCGGATGTGGTCCGGCCGACGAGCACGGCCGACCGCGCCATGGGCAGGGAACGGAACCGGTCCACCAGCCCCTTCTTCATGTCCTCGGCAAGACCGATCGCGGTCGTCGTGGAACCGAAGATGGCGTTCTGGGTGAAGATGCCGGGCATCAGGTACAGCACGTACGTAAGCCCGGGCGGGAGGTTGGTGATGTTGCCCGCGAACACGAACCGGAAGAGCAGCACGAACATGATCGGCTGGACCAGCTCGAGGATCAGGACCGTGGGGATCCGGGAGATCTGCAGCAGGTTCCGGCGCATCACCACCATGCCGTCGGCGAAGGCATAGCGGATCCGGCTGGCCACCTGCACACCGGCTGGCGTCGAGACCGCGGTGCTCATCCGTCCCTCCCCCGGCCCCGCCGTCTGCCCCGCGTGCGGCGACCGGAGCCCGCCTCCTCCTGCTGGTCCTGTTCGGCCGCGTGCCCGGTGAGCGAGAGGAACACGTCGTCGAGCGTCGGACGGTGCAGCGCGATGTCCTCCAGCGCCAGCTTCATGTCGTCGAGCCGTCGGACGCTGTCGAGCAAAGCGACGGGCCCGTCGGACCCGGCCGGGATCCGGATCTTCCCCGCCTCGGCGTCGATGGAGGGCTCACCGGTCCCGACGCCGGAGAGGGCCTGAGCCACCTGGCCGATCTGGGCGGGGTCCTTCACGTGGAGCTCGAGGACCTCGCCACCGATCTGGTCCTTGAGCTCGTCGGCGGTGCCTTCCGCGATGATCGAGCCGAGGTCGACGACGGCGACCCGGTCCGCGAGGTTGTCCGCTTCCTCCAGGTACTGGGTGGTGAGCAGGATCGTCTTCCCCTCCTGGACGAGCTCGCGGATCATGGCCCACAGATCCATCCGGCTCCGTGGGTCGAGGCCGGTGGTCGGCTCGTCCAGGAACAGCACGTCGGGTCTCGCGACGAGGCTGGCCGCGACGTCCAAGCGGCGTCGCATGCCGCCGGAGTAGGTCTTGGCCTGGCGGTCGGCAGCCTCCGCCAGCCCGAAGCGTTCGAGGATCTCCCCGGCGCGGCGCCGAGCCTCGGCCGCGGGCAAGTGGTACAGGCGTCCGACCATCTGGATGTTCTCGAGCCCGGTCAGGTTCTCGTCGACGGCGGCGGACTGGCCGGCCAGTCCGATCCGGGCGCGGAGGGCCTCCGCGTCGCGGACGACGTCGAGCCCGACCACCTCTGCCCTGCCTCCGTCGGGGAGCAAGAGCGTCGTGAAGATACGGACGGCGGTGGTCTTCCCCGCGCCGTTGGGCCCGAGGAAGCCGAACACGGTCCCCGAGGCGACGTCGAGATCGATGCCGCGCAACGCTTCCACGGTGCCGAAGTTCTTGCGCAGCCCTTCGGCGACGATCGCTCCCGCCATCCGGACACCATACGGGCTCATGCCGACAACGACAGCCGGGATCGAAGTAGCGCAATCGAACAGACGGTGAAGGATGGTGACATCGCTGTAACGGCGTAATCATGCTTCCCGCGGGAATGCCGCGGGGGCCGGTCGCGTTTCCGCAGGTGCAAACATTCGATCGGAAAGGAATCATCCCGATGTCGGATCTCGACACGCTCGCACTCCCGCTACTTCCGCTCACGACCGGGGTCGTTCTCCCGGGGATGGTGGTGACGCTCACCCTCGAGTCGCCGGAGGCTCGGGCGGCCGTCGACGCCGCCGGCTCGGACGATGACCGCCTGCTCGTCCTGGTCCCTCGACTGGAGGGACGGTACGCACGGGTCGGGACCATCGCGAAGATCGAGGATCTCGGACGGATCCGCGGTGGCACGGAGGCTCTGGTGATCCGGGGGCTCGGCCGTGCATCGATCGGTGTCGGCGTGGCCGGCACCGGCGAGGCGACCTGGGTCCAGCTGGAGCCGATCGCGGATCAGCCGGCATCCGAACGGGCGGAGACGCTCGCCCGCGAGTACCGCGCGACGATCGAGAGCATCGTCGAAGCTCGCGGGGTCCCCGCGGTTGCCGAGTTCCTGCGCGGGCTGTCGGATCCCGGACAGATCGCGGACATCGCCGGCTACTCACCGGACCTCTCCTTCGAGCGGAAGGTCGAGGTGCTGGAGACGGTCGATGTCGAGCGCAGGTTGGAGCTCGTCCTCGGGTGGGCGAAGGACACCCTCGCCGAGGTACAGGTGAAGGAGAAGATCCGCGACGAGGTGTCGGACAGCCTCGAACAGCGTCAGCGGGAAGCGATCCTGCGGGAGCAGTTGGCCGCGATCCGCAAGGAGCTCGGGGAGGACGGTTCTGAGGACGTGATCGAGACGCTCCGCGTCAAGATCACGGAGTCCGGGATGCCGGACGGCGTCCGCGAGCAGGCCGAGCGGGAGCTCGGCCGGCTCGAGCGCACGTCCGAGCAGTCGCCCGAGTACGGCTGGATCCGAACCTATCTCGATTGGATGACGGAGCTGCCGTGGAACGTGCGCACCGAGGACAACCTGGACATCACCGATGCTCGCCGGATCCTCGATGAGGATCACGAGGGCCTCGGCGATGTGAAGGACCGGATCGTCGAGTACCTGGCGGTCCGCAAGCTCCGCGCGGAGCGCGGGCTCTCCGAGGAGGGCGGCCGCGGATCCGGCGCGATCCTCACGCTGATCGGACCCCCCGGCGTCGGGAAGACCTCGCTGGGCGAGTCGGTCGCGCGCGCCCTCGGACGGAAGTTCGTCCGCGTCTCCCTGGGAGGCGTGCACGACGAGGCCGAGATCCGCGGTCACCGCCGGACGTACGTCGGCGCGCTGCCGGGACGGATCGTGCGCGCCCTGAAGGACGCCGGGACGAAGAACCCGGTGATGATGCTCGACGAGATCGACAAGGTCGGCGCCGACTGGCGCGGCGACCCGTCGTCGGCGCTGCTGGAGGTCCTCGACCCGGCGCAGAACCACACCTTCCGTGACCACTACCTCGATGTCGATCTCGACCTGTCCGAGGTGCTGTTCGTGGCGACGGGCAACGTCGCCGAGACGATCCCCGGGCCGTTGCTCGACCGCATGGAGGTCCTTCGGCTCGACGGCTACACCGAGGACGAGAAGGTCGCGATCGCGCGGCATCACCTGATGCCGCGGCAGATCGAGCGCAACGGCCTCCGCGAGGACGAGGTGACCGTCACGGATGACGCGCTCCGCGAGATCGTCGCGTCCTACACGCGCGAAGCGGGCGTGCGCAACCTCGAACGGGAGCTCGGCAAGACCTTCCGCAAGGTCGCGACCAAGCTGGCCGCGCGGGATGCGGTGGCCCCGGTCGTCGTCGATCGCGACGATGTGCGCGGCTACCTGGGCCGCCAGCGCTTCTCGTTCGAGGAGATGGCGGAACGGACCTCGGTTCCGGGCGTCGCGACGGGCCTCGCCGTGACCGGCACGGGTGGGGACGTCCTGTTCATCGAGGCCACGCGCGAGGACGAGGGCGAGGGGCTGACCCTGACCGGGCAGCTCGGCGACGTGATGAAGGAGTCGGCGCAGATCGCCCTGTCGTTCGTCCGGTCGCACGCGGCGGAGCTCGGGATCGATCCGGGCCGGCTCACCGGCCGGTTCCACGTGCACGTCCCGGCGGGTGCGGTCCCGAAGGACGGACCGAGCGCCGGGGTGACGATGACGACCGCGCTGGTCTCGCTGCTCACCGGCGAGACGGTTAGGCCGGCAGTCGGGATGACCGGCGAGGTCACCCTGCAAGGGCGGGTCCTGCCGATCGGCGGCGTGAAGCAGAAGGTGCTCGCCGCGCACCGGGCGGGGCTCACGGAGGTCATCCTGCCGAAGCGGAACGAAGGCGACCTGGACGACGTGCCGGAGCAGGTCCGCGTGGAGATGCGGTTCCACCTGGCCGACGACGTCCGGGACGTCCTGGGCGTGGCGCTCGGCGAGCCCAAGCCGACCTCGGTCACCGCGGCCTGACGATCCAGCCACCGGTCTTGTCGAGGGCCGCGTACAGAGACGGCGTTGGGCGTCGCCTATCCTGGCCTCGCCCGTGCTCGAGCTGATCGATCTCCGCCGGCGATTCGACGATGTCGTCGCGCTCGACGGCGTCTCCTTCGAGGTCCCCGAGGGTCGGATCGTGGGGTTCGTCGGACGCAACGGGTCGGGCAAGACCACGACGATGCGGATCGCGCTCGGGGTGCTCCACGCCGATGCCGGCACGGTCATGTGGCGGAGCCGGCCGGTCGACGCCGTGACCCGCCGACGCTTCGGCTACATGCCGGAAGAGCGCGGACTCTACCCGAAGATGCGGGTGCGCGAGCAGCTCGTGTACCTGGCGCGGCTGCGCGGCACGCCCAAGGGCGTGGCGCGCAGCCGCGCCACCGAGCTCCTCGAGGTCCTCGAGGTGGTCGGTGATCCGAACGATCGGATGGAGACGCTGTCGCTCGGGAACCAGCAACGCGTCCAGCTTGCTGCCGCGCTCGTCCACGAGCCCGATGTGCTGGTCCTCGACGAACCGTTCTCGGGCCTGGATCCCGTTGGCGTGGACGTGCTGGCGGACGTGCTCCGCGGGCAGGCGCGTGACCGTGGCGTCCCCGTCGTCTTCTCGAGCCATCAGCTCGAGCTGGTCGAGCGGCTCTGCGACGAGGTGGTGTTGATCGATCGGGGGCGCATCGTCGCGCGCGGGTCGATCGACGAGCTCCGAGCGATGCGGGCACGCAACCTCTGGCGGATCGAGGTTCCCGCGGCCACGGACGGATGGTGGGAGGTCGTGCCGGGCGTTTCGCTCACCGAGCGGGTCGACGGGGCCGTCGTGCTGGAGCTGAACGACGGCGCGGATCCCCAGCGGATCCTGGATCTGGCCCGCGCCGAGGGCGACGTCGCGGCGTTCGGACCGGTCCGCCCCTCGCTCGCTGAGCTCTTCCGAGAGGTGGTCGCGGAGTGAGCCCGGAGCCGACCGACCGCGGCACGTGGCGACTCGTGGCGCGTCGCGACTTCTGGGTCAGGCTCCGCGAGCGCAGCTTCTTGATCTCCACGCTGATCAACATCGCGGTGATCTCGATCCTGGTCCTGGCACGCGCGTCGAGTGCCGTCGCCTCGGGACCGTCGTTCGACCTCGGCTCCGTCGGCCCCGGGACGGTCGCCGAGGGGGCGGCCGCGCTCGGCGCGCAGGTGGGCGTACGGGTCGACGTGCGGAGCTTCCCGGACGTGACGACGGCGATGGCGGCGCTGCGCGACGGGTCGGTCGACGCGGTCGTCACACCCACGCAGCTGGTGGGACAGAGCGGCGTCGACGAGACCCTTCAGCGGCTCGTCGAGGCTTCGGCCCGGAACGCGGCGGTGACGGCCATCCTGGATGAGCATGACGTCTCCCAGCAGGAGCGCGATCGTGCGAACGACGCGACGCCGCTCCCGGTCGCCGTCGTCCAACCGACACCGCCCCATCGCAACGAGAACGCCGCCGTCGCCTTCGTCGGCGTGCTGCTGCTCTACGGGCAGCTCTTCGGCTACGGCATCTGGGTCGCGAGCGGCGTGATCGAGGAGAAGGCCTCACGGGTCGTCGAGATGCTGCTCTCGGCGATCCGCCCGAAGCAGCTCCTCCTGGGGAAGATCGTCGGGATCGGCACGCTCGGACTGGCGCAGCTCATCGTGATCTCATCGTTCGCGATCGGACTCGCCTTCGCGACGAACGCGATCGATGTTTCGTCGAGCGCGTTCGGCGCAGCCGGACTCGTGATCGGCTGGTTCATCCTCGGCTTCGCGTTCTACGCGACGCTGTTCGCGGCGGCGGGATCGCTCGTGACCAGGATGGAGGAGCTCCAGAACGTGATCGTCCCGATCAACCTGACGATCCTGGTCTCGTTCTTCATCTCGATCGGGGCGCTGCAGGATCCGAACGGGCGTCTGCAGGTGATCGCGTCGATCCTGCCGACCTCCTCCGCGCTCGCGATGCCCGTTCGGATCGTCCTGGGAGCGGCGCCGGCCTGGCAGATCGCGGTATCGCTGGCCGCGCTCGTCGGCTCGACCTTCCTCCTCGTGCCCCTCGCCGCCCGGCTGTATGCCGGTGCCGTGCTGCGGACCCGTGGACGCGTGCGGATCCGCGAAGCCTGGCGCTCCGCGGAGTGATCAGCCGGTACCGAAGGCGCGCCGGAACGAGGGCAGCGGGAGCTGTCCGATCGCCAGCACACGATCGTGGAACCCGCGGAGCGAGAAGGCGGCGCCCTCCCGCTCCCTCGTCGCGTCGCGGGCCTTCTCGATCTCGATCATCCCGACCATGTAGCAGAGCGCTTGCCCCGGCATCCCGATGTAGCGGTCGACCTCGATCACGGCATCGGTGTGGGTCTGGCCGGCCTCTTCGAGCTTCGCGATGGATGCCTCGCGCGTCCACCCCAGCATGTGGATCCCCGTGTCGGTGATCAGCCGGGCCGCGCGATGCGCCTGGTTGTCGAGCATCCCGAGTCGCTCCCACCCATCCAGATAGAGGCCCATCTCGTCCGCGAGCCGCTCGGAGTACAGGCCCCAGCCCTCGCAGTACGCGCTCCCCGCGAACGCGCCGCCGAACCGGCGGAGCGCCGAGCGCCCGGGCGTCTCCTGCTCGAGCGCGATCTGGAAATGGTGACCGGGGTTCGCCTCGTGATACGTGACCGACGCGACGTGATGCATCGCACGATCCGGGAGGTCGTACGCGTTGATGTAGTAGATCCCGGGACGCGAGCCGTCCTCGGTGGGGGGGTTGTAGAAGGCGAACGGCTCGTCGGCCTCACGGAACTCCTCGACCCGGCGGACCTGGCAGTTGGCGCTCGGGAGCCGTCCGAAGAAGGAGGGGGCGACCTCCCAGCTGCGCCGGACCTGATCCTCCGCCATCGCGACCAGGGCTTCCGGGCTGGGAAGCGTGTTCTCCCCGCGAGCGGTCCGATCGGCGATCGCCTCGGCCGGAGTGGCGAACCCGAGCTCCGCAGCCACCACATCGCGCTCGGTCTGGATCTGCTCGAACCGCTCGACCCCGAGCTCGTGCACGGTCTTCGGATCCAGATCGAGGCTGGTCCAACCGAGGACCTCGGCTGCGTACATCCCTTCCCCTCCGGGCAACGCGGACATCCCGATCGTCTGGGTGGACGCGGGGACGTATTCGTCACGGACGACGTCGCGGAACCGCGCATGGGCCGGGTACAGGACGTCGCGCACCGTGGCCGCGATCCGCTCCCTGACGGCCGCGTCTTCGCTCAGGGGGAGCATCGCCGGCGAATCCTCCGGTGCCAGCGCGAGGATCCGATCGAGCTGCGCGAGCGCGCGCTCGGCGACGATCCTGGGCGTGACGACGCCCGTGGCGACCGCCTCGCGCGCGATCTCGATCGCGGCGTCCAGCATCCCGGGGAACGCGCGGAGCCGGGCGTCGTACCGGTCGACCCGCTCGGGCGTGTCGGCTCGCTGGAGCGAGGCAACCTGGGCGAGCGTCGTGCCGGCCCCATGCATATGGTTCACGACCTCGAACCGGTCGATCCGTTGCTCGATCCGCGCGAGCGAACGTTCGCAGATGGCTCGCATCACGTCGAGGTCGGCCCGGTCCGCGTCGTCGAGCGTGTCCGCATCGATCGCGGCCAACGCCTGCAGCGCCTGGCGGGAGGCCGTTTCTTCCTCGGCACGGCCGGCCGGACCGAGGTCGGGGAGCCGATCGTCGTAGCGCTCGTCCCCGATGAAGGTCCCCATCAACGGCTCCCGCTGGAGGAGCCCTTCCCAATAACGATCCACGAGGTCGCGGATCTGTTCGCCGGCCATCACCACGGACATCCCCTCTCGCGCATCACAAGAGTCCCAGCGTACCCGCGCCGTCGATCTGGATGGCAGCGCCGGAGAGGAAGCCGACGTGGACCGAGCACAGGAACGCAGCCACCCGCCCGAAGTCCTCGGGATCGCCCAGGCGTCCCCGGTGCCCGAGCTCCGCGACGCGATCGGTCGCGTGCAGTCCCGGACAGAGGAGGTTGAGCGTGATCCCATCGTCGATCAGATCCCCGGCCGCCGTCTTCGCCCACGCCCACAGACCCGTCCGCGCGGCGTTCGAATACGCGAGGTCGGGGATCGGCTGTTTAACGGCTTGCGAGGTGATGAGCACGATCCGGCCCCAGCCCGCCGATCGCAGGTGAGGGAGCGAGGCCTGGACGAGCCGGATCGAGGCGAGCATGTTCGCGTTCACCGCGTCCATCATCCCGTCGTCGGTGACCTCGAGCGCGCGAGCGCGAGGCGGGCCGCCGGCGTTGGCGACGAGGATGTCCAGCCCTCCGAACCGCTCGACCGTGGCGTCGACGAGCCGACGCGGCGCGGAGGGCTCCGTGACGTCCTCGGGGAGAACGAGCGGCTCGCCCGGGAGCTCGTCCGCGGTCGCCGCGAGCCGTTCCGGATCGCGTGCACAGATCGCGACGCGGCATCCCTCCGCTGCGAGTGCGGCCGCCGTGCCACGGCCGAGACCCCTCGACGCGGCGGTGACGAGCGCGACCTTTCCGTCGATCCCGAGGTCCATGGTGGCCGATGCTACCCACGGCGGGCTAGGCTCGGGCTGCCGTCGACCGAGCCTCGACCGGAAAGGGCATGGCGCGTGCACAAGCGCAGGGTGGTGGTTCTCCTCGCGTCGCTCGCGCTGGTCGGTGGGTGTAGCCGGACGAAGACCCTCGATGCGACGTCTCTCGAGGAGATGCTCCGAACGAAGATCGAACATCAGCTCGGCGCGTCACGGATCACGGTGGATTGCCCCGACGATGAGCCGGCCGCGGCCGGCGCGACGTTCCAGTGCAGCGCGACGAGCGCGGACGGGAAGACCCTCACCGTCGAGGTCACGCAGACCGACGACAAGGGCAACGTGACCTGGAAGGCGACGAACGCGGGATAGGAGCGACCGATGCTGTTGGAGGGGAAGAAGCTGCTGATCACGGGCGTGCTCACGCCGCAGTCGATCGCCTTCGCGGCGGCGAAGGCTGCCCAGGAGCAGGGCGCCGAGATCATCCTGACGAACTTCGGACGCACGGTCAGCCTCACCCAGAAGACCGCCAAACGGCTCCCCACCACGCCGGACGTTTTGGAGATGGACGCCAACTCCGACGAACAGATCGCCGCGGTCTGCGAGGAGGTGCGTCGCCGATGGGGCCGCCTCGACGGCTTCCTCCACGCGATCGCTTTCGCCCCCCAGGATGCCTTGGGGGGCAATTTCCTCCACACCCCCTGGAAGAGCGTCGCGACCGCCGTGCAGACGAGCGCGTTCTCGCTGAAGGCGCTCGCGGTCGGCATGCTCCCGTCGATGGGGGAAGGCGGGGCGATCGTTTCGCTCGATTTCGACGCGACCGTAGCCTGGCCCATCTACGACTGGATGGGTGTCGCGAAGGCGGGGCTCGAAGCCGTCACGCGGTACCTCGCCCGCGATCTCGGTCCGAAGGGGATCCGGGTCAACGCCGTGAGCGCGGGGCCCATCAAGACGATGGCGGGGAAGGGGATCCCCGGCTTCGACCAGATCAGCGGCTCGTGGGCCCGACGCGCGCCGCTGGGCTGGGACGTGGAGGACCCGACCCCGGTCGGCGATGCGGTCACGTTCCTCCTGTCGGATCTCTCGTCCGGTATCACGGGTGAGCTCGTGCACGTCGACGGAGGGTTCCACGCGATGGGGACGGACCTGGTCTGATCATGGTCCAAGCGCTTCGGCTCACATCGTTCAGCCACGGGGCCGGATGCGCGTGCAAGCTCGGTCCGCGTGACCTCACGCGGGTGCTCGACCTGCTCGGCCCGGCCACCAAGCCGGAGGACGTCCTGGTCTCGGAGGAGACCGGTGACGACGCGGCGGTCTATCGGCTCGCGGACGGGTCCGGACTGGTGCTCACCCTCGACTTCTTCACTCCCCTCGTCGATGATCCGGGCGACTGGGGCCGGATCGCCGCCGCCAACGCGCTCAGCGACGTGTACGCGATGGGTGGGACGCCGCGGCTCGCCCTGAACGTCGCCGGGTGGCCGGTCGACGAGCTTCCGCTCGAGTTGCTCGCCGACGTCCTGGCAGGGGCTCGCGAGGTCGCCGTTCGCGCCGGTGCGACGGTGGTCGGCGGACACACGATCACCACCGAGCGAGAGCCGCTGTTCGGGATGGTGGCCGTCGGGTTCCTGGATGCGGACGCGATCGTGCGCAACTCAACGGCTCGGCCCGGGATGCATCTGTACCTCTCCAAACCGATCGGCACCGGACTCATCACGACGGCGATCAAGCGCGGGCAGACGGACGAGGATCACGCGCGGTTGGCGGTGGAGACGATGACCGCGCTCAACGCTGATGCGTCCGCCGCGATGGTGTCTGCCGGGGTGGGCGCGGCGACGGACGTCACCGGGTTCGGCTTGCTGGGGCACCTGCGGAAGATGCTGGAAGCGAGCGGGTGCGCAGCAATCGTGGACGCGGGGTCCGTGCCCTTGCTGCCCTCGGTGCTCCACCTTGCGCGTCGAGACATCGTCGCCGGCGGGACGAAACGCAATCAGGCATGGCTGCACGAGGTCACCGATTGGGGCGACCTCACCCCGCCGGAACAGATCGTCCTGGCCGATGCGCAGACGAGCGGAGGGCTCCTGGTGGCTTCGGACCGGAGCCCGTCCGCGGAGCTGTTCACCGAGATCGGCGAGGTGGTGTCGGGGCCGCGGGGGTCGATCGCAGTGGTCGGACGGGTCCGGGAATAACCACCCCCACTGGTAGCATTTGCACCTGCAACAGGCGGCTGCGCCTGGCGACTTCCGGAGACGATGGTGCCTGAGCTGGATGGTGTCCTCTATAAAGAGATCGTTGAGCAGGCGCTCCGCGAGTTCCCGAACGAGTGTTGCGGTGTGGTCGCTGCGAACGGACACGGTCGCCCGGCGAAGATCTTTCCGGCCCGGAACATCGATGCGAGTACCGCGACCTATCGCATCGACCCGATCGATCTGATGCGCATACAGGATGAGATCGATGCTGAGGATTGGAGGGTCTGGGCATTCTTCCACTCCCACACACACTCTGAGGCCTATCCGTCCAGAACGGACCGCGAACAGGCGAGCCACGCGCAGGACTGGTATCCGGGCGTCCGGTACCTCATCGTCTCGCTGACGGACCGCGAGCAACCCGAACTACGGTCGTTCTTCATGCTCGATGGAAACGTCGAGGAAGAGGAGCTGTCGATCGCATGAGCGCGTCAGTGTCTCCGCTGTTCACGGAAGAGCAGGTGCAGCGCTACTCGCGCCACATCATCTTGCCGAACATCGGCGGCAAGGGTCAGCGGAAGCTCCTCGAGAGCTCGGTGTTGGTGATCGGCGCCGGTGGGCTCGGCTCCCCGGTCGCCATGTACCTGGCGGCTGCCGGTATCGGCAAGCTCGGCATCGTTGACTTCGACCGGGTGGACGTGACGAACCTCCAGCGCCAGATCCTGCACACCACGGCCGACGTCGGTCGCTCGAAGGTCGCCTCCGCGGTCGAGCACCTCAGGGCGATCAACCCCACGATCGAGGTCGTCGGCCACGAGACGTTGCTGTTCTCGACGAACGTGTTCGAGATCTTCGAGGGCTACGACGTGATCGTCGACGGCACGGACAACTTCCCGGTCCGATACCTCGTCAACGATGCGACCCAGTTCATGGCCAAACCGCTCGTGTACGGCTCCATCTATCAGTTCGAGGGCCAGGCCACGGTGTTCATGCCGGGCCAGGAGACGCCGTGCTACCGATGCCTGTTCCCGGCCCCACCGCCACCCGGCACCGTCCCGAGCTGTGCCGAGGGTGGCGTCTTCGGCGTCCTGCCGGGCGTGATCGGCTCGATCCAGGCCACAGAAGCGATCAAGATCATCACTGGAGAGGGCGACACGCTCGAGGGGCGATTGCTCCTGTACGACGCTCTCCACATGGACTTCCAAGAGATGAAGATCCGCTGGGACGCCGATTGCCCCGTGTGTGGGAAGGAGCCGACCATCGCGGAGCTGATCGATTACGAGCAATTCTGCGGTGTCCCCGCCCGACCAGAATGAGGAGTTGCTGAACCCGATGGCCGTGACCGTCAAGCTCCCAACGATCCTCCGCAAGTTCGCCGGCAACGAGGCGAGGGTGGCCGCCGAGGGCGCCACGCTCGGCGAGGTCCTGAAGGATCTCGAGTCGCGGTATCCGGGCGTCACGAAGAACGTCCTCGCCGACGGGGGAGGACTGCACCGCTTCATCAACGTCTACGTGAACGATGAGGACGTTCGGTACCTCGGCTCGCTCGAGACCCCCACGTCGGACGGCGACGTCGTTTCCATCCTGCCGGCCGTCGCGGGCGGCGCGTAGCATCGCCAGGCCGTGGAGATCCGTCCCCTCGGGGAAACCGGGCTCGCGGCCTCTCGGATCGGGCTCGGCCTGGCCGCGCTCGGGCGTCCCGTCTACATCGACGTCGGGCGAGACCGCGACCTCGGGCGCGAACGCACGCGCGCCGTGATGGAGGCTCGGTGCCACCAGGTCCTGGATGCGGCGTACGCCGCCGGGATCCGCTACGTGGACGTCGCGCGATCGTACGGTGACGCGGAGGCGTTCCTCGGTGCGTGGCTCGAGGCGGGCGATCGCCCGGACGTGGTCGTCGGATCCAAGTGGGGGTACACGTACGTCGGTGAGTGGCGTCCGGATGCCGACGTGCAGGAACTGAAGGATCTGTCGGCCGCCGCCCTCCGACGGCAGATCGCGGAGTCGCGACCGCTGGTCGGCGATCGCCTCTCGCTGTACCAGATCCATTCCGCCACGATCGACAGCGGCGTGTTCGACGATCGGGAGGTGCTCGATGAGCTCCGCTCGCTCCGGGCGTCGGGCCTGTTCCTCGGGTTCTCCACCAGCGGGCCGAAGCAGTCGGATGCGATCCTTCGCGGCCTCCACGAGCGCATCGACGGGGAGCCCCTCTTCTCGACGGTCCAGTCGACGTGGAACGTCCTGGAGCCGTCGGCCGGTCCCGCGTTGGCAGAGGCTCACGCCGACGGGCGCGGCGTGC
>VAYU01000011.1:7581-20923 GCA_005884925.1 Actinomycetota bacterium | reverse complement strand
GCCGCACGGTTCGCTCGTCGTTGTCACGGTTGGGATCGATGAGCACCACCGATTGCCACGTGCCGAGCTGCACCTGGCCGTCGAGGACCGGGACCGTGAGCGACGGGACGACGAGGACGGGCAACAGGTGATCGGCACCGTGGCCCTGGGTCCCGTGCCGATGAGCGTATCGGTCGTCACGCGGCAGGATCCGCGCCAGCAGCTCGTCCAGATCGGCCTCCGAGCCACTGCCCGTCTCCATCAGCGCAAGCCCCGCGGTCGCGTGCGGCGCGAAGATGTGGACCAGGCCGTCTCCCCCGGTTTCGCGTGCGAACACGCGGACGAGATCGGTGAGATCGCTCACCCGTCGGTCCCGCGTGTTGATACGGATGGTCTCGGATCGCACCGGTTCCTGGTCTCCCGGGATCAGCCTATCGAGCTGGCGAAGGTCGGCTCGGCGAGCACCTCGACATGTTCGGATTCGTGGAAAGCATCGAAGCCCAGGCGCCAGGCGTACGCAGGCCAGCGATACTCGGCCACCCCTTCGTCGAGGCGATAGACCGCCGTGTAGAGCGTCCCGAAGCCGTGCGCGTACGACGTGGAGAACAGCGGAGCTCGCAGGAAGCTCTCGGTGAACGCGGCGGCGTCCGTCCCGGGATCGTCCAGCGAGCGAACGATCGCCTGCTCGCGTTCGATCGTGCGGGTGGCGCGAGCCTGCTCGGGCCACTCGACGATGCCCTGGTGGTTGGTTGCCGCCGGGACGTCACGGAAGATCGGGTCGCGGTCGGGCGCGAGGTACGCGGTGAGGACCCGCCCGCTCCGGTCGACCAGCGTGAGGTTGTGGCTGAGCGAATACGGGAGACGGGCGAGCGTTGCCCGGGCCTCATCGACCGTCGTGCACGTCTCCAGCACGTAGCGGGTCACGATCGGGATCCCGAAGCCATCACCGAGGACCTGCCGGCCGCCGAACGTCAGGGAGACGGCCAGCCCGGCGTCGTTCATCCCGTCCAGGAGGCCCCAGAGGCAGTCGCTCATCCCGATCACGCGGCGCTCCAGCAGGCGTGTGGACCAGATCAGCCCCTCGAACCGCGACGGCGCGTAGTCGTAGTTGCGAGCGAGCAGCGGCCCTCCGTCGCGCGTCCACGCACCCTGCGAGCAGGCCGCGAGGTACGGAGGCGGTTGGTAGAGCGACAGCATGCGGGCCACCAGGTCGCCGCCCCCCGCAAGCTCGACGACGCGTTCGTAAGCGGGGACGAGCTCCGGCATGTGTGCGCGGAACATCCGGGCGCTCGTCGCGTACGAGGGGCGCGCCTCCTCACCTTCGCGGAGGAACCACTCCCGGTAGTGCGGCCACCGCTCATCGAAGACGGCGCGCCAGCGCTCGCCGAGCTCGAGCTCCTCGATCGAGCGGAAGGTGAACGGGAGCATGCGCATCGCCGCGCCGATGCTCCCAGGGCGACGCCCGGGCGTCGAGCTCCTTAGAGGAGCTTGAATCCGAACGGCTCGGGCGCGTGCGTCGCCGGTTCGTCGTGATCGAGCGGAACGCTCGCGAACTGCTCCTTGATCGCAGAGATCCAGCTCCGGGTGCGATCGAGCAGCTCATGCTCGTCATCCATGAACCGGCCTCGCGTCACCAGGATGCCCAGGTCCGCGCCCGGGTATCGGTACTGCCCCTCCCCGGCGATCCGCAGGTAGAAGGCCTCCGACTCGTCGGAGACCGTGTGCCAATCGGTGACACGCCGGTCGAAGCGGAGGGCGCCGGCGTCGGGCATCCTCCAGATGCCCGACGCCGGCGCCCTCGTGATGCGTTCGGTCACTTCCTCGGTCTGCTTCAGGATGAATTGCGTCCACTCGTCCAGGTTCTGGACCTGCGCCCAGCGGTCGTTCAGCTCATCGACATCGATCTGGTACTCGACGTCCATGAACTCGAGCAGGTGGAACAGGAACAGCGGCATGTCGCCGTAGGCGACGGCCGTCACGTTCGTGATGCTCGACGCCCCGGTCACCCGCGGATTGAGCTCACCGAGCCAGATGTCGCCGGTGTCGGCGTCCAGGAGGAAGTCCAGCTCGAAGTACCCGCGGTAGCCCTCCCGTCGCAGCCGCTCGCCCATCGCGATCGTCCGTTCGCGAGCGACCCGCCGCTGCTTCTCGGTGAGCAGGTCGGGCGAGACGTCGTCGCCGCACCAACCCCCGTCGTACGGGGTGAGCTCCTCGAACCCGACGAGCTCGGCCATCAGGGGGCCGACCAGCGTCCCGTGCCTGGTGATCACGCCCTCGATCGCGAGCTCCCTCGGTTCGATGCGCTTCATCACCTTGAGCGATTCGCCGGCGACCTTCCGCTCGTGGCGATCCCAGTCCCGTCCGTCGGCGATGAAGAAGGTCGTCTGGCCGGAATCGCCGTACGGCGTCTGGACGACGAGATCGTCCCCGAGCCCCCCTGCGTGCGCGAGGGAGACCAGCTCCGGGTACGTCGTCGCGGTGCCCATCGTGTTGGGGACGCTGGGTACTCCGGCGTCGTTACCGAGACGCGTGGTCTCGATCTTCGAATCGAGCCGGTGGCGCAGCGCGGCGGGCGGGAACGCGACGTCGAGGTCGAGTTCGCCGGCGAGCTGCTCGGTCTCGGCGTCGAACATCAGGAACGCGGCCTTGCCGGGGCCGTGGGCGGAGACCAGATCGGCGACCTCCTTGTGCCCCAGCAGGTAGTTCACGATCTCCTCGATCGACCCGAACGTCCGCGGGGTCTGCTCGCGCGGGACGAACACGTTGGGATGCCAGCCGTCGAAGGAGTCGTAGTAGTTGATGAACTTGAAGGTGCGGACCCAGCGATCGATCCCGAGCAGGTTGAACGCGGTGGCACTCACGAAGTAGACGGGCGTCTGGGTCGTGCGGAAGAAGTTGCGGATCGCGGGGATCCCGGTGAGGGGCTTCGTCTTCACGACGAGGGTCGGTCCGGACGGGATGGTCGACGGATGCGCGGGGCTCCGGGCGGCGAGTCGTCGGATCACCCAACGCGCGGCGCCTGCGAGGACGGCCACCCCGAAGACCCACCAGAGCCCGGTCACGGTCACCTACGCCTGTCGATGAACGGGCCGACCTGGGCCGACTGGACCACGCATCGGAAGGTACACCCGTGTCTCGCGCCGGTCATCTCCTTGACGTATCGATGTAATGATGTAATCTCACCTCGTGACCGAGAAGAGCGATTTCCACGAGCACCTCGAAGGATGGTTCGCTGGCCGGCTCCCCGCGGAGTGGTTCGTCGGACCGATCGACGTGACGTTCGACCGCGACGAGATCCTCGTCGTCGGCACGCTGGCCGAGCCTGAGCTCCCCCAGGACGCCGGCCCGGAGACGAGGACCGCGGCCGCCGAGGCGCGGATCTCCGGGTTCCGCGAGGACACCCGCGCCCAGCGGATGCGCATCGCGGACGAGGCCGAGCGCCGGTTCGGCCGCAAGATCAGCTGGGGTGCACGGTGTGCTGACCAGCGTCAGCTCTTCACGACGCTCGCGATCCCCGCGATGACACGCCTGCGGATGCCGGAGCGAGAGGTCCTGGATACGTTGGTCGACGCCGGCGTCGCGCGCTCCCGCAGCCACGCGCTCGCCTGGTGTGTCCGACTGGTCTCGGAGCGGCAGGAGGAGTGGCTGTCGGATCTCCGCGAGGCCCTCAAGCAGGTCCAAGAGGTCCGCAAGGAAGGCCCGAAGGACTGAGCCAGGCTACGACCGACAGGGGTCCGCCGCTCGTTCCCACCCACTCGTCTCAAGGCTCACACCCCGGATGCCGAGGACCGACGTATGGGTCCGGGGGTCTGGTTCCGTCGTCGTTCACGCGCGCCCCGGGCAGTCGTGGCCGTCGGGCTGAGTATCGTCTCCCTGGCGTCGGCAGCGTCGGCACAGGCGACCGTATCCCGTGGTGAGATGGTGACGACGACCCACCGATGGGATCCGAGCGCCGGTGAGGCGGGGTCCGGGGCCCCCGCGCTCCCTGTCGTCTATCCCACCTCATCCGCCGGTCGGACGCTTTCGGCGACGGCCGTCCCGCAGATCCGGTTCTCGGATCTGACGGCGTCGGACAACTGGGCGAAGGAGGGCATCCGATACGTCGCCGGGACCAACGATTGGATGCGTGACTTCACCGCCAACAGCGACGGCACCTACCCGTTCCGTCCCCAGGCGATCGAGACTCGCAAGTACCTCGCGCGTTCGGTCGTCCGGGCATTCGCCCCCGACGAGGCACCCGACCCCTCGATCGTGTTCCCCGACCTCGACGCGTCGAGTGGCTGGTACCGCTACGCCGCGATCGCCGTCGAACACGGATGGATCGCCAAGAAGCCGGATGGATCGTTCGCACCGGACGACCCGGTCACCATGATCATGCTCCACCGGGCGCTCGTGCTCGCCCTGGGTCTCAAGCGCGTCGCGGTCGCGCTCAACCATATCCACACCCGTTCCGGGGTCACGTTCCGCGTTCCGATGAGCTTCGGCACGACGCTCCTCGGTATGCGCTTGGACCTGCGCTACAACGCTCCGACCGGAGCCGAGGCCATGGATGTCGGGCCGTCCGACGTGATGCCGAGGACCCAGGTTGCGTATTCGCTCTGGCGTGCGACGACCCAGCCCTCCTGGAGCGTCGGTGATCTCCTGAGCCAATACGCGAACGTGGAGCTGCCGAACCTCGGCCCGCGGATGCTCAGCATCGTCCAGTGGGGCGTCCGCTACGTCGGCTATCCGTACGTCTGGGGCGGTGAATGGGGGTTGTCCTCACCGGAGCCGACGGCGCTCGGAGGGCAACCCCGCTCGGGGTTCGACTGCTCCGGGTTCGCCTGGTGGCTCTTGCGCGCGGACGACAACAGCATCTGGGAGGTGGCCCCACCGCGGCCGTACGCGGGGTGGGAGCTCGCGCAACGGACCTCGGCCGACATGGCGGCCATGACGTCGAAGAGGATCGCGTTCCGCGACCTCCGACCGGGGGACCTGATGTTCTACGACGGCGACGGCGACGGCACCGTCGACCACGTCGACACGTACATCGGCAACGGGTACTCGCTGGACTCGAGCAGCACACCCGGCGGCGTCACCATCATGTGGGTCGGCGACGGCTGGTACCGCCAGCACTTCATGTTCGGTCGCCGGGTCCTTCCGAGCTGACCGACACCCGGTCGGCCTCGATGGCCGCATCCAGCGCCGACCGCTCACGATCCGTGATCGGTCGTGACCTCCGGCTGCCGGCATCGTGGGCGACGATCACCGACTCCGACTCGGCAGCGATCCACCCGGCCTTCGCCCGGATCGTCTCCGCCGTCTGGATCGACGACGTTCCATAGCCGGTGCCCCGGCACGCGACCGCGACCGCCCCATCCTCGAGCGAGAGCTCACGACGGAAATCGATCGCGACGCGAACGATCACGAACCCGAGGTCGTCACCGAGGACCCCGCGGACCCAGCGATCCCGACATTCCTCGAGATAGGTGAGGTAGACCGCATTGTTGACGTGGCCGTAATTGTCCACGTCGCGCCACCGGATCCCGATCTCGATCTCTTCCACGGGGGCGGAGCATACGTGGCCCCGGGATTCGCGAAGGCCCCGGGCGCATGCCCGGGGCCTTCGCTCGGAGAGAGGGGCTCCACCGTTCCTTCGGCTCCCCGGCCCGGTCGGTTCGAGGCGGGATGTTGCGGTTCCGTGACGGAACGGGCGGGGCCCGGGTGCCTTCGCGCCCGGGCCCCACCACCGCTTGCCGGCCGGATCAGAAGTCCATGTCGCCGCCGCCGGGCATGCCGCCCGCCGGCGCCTTCTCCTTCTCCGGCTTCTCGGCTACGATCGCCTCGGTCGTGAGGAACAGGGCCGCGATTGACGCTGCGTTCTGCAGCGCCGAGCGCGTCACCTTCGCCGGGTCCACGATGCCGAACTTGATCATGTCGCCGTACTCGCCGGTGGCCGCGTTGAGCCCCTGGCCTTCAGCGAGCGAACGCACCTTCTCGACGACGACCCCACCTTCGAGGCCGGCGTTGTGGGCGATCTGCTTGAGCGGCTCCTCGAGCGCGCGCCGCACGATCGCGGCGCCGGTGAGCTCGTCGCCCTCCAGATCCACCTTGTCGAGTCCGGTCTGTGCGTTCAGCAACGCGACGCCGCCGCCGGGAACGATCCCCTCTTCGACGGCCGCCTTCGTCGACTGCACCGCGTCCTCGATCCGGTGCTTCTTCTCCTTCAGCTCGACCTCGGTGGCCGCGCCGACCTTGATCACCGCGACGCCTCCGCTGAGCTTCGCGAGGCGCTCCTGGAGCTTCTCGCGGTCGTAGTCGGAGTCGGTCTTCTCGATCTCGGCCTTGATCTGGTTGATCCGGCCCTGGATGTCCTCGTCCTTGCCGCCACCCTCGACGATCGTCGTGTCGTCCTTCGTGACGACCATCTTGCGGGCCGATCCCAGCAGATCCATGGTGGTGTTCTCGAGCTTGAGGCCGACCTCCTCGGAGATGACCTGTCCACCGGTGAGGATCGCGATGTCTTGGAGCATGGCCTTCCGCCGGTCCCCGAAGCCCGGGGCCTTGACGGCCGCGCTCGGGAACGTGCCGCGGATCCGGTTCACGACGAGCGTCGCAAGGGCCTCGCCCTCGACGTCCTCGGCGATCACGACCAGCGGCTTGCCGGCCTGCATGACCTTCTCCAGGAGCGGGAGGAGATCCTTGACCGCCGCGATCTTCTGGTTGGTGATCAGGATGTAAGGATCCTCCATCACGGCTTCCATGCGCTCGGCGTCGGTGACGAAGTAGGGCGAGATGTAGCCCTTGTCGAAACGCATGCCCTCGGTGAACTCGAGCTCCATCCCGAAGGTGTTGGACTCCTCGACCGTGATCACGCCGTCCTTGCCGACCTTGTCGACGGCCTCGGCGATCTTCTCGCCGATCTCCGGGTCCGCCGCGCTGATCGCGCCGACGTTGGCGATCTCGTCCTTCGAGTCGACGTCCTTCGCGACCGTCTTGATCCGCTCGACGGCGAGCTCGACGGCGCGCTCGATGCCGCGCTTGAGCGACATCGGGTTGGCGCCAGCCGCGACGTTCCGCAGGCCTTCCTTCACGATCGACTGAGCGAGCACGGTCGCCGTGGTGGTGCCGTCGCCCGCGACGTCGTCCGTCTTCTTGGCGACCTCCTTGACCAGCTCCGCGCCGATCTTCTCCATCGGGTCTTCGAGCTCGATCTCCTTGGCGATCGAGACACCGTCGTTCGTGATCGTGGGCGCGCCCCACTTCTTCTCGAGCACGACGTTGCGACCCTTCGGGCCGAGCGTGATCTTGACCACGTTGGCGAGTTGGTCCATCCCCCGCTCGAGGGCCCGGCGGGCTTCCTCGTCGAAGCTGATGAGCTTCGGTGCCATCCCCTTGCCTCCTTCGTTCGGTTCTCAGACCACCCGCCGACTGCTAGCACTCGGCAGGTGTGAGTGCTAAGGGATGGTAGCTCCCGCAGCCGAGAACTGGCAACGCGACCCTGACGATAGGCTTCGGCCCCGATGAGCGAGGAACAGCCCTGGGTGCGACGGTTCACCGCCCCCGAGCTGGGCTTCCCCGTCTGGTCAGCCACCGACCCCGACGTGCTCGCGCTGGTCACGACGCTTGGGGGCGCGGCGCAGGTGTGGACCCACGACCTGCGAACCGGAGCGTGGCAACAGTTGAGCCACGAGTCCATCGGGGTCGACCAGGAGGTCTGGGCCCTGCCGGACGGCCGTTTCGCGTGGTGGAGCGACGGGACCGGGAACGAACGGGGGCGCCTCGTGGGTACGCCCGTCGGCGGTTCCGCCGAACCGATCGTGGCGGACCTGCCGGAGGGGTGGCTGACCGGGCTCGCGTTCCACCCGGACCGGACCGCCCTCGGCGTGGAGGTGGAGGGCGACTTCCGCGTCTACGCGATCGACACCGAGGATGCCCCGCGGCTCCTCTGGGCGACCAGGTTCCCGAACGGGGTGGGCCGTGCCTACCCGAAGACGGGCGGCCTGTCCGCGGACGGATCGCTCGTCTGCGTCCGGCACGCCGAGCGCGGCGACATCCTGCACCTCGCGCTCCGCGTGCTCGACGCGGGCACGGGAACGGCCCGTGGCGATCTCGTCGACGCCGGCTCGAACCTCGAGCCCGACGCGTGGTCCCCCGTTCCGGGCGACCAGCGGCTCGCGTTCACGAGCGAGCTCGGCCCGTTCGAACGACCCGCGCTGTGGGACCTGGAGACCGGAACACGGACGGACATCGCGGTCGACCTCCCGGGCGCCGTCTTCCCCATCGAGTGGTGGCCGGACGCGTCCGCCCTCCTCGTCCGTCACGAGCACGAGGGCAGGGCCCAGCTCTATCGGCTGGACCCCTCGACCGGGTCGACCGAGCTGGTCGCCGACCCCCAGGGCGACATCGAGAGCGAGGGGGGCACCGGCATCCGCCCCGACGGCTCCGTCTGGCTCCTGGCGAGCGACGCCACGCGGGCACCGCGGGTCCTCGACCAGCGCGGCCGGGAGGTGCTTCCGAGCCCCGCCGACCCGCCGCCACCCGGTCGGGCCTTCCGGTCCTTCTTCTTCTCCAACCCCAGCGGCGACCGCGTCCACGCGTTCGTGGTGACCCCGCCGGGTCAGGGCCCGTTCCCGACGGTGATGTCGGTGCACGGCGGTCCTGAGTGTCACGAACGCGATCGCTTCGACCCCGAGACCCAAGCGTTCGTCGACGCCGGGTATGCGGTCGCCCTCGTCAACTACCGCGGCTCCACCGGGTACGGCGTTCCGTTCCGCCGCGCGCTGATCGGCGCCGTCTGTTTCACGGAGACGGAGGACATCATCGCGGGCCTCGATGCACTCGAACGCGAGGGCGTCGTCGATCCCCGCCGCGTGTACTGGAGCGGGTGGTCCTGGGGCGGTTGTCTCGCATGCTTCAACGCGGGTGTCCATCCCGATCGATGGCGCTCCATCTTCGCGGGGATCCCCTCCGGAGACTTCGTCGCGGCGCACCGGGCCTGCGCTCCCGAGCTCAAGGCCTGGGATGAGGCCGTGTACGGCGGCTCACCGGAGGAGGTGCCCGACGCGTACCGCCGGAGCGATCCCATGACCTACGCGTCCGCCGTCACCGCCCCCGTGCTCGTGATCGCCGGCGAGAACGACCCTCGCTGCCCGTTGGAGGGCATCATGCCGTGGGTCGAGGCCGTTCGGGCGCACGGTGTCGACGTGGACCTCCAGCTGTATCCCGAGGGCCATCACGCGAACGCGGTCCACGAGCGCGTGCGCCACATGCAGCTGATCCTCGACTTCTTCGCCCGGTACCCCTGATCCGCCTCAGAGCCCGGAGCTGGAGACGCGATCGACCCGGATCTCGATGATCACCGTCGTGCCCACTTCGATCGGGGACGTGCTCACGGGGTACTGCGGGAACTTCTCGTTCAGCAGGGCGGCGTCACGATCGAACTCCGGACCGCTCTCCACCAGGTACGCGTCCCCGTACACGATGACCTGCTGGAGTTCGTGTTCCCAGTCTTCGGAGTACTCGTCGAACGCGATGCACACGGCCGGGTTGTCTCGGATGTTCGCGACCTTCCGATCGAACGCGGAAGCGATCACGATCCTATCGAGGTCCAGGACCGGACAGACGGGGACGACGTGGGGCGTCCCATCGAGCATGGTGGTCCCCAGCCGCGCGACCCGAGCGCGCTCCACGAACGCGGCCGCCGCGCCGCCGAGTGTGGACGCGGCGCTCATTCGTCGGTCGGGACCGTCTCCACCATGTCATGGATCAGCTCCACGATCTCGGCGTTGGCGAGGGTGGTGACGTCTCCGAGGCTGTTCCCGCGGGCCACGTCGCGGAGCAGTCGGCGCATGATCTTCCCCGACCGGGTCTTCGGGAGGTCCGGCGTGAAGATGATGTTGTCGGGCTTCGCGATCGGTCCGATCACCTTGGTGACGTGCTCGCGAAGCTCCGCGAGCATCTCGCCGTCGCCTTCGAAGCCCGTCTTCAACGTCACGAAGGCCACGATCGCCTCGCCCTTCAGATCGTCGGGCCGCGAGACGACGGCGGCCTCGGCCACCTTGGCATCGTCCACCAGGGCGGATTCGATCTCGAAGGTCGAGAGGCGATGCCCGGCCACGTTCATCACGTCGTCGATCCGACCCAGCAACCAGAAGTACCCGTCCTCGTCGCGCCGTGCGCCGTCGCCGGCGACGTAGACATCGGGACCGAACCTCCTGAAGTACGTCTCGACGTAGCGATCGGCGTCCCCCCAGATCGTCCGCGCGATCGCAGGCCACGGATGCGTGAGGACGAGGTAACCACCGCCGCCGAGCGGAACAGAAGCTCCGGTCTCGTCGACGACGTCGGCGGCGATCCCCGGGAAGGGGATCGTCGCCGACCCCGGCTTCAACGTGGTGATACCGGGGAGCGGCGATATCAAGATCGCGCCGGTCTCCGTCTGCCACCACGTGTCCACGACCGGGCACCGTTCGCCGCCGATCACGGTCCAGTACCAGACCCATGCTTCCGGGTTGATCGGCTCACCGACCGTACCAAGGAGCCGCAGCGAGGAGAGGTCGTGCTTCCCCGGATACTCAGTGCCCCAGCGCATGAACGCGCGGATCGCGGTCGGCGCGGTGTAGAGGATCGAGACCCGATGCTTCTCGATGATCGACCACCACCGGTCCTTGTCGGGCCAGTCCGGCGCGCCCTCGTACATCACCCCCGTGGTGTGGTTCGCGAGCGGCCCGTACACGATGTACGAGTGCCCCGTGACCCAGCCGCAGTCGGCGGCACACCAGAAGACGTCTTCGTCGTGGATGTCGAAGATCATCCGGTGGGTCGCCGCGACCTGGGTCAGGTACCCCCCCGTCGTGTGCACGATCCCCTTGGGCTTGCCCGTCGTGCCGCTCGTGTAGAGGAGGTAGAGGAGGTCTTCGGCCTCCATGTCCTCCGGCTCGCATGTCGGCGGCTGCTCCGCGACGAGCTCGTGGTACCAGTGGTCGCGCCCTGCGGTGAACGGATGCTCGTTCCCGCATCGCCGCACGGTGATCACGTGCTCGATCGAGGGGCACTCCCGGACCGCGTCGTCGGCGTTCGCCTTGAGCGGGACGACCTGGCCACGTCGCCACGCACCATCTGCGGTGATCAGCACCTTGGCCTCCGCATCGTTGATCCGGTCCCGCAGGGCCTCGGCGCTGAAGCCGCCGAACACGACCGAGTGCGGGGCGCCGATCCTCGCGCAGGCGAGCATCGCGATCGGGAGCTCCGGGATCATCCCGAGATAGATGTTGACCCGGTCCCCCTTCCGGACCCCCAGCGAGCGGAGCGCGTTCGCGAGGCGACACACGTCCTCCAGGAGCTCGCCGTAGGTGATCGTCCGCGCGTCCCCGGGCTCGCCCTCCCACAGGTACGCGACCTTGTCGCCGCCGCCGGCTTCGACATGGCGGTCGAGGCAATTGACGGTGGCGTTCAGGTGGCCTCCCTTGAACCAGGTGACCCAGGGCGCGTCTCGTTCCATCACGGAATCCCAGATCCGGGACCACCTCAGGTGTCCGGCCTGCTCGGCCCAGAAGGCCTCGTGATCGGCTCCGGCGGTCTCGTAGATCGCCGGGTCCCGAACGACGGCACGGTCTCGGAACGCTTGCGGCGGTGGGAATGATCGTCGCTCGGAAAGGAGCGCCTCGATGTTGCGCTGTGGTTCGCTCACGTCGGTGGGCCCTCCTCGAGGGGTGCGTGGACGCCGGGCGGACAGCCATCGTACGCAGCGGGTAGGTTCAACGCGACATCGTACGTGCTTGCATCCAGAGCGCGTGCGGGGCACCATCGTGGAAGGCCGCCCTCCGAGGGCGGCCTTGGGGCATGTTGGGTAGCCCCCCGGGGGACAACACGAGGTCGGCCGCCACCGCGGTCGCGAGGGGAAGGAGGGCGTCGGATGGCCGACGTGGCCTACTGCATGAAGTGCCGCGAGAAGCGCGAGTTCACGGGTTCGCTGGTCACGCTCAAGAACGGACGCCCCGCGTTGCAGGGCTCCTGCCCGGTATGCGGGACCAAGCTGACGAAGATCCTCGGGATGGACGCCGCCAAAGCGATGGGGTGGACCGGCTGACGCGAGGCCGACCCGATCAGTTCAACCGCGATAACAGTTCCTCCGGGCTGACCATCACGGTTCCCGGAGACATCTCCCGGTGGCGGGCCGCGAGGTCCGCCACCGTCGTTCGTTCGAAGACCTCTTGCACCGCAGTCGCGACGTCGGCCCAGAACCCTTGGAGGCCGCACCGCGAATCCGCGAAGCAGGTGTGGTCGGACGGTTCGAGGCAGAACATCGGGTAGATCTGCCCTTCGATCGCGTCGGCGATCTCTGCGACCGTGATCAGCGAAGGATCGCGGGCGATACGGCACCCTCCCCCGGCCCCCCGGAAGCTCTCGACCAACCCGGCCTTCGAGAGCGCCCCGAGCTGCTGCTCCAGGAACCGCAGCGGCACCTGCTGGCGCTCGGCGATCTCGCGGGCCGGAACCAGGGGGTCGTCGTCCCTCCGCTGGGCGAGCTCGATCATCGCGCGCATCGCGTACTCGAGCTTCTGCGAGACCTTGAGCATCGGGCCGATCCCCCCTTCCCGGTTCAGGCTAGGGGACCGCGTTCTCGCACGTCAACGGCCGTGAACGGGCCAAGGGGTTCTCCCGGACCCCGGGCGATCACGGGACCAGCGACTGGGCGTAATCCTGGCCCACGACGACGACGATCGAGGCGGTCGCCGGCACCAGGCTCTGCAACGAGACGTCCAGCTTCTTCACCGCCGCGCCCTTGAAGTACGTCTTCGCCACGTACGCGGCGTTCGACCTGTTCTGGGCGCTGGCTTGGCCGCCGACGTAGTAGATGGTGGTCGTCGTGACCCCCGTGCTCGGCGCGTTCGTGGCGTCTTGCACGGAGTTGTAGCCGTGCTTCACCAGGAGCGCCTGTGCGGCGGCGCCGGCGCCGGTCACGCTCGTCCCGTTGAGCGCCGTGAACGAGACCCCCGTCGTCTGGGGCGAGGGACCCGGCGGCGGCGGCGTGGTGGGGGTCGTGGTGGGGCTGGATGCGGACCCGCTGGGGCTCGCGCCACCGGACGGGCCGGCCACGCTCGCACCGCTCTCGGGGAAGCCGTTCGCGAGCACGACGGCTCCGGCGACGACGAGCGCAACGATGACGACGATCCGAGCGGTGCCCAGGTTCACCGCCCGCATCCTACCGGTTGGCTCCTTCCTCGCAGCGGGTCCATATGGGCCGGGGCCGCGCGGCCTACAGACGGAACCCGAGACGATCGGCGGTGCGGCGGCGGCGGCGGATCTCCCGGATCCGCCGCAGCCGCCGCACGAGCATCGGGTCGTACTCGAGCGCATGGGGACCATCGACGATCCGGTG
>VAYU01000011.1:0-7538 GCA_005884925.1 Actinomycetota bacterium | reverse complement strand
GTCCAGCTTCCACGCCTCCCGTTCGAAGTCCAAGATCGCGCACGCCCGGTCATCCAGACCGCCCTCGGGGGCATCGGTTGCGCCTCGCTGACTCACGTTCCACGAGGCTCGCACCCGGTCCCACCCGGTTCAAGCACCGCTCGGCGACTGCCGAAATCGCTTCCGGGGGGCGTGCTCGGGTGAGAGCATGGGCCCCCACCCCCGACCGTGACGAGGCGATCCGTGGCACAGGCACCGGGACCAGAGCCGAAGCGACTGCGCGACGACATCCGGTCCATCGCACAGCTGAACATGCTGCACAACCTGGCGGCGGCGCTCAATATGCTGGGCGATGTCGAGGAGATCGCCGCGGCGATCACCGCCGAGCTCAGAACGATCATCGACTACCACAACTGCCGGGTCTACCTGCTCCAGCCGGACCGCGAAACGCTGTTCCCGGTCGCGTTCCGCGGTGAGCTGTTCACCGATTACGCGACCGAGTCCCTCCCCGCCCTGGTGACGAAGCTGGGCGAGGGGATCACCGGGCACGTCGCGCTCACCAAGACCTCGTTGTTGACCCCCGACGCCCGCCAGGTCGAGTTCTCGGTCACGATCCCGGGAACCGACGATGACCTGCTCGAATCGATGCTCGCCGTCCCCATGATCGCGGGCGACGAGGTCGTCGGCGTGATCGTGCTGTCGAAGCTTGGATACGCACAGTTCGATGAGGATGATCGGCGACTCCTCGAGGTCCTGGCGTCCCATGCTTCCGTCGCGTTCCAGACCGCCCGTCTGCTGGAAGCCGAGCGCCGCGAGGCACGGGTCTCCGCAGCGCTGCTGCGGCTGTCGCAGGCGATGACCTCCGAGCACACGGTCGGGGAGATCTTCCAACACGCGATCGAGACCGTCCCGACGATCGTCCCCTGCGTCGCCGCCGCGGCCTACACGCGCGACGAGGAAACGGGCGCCTTCCGCGCGGCTCGCGTGCTGGCCGTCGGGACGCATACGACGAAACCGAGGTCGGAGATCGCCGACATCCCCAAAGAGATCGCGGAGCAATTCCTGTTCAGCGAGACCGAGCCCTTCGTGATCCCGCAGGAGGTGGCGATGCAGGTGCCCGCCGACCTCCGTTTCATGGACGACCCCGGCGCCGTCCTCGTCACGCCGCTGCGGTGGGACGCTGACGGGTTCGGCGCGATCGTCGCGGTGGGCGAGGCGGACGGCGCACCGTTCGACGACGACGCCCTCTCGTTCGCGCAGGGCGTCGCCGACATCACCTCGCTCGCGCTCGGCAACGCGCGTCGCCTGTCGGAGCTCGAACGCTTCCACGAGTTGGTCGAGACGCTCGACGCCATCTTCTGGGAGGCGGACGCGAAAGACTTCCGGCTCACGTTCGTCGGTGGGCGCGCGGATCCGGTGCTCGGACCCGACGCCGGCTCCTGGCCCTCGCAGGGCAGGGCGTGGGGGGACCACGTCCACGAAGCCGACCGGGACGCTGCCCGGCTGGCCGTGCGATGGGCCCGCGACGAAGGCCGGGACACGACCCTCGAATATCGCGTCCGAACCCCGAGCGGGGAGAACGTGTGGGTCCGCGACCTGATCCACGTCGTCCAACGGTCGCGGGGTCCCCGCCAGCTCCGCGGGCTCATGGTCGACATCACGGAACGAAAGCAGGCGGAACAGGCGCTCCAGGCATCCGAACGGAAGTACTCGGAGGCGTTCCGGCGCGAGCGCGAGGCGGCGCAACAGCTAAGGGCGCTCGACGATATGAAGAACACGTTCCTGGAGGCGGTCTCGCACGACCTGCGGACACCGCTGACGTCGATCCTCGGATCGGCGATCACGCTGGAGCGGGCCAACATGAGCCTGCCGCCGGAGGACGCGGTCGACCTCGTCCGGCGCATCGCCTCCAACGCCCGCAAGCTCGAGCGGTTGTTGGGCGATCTGCTCGATCTGGATCGCCTCCAGCGGGGGATCGTGTCGCCGCAGCGGCGACCGACCGAGGTGGGCGAGCTGATCCGACGCGCGGTGGACGAGACCGAGGACCGCAACGGGCACGACCTGACGGTCGAGGTTGAACCGTTCGTCTTAAGCCTGGATGCTCCGAAGGTCGAACGGATCGTCGAGAACCTCGTCACGAACGCCCTCCGGCACACGCCTCCGGGAGCCGAGGTATGGGTGCGCGCGGTTCCGGAGGACGGCGGCCTGCTGCTGATGGTCGAGGACGACGGAACCGGGATCCCGCCCGAGCTCCGGGAGGAGATCTTCGAACCGTTCCGGCAAGCGCCTGGCTCCGCGACCGGACATTCGCCGGGGGTCGGGGTCGGGCTATCCCTCGTGAAGCGATTCGCCGAGCTCCACGGAGGACGCGCGTGGGTCGAGGACCGTCCCGGCGGCGGCGCCTCATTCCGCGTGTACGTCCCTGGCGGCTAGATCGCCGGTGCTCGACCTCGTCATCGCGGACGCACTGATCGTTGACGGGCGAGGCACGGCACCGTTCCGGGGATCGCTCGGCGTCCGCGGCGACCGCATCGTGTGGATCCGCGGCGTAGGAGCCGCCCGGCCGGAATCAGCGCGGACGATCGACGCCGACGGTCTGGTGTTGGCACCGGGCTTCATCGACGTGCACAACCATTCCGACCTGTCGGCCTTCGTGGATCCCGACATGCCGAGCGCGATCCGACAGGGGGTCACCACGGTCGTCGTCGGAAACTGTGGAACGTCCCCGTGGCCGCTCGCCGGGTGGCCCGATGCGAACCGGATGGCGAGCGGGGATCCGAACCAAGAGCCACCTGCATGGCGTGGCTTCGGCGACTACCTTGACGCCACCCAAGCCATGCATCCCGCGACGAACGTCGCGGCACTCGTCGGTCACGGTGCGATCCGCCAGGAGGTGATGGGTCTCGAGCGCCGGCCGCCATCGCTGGACGAGCTCCGCGCGATGCGCGGGCTCGTCGCCGAGGCGATGGCGGCCGGCGCCTTCGGCCTCTCGACAGGGCTCATCTACGTGCCGGGGATCCATAGCGAGACCGATGAGATCGTCGCGCTGGGGGAGGAAACGGCTCGGCTCGGCGGTATCTATGCGAGCCACATCCGGGGCGAGGGTGCGCACCTGTTCCGCGCCGTCGATGAGGCGATCGCGATCGGCCGCCGCGCGGGACTGCCCTCGCATGTGAGCCACCTGAAGTGCGAGACCTCACTCGTGTGCGGACGAGCCGCGGAGGTCCTCGAACGGTTGCACGGCAACGACGACGTCACCGCCGATCAATATCCGTACGCGGCGTGGAACTCGTCGCTGGCGTCACTGTTGCCGCCGTGGGCCCCCGTCGAAGACCTCGCGCGGGTCCTGACCGAGGATCGCGACCACCTGTGCGCGGCGGTCGAGGAGGGAGAAGCGGACTTCCAATCGTCGGTCGACGGGGTCGGGTGGGACCGCATCGTCATCACGGGCACATCGGATGAACGCTTTCGGGGTCTCTCGGTCGCCGCGATCGCGCGTTCGTTGCGTGTCGCTCCCTTCGATGCCTGCATCCGGCTCTTGATCGACGACCCGTCCACCGGTTGCATCGGGCACGCGATGGACGAAGCGGATGTTCGGGCGATCCTCGCCGATCCGGACATCTTCGTCGCCAGCGACGGCGCGGCGATCTCCCCCACCGGTCCCGCCGGACGTCTCCCGGTCCACCCGCGCGAGTACGGCACGTTCCCACGAGCGCTTGCGATCCTGCGCGACGAGGCGCTGATGCCGCTGCCGATGGTCGTTCGCACGATGACCTCGCTCCCGGCGGATCGCTTCGGGCTCCGGGACCGAGGACGGCTCGCGGAAGGTTCGTTCGCCGACCTGGTGCTGTTCGACGCTGATCGGGTCCGGGACCTCGCGACGTACGAGATGCCGCACCGGTTCCCCGAAGGGATCACCTGCGTGGTCGTGAACGGAACCGTCGCGTGGGCCGAGGGGAACGGACCGATCGAACGAGCGGGCCGCGTGCTACGGCACAGCTGAGAGCCCTATGTCAACCTGTTAGGCGGCCACAAGCTTGTTCAGGCCGCCATGGATAGTCGGGTCGTAAGGAACGCCCTGTGTCCAACACCTCCAGATCACGCGGACCCATGCTCTAGCCACGATCCGGACCGCGTGCGGGTGCCTGCATCCGCGCGAACGCGCTCGGTCGTAGATGTCGCGAGCCCAAGGACTCGCCTTCACGCTGTCTTGGGCGAAGTCGACCAGCGCCGAGCGCAGCTGCTTGTCGCACACCCGCGAAGCCACCGTACACGCCTCGGACCGGCCAGCGCGCGCCGAACATGTGCCACAATCGCCGCCTCCGCTGGAGGTCGCGATGGGGATCCGACCGGCATGCCCGCCTTGGACCTTTCCATGACTGCGGCCTCAACCGCAGGCTCCGCGATCCGCACCTTCCTGATCGCCGACGTGCGGGGCTATACGGCATTCACCCAACAACATGGCGACGAGGCCGCAGGACGGCTGGCGGCACGATTCGCGGAGATCGCGCAGGAAGGTGTCGAAGCCTGCGGAGGCGAGCTCGTCGAACTGCGGGGCGATGAGGCACTCGCCGTCTTCACGTCTGCACGTGATGCGCTCCGCGCCGCCACGGAGCTGGCCGAAGCCTTCTCGGAAGCGACCGAGGACGATCCGGCTCTCCCGCTCGGTGTGGGCTTCGGTCTGGACGCCGGTGAAGCCGTCCCCGTTGCCGGCGGGTACCGAGGCGGTGCGTTGAACCTCGCGGCTCGCCTGTGCGGCCGAGCGGGCGCCGGCGAGGTTCTCGCCAGCGAGGGCGTGATCCACCTGGCCAGGACGATCGATGGGTTGTCCTTCGAGCCGACGGAACCCTTCGAGTTGAAGGGGATCAGCGAACCGGTACGTGCGGCTCGCGTGACCGCGACACACGCAGCAACGATCATCGCGCCACGCACGGCCGACCGTCGAAGAGAGACCGAACTCCCGCCGGAGCTCGATCTGGTGAGCCCGTTCGTTGGCCGGAAGAACGAGCTTAGGTGGCTCCGCTGGGCGTGGCGACGCACGCGCCACGGGCATGGCCGTGCGGTGTTCCTCGTTGGGGCGCCGGGCATGGGGAGGACTCGGCTGGCCGCAGAGTTGGCGCGCGAGGCCGGTTGGGACGGCGCGATCGTCACCTACGTCGGTTGTAGCGAGCCGACAGGAGTCACCCTCTCGATCCTCCAGCGTGCGGCCTCGATCGAAGGATCGGCGGTCGTTATCGTCGACGATCTCTCCGAAGAGATCGAGGGGATACGGGAAGCGCTCCAACACCTGATCGACCAGACCCGAGGGCGCGACCTCCTGATGGTGGCCACCTGCGAAGAGCCGCTCGCTCGGTGGGTGAGCGATCTGCTCCAGCAGGTCGATCCCACATGGCAGCGGACGTCGTCGCCTGGAGCCGCTCAGTGCACAGGAAGCGGTCGAGCTCGCGACCATGTACGCAGGCACGATCCCCGCCGATCTGCCACTCAGCGACCTGATGGAAGACACGGGAGGCTCACCCGAGCTGCTCCACGCGTACGTGATCGATTGGGCCGTCGGACACGTTGCCAATCGGTTGAACGCGTCCGCAGATACGGCGCGCGCGCAACGCTCGGGCCTGCGCATCGCCGAGGCGGAGCTCGCCGTGACCGTCGCGGACATCGAGCTCGCTCGCGAACGCGCCAGGATCCACGGTCTGGAGTCCGCGAGGCCGGCCGCGGGCATCCTTCCTCGCACCTCGGTCTGTCCGTTCAAGGGGCTCGCGACGTTCGACGCCGCGGACGCGGAGTTCTTCTTCGGACGGGAGCAGCTCGTCGCCGAGATGGTTGCACGGTCGGTTGGCGCGACCTTCCTGGGCGTCGTCGGACCCTCGGGCAGCGGCAAGTCTTCGGCGGTCCGAGCCGGTCTGATGCCGGCCCTCGCGTCGGGAGTGCTTCCCGGAAGCGAGGGCTGGCGCCAGGCGTTGATCCGGCCTGGGGAGCATCCGGTGGCCGAGCTCGAGCGTCATCGGTCCGACGACGGCCGCCTCATCCTGGTCGTGGACCAGTTCGAAGAGCTGTTCACCACGTGCGCCGATGAGGAAGAGCGAGCAGCGTTCGTTCAGGCCATCACGACCGAAGCTGATGGGAGGATCGTCGTCGCGGCCCTTCGGGCCGACTTCTATGGCCGTTGCGCCGAGTATCCACCCTTGGCGAGGCTCTTCGGGGCGACCCATGTCTTGGTCGGGCCGATGGATGCTGGCGAGTTGCACAGAGCGATCGAGCTCCCGGCTCGACGGGCTGGACTGCGCGTCGAGCCGTCGTTGGTGGAGGCCCTCGTGGGCGAGGTCGCCGACGAACCAGGTGCTCTCCCTTTGTTGTCCACGACCCTTCTCGAGCTCTGGCAGCGACGCGAAGGGCGAACGTTGACGATGGAGCGCTATCGCGAGACCGGTGGGGTCCGCGCCGCCGTAGCTCGTCTGGCGGAGGACGCGTTCGCGCGTCTTTCCTCGCAGCAACAGGTCGTCGCGCGGGCGATGCTCCTCAGACTGGCGGGAACGGGCGTCGGGGATGCGGCGATCCGGCGCTGGACGTCGACACGGATCCCGATGCGGCCGAGGTGCTCACCGTGCTGGCCGACGCCCGGATGCTCACCGTGAGTGAAGGGTCCGTTGAGGTATCCCATGAGGCGCTCCTGCGGGAGTGGCCGCGGCTTCGGGGGTGGCTGGAGGACGACGTCCAGGGACGTCAGCTCCACCACCACTTGATGGAGGCCGCTCGCGAGTGGACGGAGAGCGGACATGACCCTGCCGACCTCTATCGAGGAGCCCGGCTCGCATCGGCGATGGACTGGACGGCGCAGCACGCCGTCGAGCTGAACGAACAAGAGCGCGCGTTCCTCGACAAGAGCCGAGAGGCCACCCACGCGGAGATCGAGCGAAGCCGTCGCACGAATCAGCGGTTGAAAGGCTCCCTCGCCGGCGTTGCGGTGTTCCTGATCATCGCCTTGGTGGGAGCGTCGTTCGCCCTGCAACAGCGGGCGCACGCGCGAGCCGTCGCGACGGTGGCCGAATCCGCGCGCTTGGCCGCGCAGGCGGTCGCGGAGACGGATCTGGGTCGGTCGGTTCAGCTCGCACTCGCCGGACTGAGCCTGAACGACTCCATCGATACGCGCAGCGCTCTGCTCCAGGTGTTGCAGAGGAACCCCAGTGCGATCGGTCTGATCCCAACCGGCGGCAGCTTGGACGACGTCGCCGTCGCACCTGACGGGCGAACCGTCGTGGCCGAGCAGGGCGGATCCCTCGACTTCTTCGACACGGGTTCGCGAGCGATGGTCGGCAGCCCGGTCCCGGTCCTCGACCAAGGGTATCCGTACGAGATGGCGTTCGATCCTTCCGGGCGAACCGTGGCCATCGCCGGCCGGATCGGGCTAAGAACGAACATCGGACTGGTCGATGCAATGGATCATCGCGTCGCCCCCCTGATCTCCTTCGGAGAGGCGACGGGGACGATGGACTTGATGGACTTGGCGTTCTCGCCAAGCGGGAACCAGCTCGCCGTCGCCATCGCGAACCGACGGGTTG
>VAYU01000099.1 GCA_005884925.1 Actinomycetota bacterium | reverse complement strand
ATAACCGGTCTCCAAAACCTGTGTCCACGGCGGCGTTTCGAGCTCGACCCCAACCTTGGATCCTTGTGTCTACGGTTGTGGCCTTCCAGGACGCAGGGCTTGAGCAAGACCCAGCTCAGCAGCGCGCACGATCCGATCGCAAGGTCTATTGTGCATCCTCCTCCGCTCGCTCGGCCTTTCGAGCGTCACCGGTTCGGCCGATGCTTCGTAGGACGAAGAGCCTCTTGTTCGTGTCGGGGACCAATCCTACGGTCAGCTCGTCGCCTTCCCCGCTCGAGCAACATCCATGAAAGCCCGCCGGTTGAGATGTCTCTTCAGCACCGCCGGTGGGGGGTTGGGCGGGTTGGTGCTGGGGCTGCAGGCGGGGGCGGGGTTCGCTGAGGCCATGTTCCCGAACGGCTCAACCTTGTCGAGGCTGTTGATCTCGCTGGCTTTGTCCTTCCTCGGAGGGCTTGGCGGGGCGGCGTCGGGGGCAGTACTGTCGTGCTTCGGGCGGTCTGGCCGGAACTAGGGGAAAGGTCACGCGGTTCCCGCAGACATCCAGCTCACGGGTCGCGGCTAGGGCGAAGAGGCTTGCCCTGGTGGCTTGGGTGCCTGTCGTCATCGGCGCGATCCTCGCGACGTACGGGGATGCGGCCTGGAACCAGCTGGGCGTTGCCGTTTGGACGATCGGGCTCGCCCTTCAGTTCGCGTCGCTCGTGCTCTTCCTCTGGCTACGACGACGAACAGTGCCGTGAGAGTGCCGGCGGCCGGACATTGAGGCGCTAGGGCGAAGAAAGTCCCGTTGCGCTCCGTACCGGGCAAAGCGCGAAGCTCGAGCTCGAGGTGCCGGCCTCGTTGGAGACAAACCGGAAACCGTCCTCCCTCGTCGCCCAACGGACCGTGGCTGTGTCCTTGCGGCGTCTCTCGCTCGAACCCAGCCTCCCAGGACCGAGCGATGGGGGTGTCCACGGGTTGCGGCGTTTCTCGCTCGCTATCTGTACTCCCGTCAGATGCAAGACGGGATAGGAAGGGGCGGGGGGCGGAAAGTGGTACAGGTGATGGGCCTCGCCCATCCTCGGCCCCCATACACAGGACGAGATATAGGGAACGGAGTCCTTGCAGAGCGGCCATCCGTGGTCAAGTTCCCGCGCGGTCGCGGTCCCGAAGGGGACGAGAGCGGTCGTGAATTCATCCCTTTCGAATTGCTCGGTCAACATCAACCGGCGCAGTACATCCCGACCCTTCGGGTCAATCGTCGAAAGCAGATCTCGAAGTTCGACGTCGTCCATTGAAGACCGATCATGGCGCCTCTATCTCCTTCTCGAGCGGTGTTCGGAACCGCGCGGTCACCCGGGCGCCGTCGAGCCACGATTCCAGACGCACCCGTTCCTCCTCGACGCGGGCTTCGGTATCGGCCTCGACGGGTTCGAGGTAGCGCACGACAACCGACGCGTCGGCGCGCTGACCCCAGCCGCCGACGATGCGACCGTCGGCCCACACGGTCGGGCCCGCGTTGCCGTTCCGGTCGAACAACCGGGCGCCGTGCGGTCCGAGGTACCAGTCGCGTTCCTTCCAACCCATCGTTGTGGGATCGAGTCCGGGCAGGAGCGCGACCCATCGCTTGCGAGACCTGACCTCGTCCGCGTCGTCGGCGAGTAGGTAGGCGTTCGTGCCGTCGTCGAGTGCGACCTGCTCCGTCTCGATCGCCAGCAGGGCGGCGCGGAGCTTTGCCTGGGTCCACCCCATGAACCAACGGATGTCGGTCGCTGTCGCCGGGCCGAACGCCAACAGCCACCGCCGCAGCAGCTCGGCGCTCGCGGCACCGGTCGCGATCGTGGGCAGGGGCGCTCCGAGCCACGCGTCGGTCGGCGCCCATCGGTACTGACCCGACACCCAGGTCCCGAGGGGCCGACCACGGACGATCGTCCCCTCGGTCGCCAGCAAGAAGAGCACCCGTGTCGAGACGCCGACCTCGCCGCCCCATGTCTTGCCCTCGCCGAAGACCAGCTTCGCCCGGAGCTCCGGGACCGCCTTGGACAGCTCCCCACCGCTCAGCTCGCCGGGATCGCGGAGGGCGCGCATCGTCGCCCGATTCGCCTTGCGGAGCCACGCCGCCCCGTCACCGGCGATGCCCTGATCCTCGAGCATCCCGATCAACCGCCGCCGCTCGCCGGGCACCAGCGCTTTCGTGCACGCGGCGTCGACCACGGCGGCGAGCTCTAGTGTCGTGACGAACAATGTCCGGCGCATGCCCAGCATGCGCACGAGCGATCGGCGGTCATACAGCGCGTCTTCGAGGTCCTCTCGCCGGAACCGCGTGACCCGGGAACGCGCCGACAGGAAGACCGTCGCCGGATCGCTGGAGTGCAAGCCGATCATGGCCTCGGCGGCCTGGTCGACGGTCCGGAACGGGGTGGCGAGGCCATGGCGCAGCCCGAGGCGGGCGCGACGTTCTCTGATGCCGATCGTACGCATCCCGCTAGAGATCCGGCACGAGACCCGCCCACTCCCTCACGACGCCAACCTCCGGGGGGTGGCGCGTAAGCTCGGCCCGTTCCTCCGTCATCAGCCCTGGTCTCGTGCCGGCATCCACTTGGGCCTGGTTCACCCACTTGCGAAGGGTCTCCAGCGAGATCCCCAGATCGGTGCAGACCGACTTCAGGCTCCGACCCGACTCGCGATAGATCCGGACCGCTTCCTCATGGAACTCCCGTGGATATGGCGGCTTGGGATCGGGCATCGACACCCCCTCCTCTGAGACTGAGCGTCTCAGTGTTGAGGTGTCCGGCCGAACGGGTCAAGCTCACCCCGTTCCAATCTGCGCGCGCTCACGCTGCGTTCTCTGGCCGGGCCGAAGGATCAGCGTGCGCGCCGCTCCGTCGTCTCGTGCGCTCGGTCGAATAGCCGCCGGATCCCGGTCCATGGGCCCGCGTTACGGTTCCGCCGTTCCCTATCTCCCCATACACAGGACGGGATAGGAAGGGGCGGGGGACCGAAAGTGGTACAGCCGATGGGCCCTCAACCGCGGTCCGCTGGCTGCCGAACCAAGCTCCTATCTCGCGGTTCTCGCGATGCGACGGATTGACGACGATCCACGGCCGGGTGTATTAGCGTCGCAGCCCGCAGACAGATGGTTC
>VAYU01000010.1 GCA_005884925.1 Actinomycetota bacterium | reverse complement strand
CGAGCGCGCCGAGCGCGACGATGAACGCGAGCGGCGACGATGCCTGTCCGAGCAGCGCAGTCGTGAGGGCGAGTCCGGCGAACGCCGGGATCAGTACGCCGCGCCGGCCGCGCCGGTCGCTCGCCCTACCGGCGGGATAGAGCGCGACGAGCTCGGTCGCCGTCGCGACGCCGAGGGCGAACCCGACGGCGGCGATGCTCATTCCGATATATGTGCTCGTCCCGAAGAGCGGAACCAGCGTCTGGAAGACCGCCCCGATGATCCACAGGTAGACCCCGTTCACGACCAGCACGGTGATGAACGGGCGGTTCCACGGCAGGCGCCGGATCCCGCTGCGGTGCGTCTCCGACTCGTGACGCACCGGGTCGTGGAGCGTCCTCCAGAACACGACCGCCGCGATCAGACACGCGCCCGCATAGACGTACAGCGGGCTCGCGAGCCCGAACCACACCCGCGATGAAGCCGACGTTGAACGCCGCGTAGTACACGCCCATCACGCGGCCGGTGCGTTCGGCGGGGATCGAGCGGAGCAGGAACGACAGCAGCGCAGCGAAGAACAGCGCCGATCCCACCCCGCCGAGCGCACGGAAGAGGACGAGGAGCGGGAACGTCGGGGCGAGGCCCGCTGCGATCGACGAGAGGCCCACCCAGACCGCTCCCCACGTCGACATCGCGCGTTCCCCGTACCGGTCGATGAAGCGCCCGACGAACGGATCGGAGATGAGCCGCGCGAACGAGAACGCCGAGATCAACAGGCCGACGGCGTCGTAGCCGACCTCGAAGCTGCGGGCGTAGTTGGGAAGGACCGGCGCCAAGATGCCGAAACCAAGCATGATCACGAAGGTCCCGAGCATCGCCGCTCGGATCTCCGGGATACGGACCACCTCGCGGATGCCCAGGTGCTCCTCGCCACTCACGCGGCTCAGTCTAGAAAGGTAGATTCCGGCGGTGCACGACGACGGCTACTTCGATGAACGCGTCGCCGCGAGATACGACGACGAGGCCGCAGGCTTGTTCGAGCCGGAAGCTCTCGATCCGGTCGTCGACTTCTTGGCCGAACTTGCCGGGAACGGACATGCGCTCGAGCTCGGGATCGGGACCGGCCGGGTCGCGTTACCGCTTGCGCAGCGCGGCGTGCAGGTCCACGGGATCGAATTGTCGACGGCGATGGTCGCGAAGCTGCGCGCGAAGCCGGGCGGCGAAGACGTCGGCGTGACGATCGGGGACTTCGCGACGACCACGGTGGACGGCTCGTTCTCTCTCGCGTACCTGGTCTTCAACACGATCATGAACCTGACGACGCAGGAGGCGCAGGTCGCCTGCTTCCGCAATGTGTCCGCGCACCTGCAGCCCGGCGGCTGTTTCGTGATCGAGGTCATGATCCCGGAGCTTCAGCGGCTCCCGCCCGGTGAGACCTTCCGGGTCTTCCGCGGCAGCGAGACGTACTGGGGTATCGACGAGTACGACGTCGCGAACCAGGGCCTCATCTCCCATCACCTCGAACTCGTCGACGACAAGCTCGAGCGCGTCTCGATGCCGTTCCGGTACGCGTGGCCCTCGGAGTACGACCTGATGGCGCAACTTGCCGGGATGAGGCTGCGCGAGCGCTGGGGCGGGTGGAAGCGGGAGCCCTTCACCAGCGACAGCGACAAGCACGTCTCGGTCTGGGAGAAGGTCGCTGTCTAGGCTAGAACGACCAGAACCCGGCCGGGGGCACCGGGGCCTGGAGGGCGGGCCAGGCGGGCGAACGGAGAGGTGTGACTCGCCCGTCGTTCGCGTACTCGGCACGCTAGACCCACCCTCAGAATCAGGGTACGACCGGGCATCGCGATCGCTCGATCGGCTGCGCTGATCAATCCTCAGGGATGTCGTTCAAGAAGACCTCGACGCGGTCCAGCCCGTCATGACTATCGACCACGATCGAGAACGTCTCCTTCTCGACGAGGCTGTAGTCGAGGGTGGTGATGGGAGACCCCGCACCGTGTTTCTCCAGCGTGAAGCCCTTGCGGTCGGCCATCTCGCTGAGACGTTTCTCTCGCGCTTCCAACGATTCACCCATGCCGCCCTCCCGGTCCTCGGTGTGTCTCAGCCATCGCGATGTTCTCAGACATCTTGGATGCTTGCCAGCCCTTTGCTTGCGACCCGCGCAAGCGTTGCCTGACGCCGCCGCAGGAGGAGACCGAGCAGACACAGCCAGAGGCCTCCGAGCGCGAAGCCGGCGACGACATCGGTCCACCAGTGAGCCCCGAGATAGACCCGAGACAGACCGACGAGCCCGACGATCACGACGGCCGCCGTCCACAGCGCGAGCTTGACGCGGATGGGTCGCCCGGCTCCGAGCAGCAACGCCGCCAAGCCCCAGCACGCAACTGCCACGGTCGCGTGGCCAGACGGGAAGCTGAACCCGGAGACCCCGATCAGATGGAGCGATCCCGGGGGCCGCGGCCTGCCGACCCATGACTTCACGACGCGGTAGATGACGTTCGCCCCGACCAGGGCGGCCGCCATGGAGGCCGCGGGGCGCCAGTCCCGATCACGGAACAGGAAGTAACTGCCGACGATCGCCACGAGCGGGATCATCAGCACGTTGGAGCCGAGCCACGTGACGCTCTTCATGAGCGCGGTCGCCCACGCGACCCGATGGTCCACTACGAACCGCGTGACGCCGGGATCGGTCAGGACGGCCTCTTCGTGCGCGAAGACGTCCTGGGTGAGCCCGATGAAGATCCAGGTGCAGACCGCGCCTGTGAGGACCACGACGCTCAAACCGAACCCCGCGGGCGATCGCGTATCGATCCGTCGTGCGAGCCAGGCGGAACGATCCGGGAACCTTCTCCGTGCCCACGCCACCGGGCGGGCCCGGGCGAGGCGATCCGGCAGGCGCTCACCATGTTCCCGCATGCTCCGCAGAACGCGTCCGATGACCAAACCGACGAGCACCAGGAGGAGGAGCGTGAGACCGACCCTGCTCGCGTCGGCGGCCACCCGCTCCCAAGCCGCTCCCGCGAAGTACCCGAGGAGGATGAATCCCGTTCCCCACAGCAGACCACCGGCCGCGTTGTAGAACAGGAACTGGCCGTAGGGAACCTCGGCCATGCCGGCCAGGCCGGGCACCATCACGCGCAGAGCGGCGGTGAACCGCCCGAAGAAGACGGCAGCACCTCCGCGGCGCCGTACGTACGCCTGCGCGCTCTGGAGGTGCTCATCGATCCGGTGGCGGAGGAACGGCACACGACGACCGACGCCGCGGAGGATCTGGTGTCCCCACCGACGGCCGACGAAGTAGCCGATCGTATCTCCCACGATCGCGCCTGCGACCGCTGCGGCGATAACCGCAGGGAGCGAGATCCGACCGTTGAACGCCAGCACCCCTCCCAAGATCACCGCGATCTCTCCCGGGAACACGAAGCCGAGGAAGGCTGAGGCTTCGAGCGCGGGCACGAGGAACACGATCACCAAAGCGATCCAGCCATCGAGCGACAAGATCCAGTCGCTGATCCGTGCCAACATCTGATCCTCCCGAACCTCGAGCTCTCAGTCGCTGGACCCCGTGCCCGCCCCAAGTGGTGCAGCAACGTTCCCAGGCTGCCACCCGACGAGCGGATGGAGCTCCCACCAGTTGTGCAGCCCGTCGTGGCGGACAACTCCCCACGCGGTGATCTGCTGGCCGATGTGGGGCGGAACGAGTGGGAACTCGGGCATGATCTCCAGCACGAGGAAGGCTCCGCCGCCCTCGACCCGGATGTGGTAGTCGCCGTCGAGCTCGTGGCTCACTTGACTCACGTCTCCGATCACCGTCGCATACGTTGCGCTGGTCTTTCCCGCGGCGATCGTGTCGATCGGGATCGTCTGGTATTCCGTGGGAGGCGCGGGCGCCGAGTTTGCGTGCAGCATCCCTTCGGCCCGGAGCGCTGCCGACTTCCAACCGTGGTCTTGGATCGCCCTGATCCCGTAGCCGGTGCCGAAGACGACGATCGCCACGGCGATCGCGATCCCTCGCCGGTGCCGGTGCATGAATGGGTGTTCGGGCTTGCTCTCCGGTTCTCCCGTTCCAGGGTAGGCGGCGGCGAGCGCCCGGGAAACGGGGCCGCGTAACGGCAGGAGTACGAGGAAGCAGGCCGCCCCCGCAGCCAGGCCAACCAGGCAGTCGCTCGGGTATTGGACGCCGCCACCGATCCGACCCACCGCGAGCAGGAGGGCGAGACCCACGGCGAGCAAGCCGAACGTTCGCCGCGCTTGGACCAGCCCAACGGCGGCTGCTCCGGCCACCGCCAGGTGGTCGCTGAAGAGGCTCGAGTCGACGGCCTCGGGGAGCAACGGGCGAACATCCAGCACCAAGAACGGGCGCGCCCGGTAATAGAGGTGGCCGAGTGCGAGGTTCACGAGCAGCGCTGCGATCGCGGCGACGAAGCCGAGCAGCAGCTCCGACCTCCCGACCGGTGAGTTCGATCGCGGTGTCGACCACGCGAGCACGACGAGCACGCCGATCAGGAGAAGCGGCGCGACCGCAAGCGCTCGGCAGAGGTCTGCACGGGATGCGTCGGCGGCGAACCAGCGGTTGAAGGTCTCGACCAGATGCGTGTCCATGGCTGGATTCTCCGACGACAGGCGGTCGAGCGCTTGCTAGGTTGAACGGATGAGCGGCTCGCTGATGGACGACGCGTTCCAACATCATGTGTGGGCGACGACGCGGCTGATCGATACCTGTCTCACGCTCAACCCGGAGCAGTTGGGGACCACCGTTCCGGGAACTTACGGTTCGATCCTCGAGACGATGCGACACCTCGTTGAGGGCGACTCCGACTACCTCTCGATCATGACGGGAGATCGTGCCCACCTGATCGAAGCGGACCACATGGATCTGCCTGAGCTTCGGGTCGCGATGGAGAACAACGGTGTTCTCTGGTCGGGACTCCTGGCGCGGGACCTCGACCCGGACTCCATGGTGCACGAGGTGGACGAGGACGACGGGTACGAGCGGGACGCAACGATCGGCGTCAGGCTCGCGCAGGCGCTGCACCACGGGACCGACCATCGGAGCCAGATCTGCACCGCGCTCACGGCGCTCGGGGTGGACCCGCCAGGCATCGACGTCTGGAACTTCGGGGTCCATGCGGGTCGGATCATCGAGATCATCACCACGACCTGACCAGACAGCGGTTCGGTCTCTCCCAGGGCCGACACATGATCGATGAAAGATCCGCCAACTTGGGTGATCCGCAGTGGCTCCTCGTTCGAATGAGTTTCCGGACGCCTCGCGGCTGAGGGCCCTAACCGCGACCGGGGATGGGCGTCCGTACAGGTCCATAGGTGCGGCCCAAGGGGAGGTGGCAGATGGCAGATCATCTGGATGCACCGGGATTGATGTCCCCCGGGATGGACGCCAGGATCGACATCACCGACGTCTACGCGTTCCAGAAACCCGGGAACGCAGCGAAGTCGATCTTGATGATGAACGTGAACCCGCTGGCTCCGTCGTTCGCGGACGAGTTCAACTCGGCAGCGCTTTACCAGCTGAGCATCGACACGGACGATGACGCGGTCGCCGACCTCGCGTTCCGGTTCACGTTCACGCCCAAGGAGGCCGGGCACCAGAAGGGGAAGGTCCGGATGGTCACGGGCGGCGCCGCGGCCCGGCTGAGCGCCAGCGGGGACACCCTGATCGACGGCGCTCCTGTTTCGTTCGGATCGAGCCCCGTCGTCACCGACGCCGATGGATATCGGTTCTTCGCCGGGTTGCGGAGCGACCCATTCTTCTTCGACCTCCTGGGGTTCCTGAGCTTCGTGAACGGACAGGGCTTCGACTTCACGCACGGGGACTTCTTCGCGGACAAGAACGTGTTCGGGATGGTGCTGGAGGTCCCGAACTCGGCCCTCGGGTCGGATCCACACGTTGGGATCTGGTCCTCGTGCGCGATCCGGAGGAACGGCAAGCTCACCCAGATCGACCGGATGGGGCGACCGGCGATCAACACGGTTTTCAACCACGGGACCGACAAGAACCTCTTCAACTCGATCACCCCGGACCAAGATCGCACCACTGTGACCGCTGAGGGCGTCACGTTCCTCGAGAGCTTCACGCAGACGCTGATGGCGCTCGGCGGCTATAGCCAGGACGACGCGACGGGGATCGCCGAGATCCTGTTGCCCGACATCCTGACCTACGACTATTCGAGCTCTGCCGGGTTCTTGAACGGGCGGAACCTCACCGATGACGTGATCGACATCGAGTTGAACCTGGTGACGAACGGCGGCGTGACGGGTGATGACGCCCACGCGCACACGGACCTGCTGTCGGTCTTCCCGTACCTCGGGAACCCTCACTGAGACGACCGGGAAGGGAGAGCACCCATGAGCGACATGAACAGACGGGATTTCCTGAAGATCGCCGGCGCGGGCTCCGCGGTCCTCGCTGCGATCGGTGCAGGTGTGGTCGCGACCGGGAAGGTCTTCCGACCCCATCCCGCGAGCACCGGCGCGAACGAGCCACTCACGTTCCGTGCGACGGCCGGCCTCCCCCAACGGCCGTACCCGGCTTACGCGTCCCTCGTCTTCGATGGTTCGGTCGACCCGTCGGCGGGCACGGGGACGATCCGTCGCGCCGTCTATGCGGGAGCGCCCGAGGCGATGAGCACGATCGTGTTCCCCGGAACCGAGCGCTCGTACGAGGTCACGCGGGTCACGGGCGACAGTGACCACATGCTCGTCTGGGCGCAGATCGCAGACGGGTTCACGCTCGAGCCGGGCGAACCGTCAACGATCCGCGTGCGCGTGGACCAGCGGACGGGAGAGGTGGAGGCGCCGTTCGCGAACGCTCAGCTCACGCTGAGCGGAAACTGATCGCCTTCGGACGGGTCGCGCAAGGCTCGCCCCCCCCGTGCTCGGCTGCTCTGCGGCTCAGTTGCCGGAGAGCAGCTCGCTCACAACGGTGCGAACCCGCGTGTCTGACACGTCCCTCTCGGCCAGCATCCCTGCCGCGAGGCCCTCTCGCTCCCGGACAAGGCCGAGCAAGATGTGCTCCGTCCCGATGTAGTCGTGACGGAGAGCCTCCGCCTCCCGCAACGCAAGCTCGAGCACCTTCTTCGCGCGAGGTGTGAATGGGACGTGGCTCGCCGATGTGGCACATCCCTTCCTTCGACGCCGGCGGCGCCGAAGGAAGGAGATCCTTTCGAGCGCGCCTTCACCGAACGTTTCTTCGATCCGGCGGCGAACCTCGTCGATGTCGATACCGATGACACGCAGTGCCTCCGCATCCTCCTCATCGAGGATCGGTGAGGGACCCCCTCCAACCACCCGCACGACCTCGGATCGGATGTCGTCGAGATGAACCCCAAGCCGGTCAAGCGCCTCGTACCCCACACTCGTTCGATCGCGCAGAAGCCCCAGGAGGAGGTGCTCTGTATCGATGTGGTGGTGGTGCAGGTCCCGGGCTTCCTCTTGCGCGAGGACGACCGCTCCCCGGGCGCGTTCCGTGAAACGCTCGAACACCGCCACTACCTCCCGGGAAGGAACCGCCGATCGGCGTGTTTCTTGTGGACCGCCTGCTTGCTCACGTTGAGCTCCTGAGCGATCTCCTGCCATGACCACCCGAGGTTCCGTGCGTTCGTGACCTGGAGGGTCTCGAGCTGTTCGACCAGACGACGGAGCGCCGCCACGGCTCGAAGACCGACCCTGGGGTCGCTGCTGCTCGCCTGGCTCGCGATCTTCGTGGCTTCGGTCATGCTGTCAACATACGTTGACCGAGGGGCAATCGTCAACCCTGATTGACCAGTCCCACTATCGGCGGCTAGGGTGCCCTTTGGAAGCCTCCGCGAACATCTGCGACCCCCATACAGCTTGCAGGTCCGATCCCATGTCTCCGATCGCGGCCCGGCCGGATACGAGCCCGTACCACTCCCGACTCGCGAGTCCGAGGAGCATCCCGACGCCGGCGGCGACGAGATGCTCGACGCCGGCGACGCTCGTTGCGGCTGCCAACGTAGCGATCGCAAGCCCGATCAAGTACACGACGGTGAGGCCCCTCAGCCGTTCACGAACCACGAGCGAACCGGCAAGACCGACCGTGAGTGCGGAAGGGCCGGTGTCGCGCTCCGCGGCCATGCTCAGGGGCAGCGCGAACGCTCCGAGGTGGTGCGGTCCCAACGCGAACATGCCGTGTGCGGCGAGGGTGGCCGCCACATGGCACACGAGCCCGACCGCGAGCGCCCACCGCCAACCGAGCAGCACCTCGGCGATACCGACCACCACCACAACCTGGAGTACCGCTCCCCACAGCGGCAGGTGCGGCGCGGGAGCGAGGATCGAGCCGATCAGCCGAGCCAGCTCGGCGTGCATGGGCTCGCTCGCTCGTACCACGCAGCAGGCATCGACGAGGCGGCGGCCGGGGAGCGTCATGTCGAGAACCGACATCACGACGAGCGCTCCGCTCATCGCGATCGTGAGCGAGAATCCGGCGATCCCGCGGGTTCTTGCCAGCGCGATCACCCGCCGATCGAACGACACCCGCGACGGAGAACCGGGTCGGCGCTCAGGATGGGTCAACGCGGGACCAACCCTCTGAGCCGGCTGCGGGCTCCGATCAGAGGAAGGCGCAGGAACGCCTCCGATTCGAGGTAAGCGAGGGCCACACGCGGGAAGCTCAGCGGCGGCTCGGAGTAGATGTATCGCGGCGACCACATCGGGGAGAACTTCGCGTTGAACCACTGGAGGCTTTCGATCTGGAAGAATGGATTCACTCTGCGGGCGAGCGCCACCTCGAGCCGTTGCAGGAAGGTCAGGGGCGTATCCTCGCGGAACAGCGCCCCAAGGAAGGCGAAGTTCAAGGAGAAGCGAACGACGCCGCGCCGCCGGAGCTCCTGCGTCGTCCTCGCCACCATCCATTCGGAGAGCCCGTTCGGCGTCTCCCGGTGCCGCCGCATCTGGTCCAGGCTGTAGCCCGGTAGCGTGCCGTAGCAGGGAACGAGATGCAGGTACCCCTGAGGCGTCCCCTCGGGGTCTACGCCGACCACGGTGATGCAGTCCGGATCATGCGGAGAGGGCTCGCGGCCCAGCGCCATCGTGAAGCCGCGATCCGGCGCCCGTCCCCGCCAGGATCGCGTCACCGCCGCCAGCGCATCACAGAGATCTGGGTCGATGTCGGCGTCAGACAGGAACTCCAGACGGTAGCCGAGCCGCTCCAGCCGGTGGCACGACTGTCGGACCTTGCGGATCCGATGCCCCTCGAGGGAGAAGGCCTGAGGATCGAGGATCGCCTCATCGCCCAGGTAGAACCCCTGGAGACCGAGATCCGCGTAGACGTGAGCCAGATCGGGTCCGCCGGCGAGCACCGCGACGCCCCAACCTTGGCTGCGCGCGCGGCCGACGAACGCCTCCATCGCTCGCCGCACGTCCTCGGGCGGGCCGATCGGGTCTGCAGAGATCAGGCCAAGGTTCCAAAGGTAACGGTAGCTGAGCATCGCTTCGCCTTCGAAGAAGTAGTTCTTGTCCTCCCTCAATGCGAAGTAGGCGAGTGTGTCGGAACCGTAACGTCGAACCAGCGCACGGGCTCGCTCCGAGTCGCCCGGGTTCTGCCGAAGCCCCTCGACGACGGGTCGGAAGGCCAGGGCGAAGCCCGACGTGACGATGGCTACACCGAGCAGCGGCAGGACGTCGGGGATCCAACCTCCGGCCAGATCAACCATCCGGATCCCGAGGGACAGACCCACGATGCCCCGAAGGGCAGCGGCGGCGGCCACACCGAGCGTTGGACGAGGAACGATGGCCCCCGAGTGGGCGAGGATCGCCACGATCCCGAACGCCCACGCCCCCAGGGCCAAGGCTGAGAGCGCCACGACTGCCCGCCGGGCGGATCCGGGCCCCGGGTGAGCATCGAACTCTCGCCTAGCCATCAGGAGCACGACGGCCATCCCGAGGCTCATCCCGGCTTCAGGGACATCTAGGCCCTTGATGAGGTGGCTGATCCCAGCGATGAGGAGCAGGACGAGCGCGATCCACCAGGCGCGGCGCTGACGACGGGCCAGCGCCCCGGCGATCACCAGAAGGCCGAATCCGGCCAGGACGGCGATCGACGTGGCTCCGGACCGAACGGAAAGCGGAAGGACGTCGGAGAGGATCTCGGTCCTGCCTCGGATCCAGGAGAACGCGGACGACAGCAGGGTGACGAGCCCGGCAAGACCGACGAAGAGCGCGACGGTCCGAGGAACCCTGGTTGCCCGAGGCGGCCTGAGGATCGGGGGGGAAGCAACGTGGAGCGCCGGGCGATCTTCTGGACCTTTCCCCGGAGTCGGAGCGATGTGGTTACGGGTCACGACGTGCAAGCGTACCTGCACGCCAACAGCGACCACGTGGGTCCGTCGGCCCGCGTTCTCAGAGGCCGGGCTACAGTCGACGCACGACAGGTGTTGACCTTGGCGCGACTGAACCGGATCACGCGACGGGCGTTCCTCATCGGCGCGGGCGCCGCCGCGGCCGCCACGGGAGCGGCCCTGGGCGAGCGCGTGCTGCACAACGCCCCGGCGGGGACCGGGTGCGGCATCGGCAGCTGGCCGGGGCTCGACTGGCACCTGTTCTCGGAGACCTCACCGTGGGTCGCACCGCTCGACAAGACCAATGTCGATCCGAGGTCGGACGTCTACATCTCGTCGCTGGTCTCGGACGGCCCCCCGGCACCGGCTGGACCGCGGGAACTCTTCGGCTGGGGATTCCCGCTCTACTTCGGGCGAGCCACAGATTCCCTCTACCGGATCGTCCTGCGCGAGACGAGCATCACGTACGGACAACACATCGACGGGCTCCGTATCCACGCGCCCTGCGGGATGCAGCCGTCCACCCTGTCCGACGGGGTGATCTACGTCATCGACCAGGTCGACGGCTACACGTACCGGTTGCGCGAGACGGTCATCGACGAAACGGCGATGACGATCACCGCCTGGCACGGGTTCCGCCTCCAGACGTACGGCTCCGGGTTCAACACGGTCGAAGAGCCGCCGACCGGGATGCTCCCGATCCGCCCCGAGGAGCTGGCAGCCGGATACGTCAACCACACCGTGGGGTTGCACGCGAAGTGCCTGTCCGGCCACAGCGTCGCGCCGTACGACGGATCGGGAACGAAGGGGAAGCAGTGCGTGTCGACGGATGCGACGACCCGGCTGAGCATGGGCAACGTCGTTTTCCTGGACCTCACCCACGCGCAGATCGACGCCTTGGCCATCCCCACGTGGCAGAAGGCGATCTGCAAGGGCCTCGCCGACCACGGCGCGCTCGTGGGATTCAACGGGTCGCCATCATGGACGCTCACCTTCGAGGCTCCCCAGGACCGCACCGCGTACGCCAGGCCGAACCCGTATACGGCCCTCGGGCTTCCGTCGACGCTCGACTACGCGAACGCCCTCGACGGGATCGGCGGATGGGGCGCGCACCTCAAGGTGCTCGCGCCGTTCCCGCGGCCGCGCTGAGCCTCGTCTTGACACGGAGGGAGAAGGGCCGAGCAGCCGCGCGCTCTGTCGCCGAGCGTCCGGGTACATCGTCAGGAAAGTCGATGATCTCGCCCGAGGCCTTCGCTCATGCATGCGCCGGACGGGTGGGGATGGCGAACCGTGGTCGCTGTTCGGTAGGCTAGCACTGAGCTACTCAGCGGGGACCACATGACGAAGGCCTTGCTCGCAACGGTCGTGGTACTCGCGGTTACTGTCGCCTGTGGCGGTAGTGGAAGCAGCGACTGCACGTCCGGGAACGCCATCAAATTCACCGGGACACTCACGGTCAAGAACTTCGCGTTCAGCCCGAGCTGCTTCTCCGTGGCCTCAGGGGCGACGATCTCGGTCGCGAACAGTGACCCCCGGAGCCACAACTTCACGGTGAAGGGCACGGACGTCGCCGTCGTGGTTCTGCCCGGAGAGACCGGCAAGGCGACCGCACCGGGGCCGGGCACGTACGACTTCGTGTGCACGATCCATCCGGGGATGAAGGGGACGATGATCGTCACCTGACGACGTCCAGGCAAGGATGATCGACCCGGTTCCACCCCGATCCCAGCCCCGTGTGTCCCGGGTTCCCCGCCGTCCTGGGCCCTGGCCCTTCTCCCTCCGCAGCCTCGTCTTGACAGCCGATGCCCGGCCCCCCTAGCGTCGAGCGTTGCGCCTCACCTCGGGAGTTGCACGGTGCGCGACGAAGACGGCAGCAACCTTCGATCGGTCCGCCGCGCCGTGACCGCCCTCGAGCTGATCGCGGAAGCCGGCGAGCTGGGCGTCTCCGAGCTCGGACGGCGTCTGGACGTGCACAAGGCGACGGCGTCGCGGTTGGTGTCGACGCTCGCGGAACGCGGCCTCTTGGAGCGCGACCCCGTGAACGAGAAGTACCGGCTGGGCTTCGGCCTGGTTCGGTTGGCGGGCGCGGCGATGGCGGGGCTCGACATCGTGCGCGAAGCGCATCCGGTCCTGGAGGGTCTCGCGGAGCGGACGCGCGAGACGGTCAACCTCGGCGTCATCTCGGGCGACTCCGTGGTGTACATCGACCAGGTCACGGGTACCCGTTCGGTGGTCGCCGTGAGTTGGATCGGACGAAGGACGCCGCTGCACTGCACCTCGAACGGGAAGGTGCTGCTGGCGTTCGAGCCACGCGAAGATCGTGAGCGTCATCTGGGCGCACCGCTCGAACGGCTGGCCGAACGGACGATCGTGGATCCCGCGGTACTTCGGACCCAGCTCGAGGAGATCGTTCGCACCGGATACGCGCAGGCGATCGAGGAGCTGGAGGAAGGCCTGAACGCGGTCGCGGCGCCGATCCGCCAGGCCGACGGCCGGGTCGTCGCGGCCCTGTCGGTGAGCGGTCCGGCCTTCCGGATGCGCGGCATCGATCTGCCGCGGATGGCCCGCTTCGCGGTGGAGTCGGCCGATGCGATCTCCCACCGGCTCGGGTACGTGGAACGGACGCGAAGCGCGGGATGAGGGGTGAGGCATGACGACGGAGTGGGCGCGCTACCGGGATCCGGTCGATTCGCTCCTGGATGCGATCGGTCGGACGCCGCTCGTCCGCCTCGCGCGCGTGGCCCCGGACGTCGAGCTCTTCGCGAAGGTCGAGTGGTACGGGCCGACCGGATCCGTGAAGGACCGGATCTACGCGCGCATGCTGACCGAGGCCGAGCGCCGGGGCGAGCTCACACCCGGGATGAGTGTGATCGAATGCACCACCGGGAACGCGGGGATCGCCTGTGCGGCGGTGGCCGCGATCAAAGGGTATCCGTGCGTGATCGTGATGCCCGAGGGGATGAGCCTCGAGCGCAAGCGGATGATCGAGACCTACGGGGCCGAGCTCGTCCTCACCCCCGGGGCCGGCACCGATATCGATCTGGCGCTCGCGAAGATGAACGAGATCGTGGCGGGAGACCCGGACCGCTACTATTTCCCCGGCGAGTTCGAGAACCCGGACAACCCCGCCGCCCAGGCGGTGTCCGGCGAGGAGATCTGGGAGCAGACGATCGGCGACGTCCACGCCGTGGTCGCCTCGCAGGGCACCGGCGGGTGGATCACGGGTGTGGCTCGAGCGCTCAAGGCGCACGACACCGCCGTGCAGGCGTTCGCGGTCGAGCCGGCGGAAGGGCCGTTGATCAGCGAACAGCGGTGGGGGACGCACGGCGTCCCGGGGATCGGCGACGGGATCATCCCGCCGAACCTCGACCTCGCGGTGATGGACGGGATCGTCGTGGTGAGCACCGACGACGCGCTGGAGATGGCGCGCCAGCTGGCTCGCGAGGAAGGGATGCTCTG
>VAYU01000009.1 GCA_005884925.1 Actinomycetota bacterium | reverse complement strand
GGCCATCAAGGTCGTCGCGGGCGACCCTCCGTGCCGCGTGGGGATGCACATGACGGTCGAACCCGGCGGGCCGGTTCACGGCACCTTGGGGTGCGCAGAATTCGACCAGCAGGCCGTCGACGCGGCGGCCGAGCTCTGGGAGGCGGGTGAGCCCGGGACCCGCGTGCTGCATCACGACCTCGGCGACATCGAGGTCTTCGTGGAACCCCACCGACGCCCAGCACGGCTCGTCGTCGTGTCGGCCACCGACGTCGCCCGCGCGCTTCGCGCGCACCTCGGGTTGGTCGGCTACGACGCGGTGATCGTGGAGCCGCGTGCCGATCGGCTCGTCGCGTCGGATGAACCCAACGCCCGGGCGATCGAAGAGCTGGAGCTCGAAGCGAACGACGTCGTCGTCCTGACGGATCACGACGCGCCGTACGCGGCGGCCGTGCTCGCCGCCGCCGTGCGTTCGCCGGCGCGGTTCGTCGGGATGATGAGTTCGCGGCGTCATGTCGCTCGCCACCTCGACGCGCTCCGTGCGCTAGGTCTTTCGGAAGGTGAGATCGCTCGCGTCCACGCGCCGGTCGGGCTCGACATCGGCGGTCGCAGCGCGCATGAGATCGCGTTGTCGATCGCGGCCGTGATCGTCGCAGACGATCACGGCCGCGACGGCGGGTGGCTGGACCGGTGAGCCGCGAGGACGTGCGCACGAACCTCGCTTCGTGGGAGGCCGACAGCGAGGCGTACCAGCAGCGGAACCGCGCCCAGCTCAACCGCTGGGACCTTCTCGGCTGGGGCGTCTGGGACATCCCGGAGGACCACGTCGGTGCGCTCGGCGATGTCTCGGGCTTGGACGCGTTGGAGCTGGGGTGCGGCGCATGCCAGCTCGGGATCAAGGTCGCGATGCGCGGCGCTCGCGTCATGGGTCTCGACTTCAGCGCGAACCAGCTCCGAGCGGCGGGTCCGAACTTCGAGGAGACCGGCATCCGGTTCCCGCTCGTTCGCGGGAGCGCGGAAGAGCTCCCGTTCGCGGATGCCAGCTTCGATCTGATCTTCTGCGATCACGGGGCGCTGTCGTTCACCGATCCCGCGGTCACGGTTCCCGGATGTGCTCGCGTGCTCCGGCACGGTGGGTTCCTTGTGTTCAACATCGCGACGCCCTTCATCAGCGCCTGCTGGGGCGACGACGAGGAGCCACCTCGACGGGAACTGCGCAGGCCGTACTTCGGCGCGCGCCGTCGCGTGCTGGTAGAGGAGACCGGGCCGTTCGTGGAGTTCCGGCCGACGTACGGCGAGTGGGTGCGCCTGTTCCGGACGTGCGGCCTCGCCATCGAAGACCTCATCGAGCTTCGCCCGCCGGCGGACGCCGATACGACGTACACCGACTTCGCACCGCTCGCGTGGGCGCGTGACTTCCCGGGCGAGCACATCTGGAAGCTGCGGAAGGAGCGCTCCTGAGGCGCGGGCTGGCGCTCACGCTGGCGCTCGGAACGCTCACGGTCGCGGCGGGGGCGGGCTCCCGCGAGCGGGCGCCCGCCCCCGACCCCCGCCCGAACATCCTGGTCGTGCTGACGGACGACCAGACCCTGGACACGCTTCCGACCGAGCCATCGGCCATGCCGTGGCTCCAGTCCCAGCTGGAGGATCCGAACGGCCACTGGGTGTGGTTCCCGAACGCGATCGCGTCGACGCCGCTCTGCTGTCCGTCGCGCGCGACGATCCTCACCGGCCAGTACGACACGCGGACCCACGTCCGCGACAACGGTGGTGGCCCTTCGCTCGATGACACCGACACGCTCCCCGTGTGGCTGCAGCAGGCCGGGTACACGACGGGGTTGGTCGGGAAGTACCTGAACAACTACCCGTGGGGTCGCGCGCCGTTCGTTCCACCCGGTTGGGACCGATGGTTCGCGAAGGAGAACGCGAACGAGTCGACCTCGTACTACGACTACAACGTCGTCGATCGAGGGTACGTCCGCCACTACGGTGCGACCGCTCCCGCCTACGCCACCGACGTCCTCGCCGGCGGGGCGGTTGCGTTCCTGCACGGTGCGCCCACCGACCGTCCGTGGTTCCTCTATCTCGCCCCGAACGCGCCACACGCCCCGTGGATCCCGGCCGACCGCTATCGCGACACATCGGCGGCGGCATCCCCGCCGATGCCGTCGCTCGCGCAGCTGAACGACGTGCGGGGCAAGCCCGGCTACGTTACCTCCCTTCCGCCGCTGACGGCCGCCCAGCTCGAGGCGTTCCGCCAGGACGATCTGCTCGAACGAGCGATGTTGCGATCGGTCGACGACGCGGTCCGATCGCTCGTGGAGACGATCGCGGCCCGCGGCGAGCTCGATCGGACCGTGATCGTGTTCCTCACCGACAACGGTTACGAGTTCGGTCTCCACCGTCTGGAGGGCAAGCGGTACCCGTACGAGCCATCGATCGGGCTCCCGTTCGCGATCCGGACACCGTGGTCGGTCGCTCGGACCGACCCGACCCTCGTCTCGAACGTCGATCTGGCCTCGACGATCTCCGACCTCGCGCAGGTGCGGCCCGCGCTGCCCCAGGACGGCATCAGCCTGGTGCCGGCGCTGGACGGCCGCGTCGTGGCGGCGCGATCCGGGGTCTGGCTCGATTGGGGCGGAGACGCGAGCGTCCCCGCATGGTCCGGCGTCCGAACGGCCCGGTACACGTACGTTCGGAACGCCGATGGGTTCGAGGAGCTGTACCGCAACGCAGACGATCCGTTGCAGTTGCGGAACTTGGCGCCGGATCCGAGCGAGCGCGACGTCCTGGATCGGCTGGAACGGCTGACCGATCATCTCGCCGAGCCGGAGGGGGGCCGGTAGACTCCGCGCGATGCAGCAGTCACCCGGCCCGTACCTCAGGCCTGCATCGCCGCGCCGACCTTCGCGTCGGCAGCTCGCATGGCGTAGGGGAAGTGCAGCCGCCTTCGTGGTTGCGTTCCTCGTCGCCGCGTGGCAGTTCTGGCCATCGAGTGGCGGCGCAACCGGCGCGCGGCCGAGCCACTCGCCGACGGTCGCGAGCCCTCGTCCGTCGAGTCCCACCCCCGCCCAGGTCGGTCCGGGGAGCCCGATCAAGCACGTGATCTTCCTGGTCAAGGAGAACCACTCCTTCGACAACTACTTCGGCAGATATCCGGGCGCCGACGGCGCGACCGTCGGCAAGACGCTGCAGTGCGACAACAACCTGGTGCCCGGCCCGACCGTCCCGCTTACTCCGGCGCCCTACGTGTACCCACACGACCTCGGACACGCGTTCGATCCGGGGTTGATCTCGATCGACGGCGGCAAGATGGATGGGTTCAACTGCGTGACGCTCGGGGATGACCTCACGGGCTACACGCAGTTCGACCGGAGCACGTTGCCCGTGTACTGGAGCCTCGCCGATCGCTTCGTGCTGGCCGACCACTTCTTCACGTCGATGTTCGGACCCACCTTCCCCGAGCACCTGTACACCGTGGCCGCACAGTCGTACGGGATCGTCGACAACAAGTCGACCAGCAACCACGCGGGCAATTACTGCGACGACCCCACCGAATACACGAAACGCTTCCCGATCGAGCGTCTCTCACAAGACGACATCCACACGATCATGGATCTGGAGGATCATCGGGACGACGATCCGGCGAACCTCTACAAGATCGCGCAGTACTGGGTAGACACGCGGACCTGTGTCGACATCCCCACGCTCCCCGACAAACTCGAGAAGGCCGGGATCACGTGGAAGTACTACGCGGAGCCCAACATCTGGATGAACGCGCTCCAGGCGATCCGCCACATCCGGTTCGGGCCGCTGTGGAACAAGGTGCAATCGCCCGATACGATCCTCAAGGACCTCCAGGACAACACGCTTCCCGCGGTCTCCTGGTTGATCCCGCCCGATGGCAGCCCGAACGAGCATCCCGGTGCGGGCGTCAACATCTGTGATGGCATGAATTGGAGCGTCCAGTACCTCAACGCGATCTTGCAGAGCGACGCGTGGCGGAGCACAGCGGTCGTGATGGTGTGGGATGACTTCGGCGGTTTCTACGATCATGTGAAGCCGCCTCACTACGACATCATGGGGCTCGGTCCTCGAACGCCTGCGCTCATCATGTCGCCATACACGAGGGCGGGCGACAACCCGGATGGTGGATCGATCGACTCGACGGTCTATGAGTTCTCGTCGGTCCTGAAGTTCATCGAAGACCTCCACGGACTCAAGCCGCTCACGGACCGCGATGCCCAAGCGTCGCCGCTCGACGGTGCCTTCGACTTCTCCCAACCCCCGCGGTTGGACGTCCCCAAGCTCAAAGCGCTCGACTGTTCGGGGACGTGAGCCGCCGCATCGCGGCTCTGGCGTTGATCGTTCTGCTGCCGTTGACGTTGGCGGCCGCCGATCCTCGCGGTGATGCGGTGCGATGCAAGGGCGAGAGAGGGCCGGGTCATCCGCCCGACCTCGTTCGCGCGCTCGGTTGGCTCGGCGAGGAGGGCTCCTCCGCCGTATGGCAGCTGTCGTTCCGCCGCCCGCTCGTGGTCCCCGACCCCCAGGAACCATCGTTCCGCGTCGACGTCCTCGTCCGGGATCCGCGCATCCCCACGGTGTCCCTCGGCGATTATCGACGTGTCAACCGGATCGTGCGGTTCGATGCGACGGCGAGGAAAGCGCGACTCACACTCCTGTTCCTGCCCGAGGGCGGGTCGGCGTTCTTCAACCCACCGATCCTGGAGGGACGGACCCTCACGATCCAGGTTCCCGGCAGGCTGCTGCTCGGCGAGGATCAGTTCGGAAGGGTCGATCTCACCGGGCTTCGGTGGAGCGTCGTGGTACGCGACGGAGGCCGTTGCGATCTGTTGAGGAACGGTATCCCTTCGTACCGGATGGCAACCATCGCGCCGTCGACGTCGTCGCCGACCGCGAGCGCCGTGCCGTCAACCGCGTCTGCTCCCTCGGCCTCGGGCAAGCCCGTCCTCGGCGTCGCGGCGATCGCCGTCGTGGCGCTCGCGGTCGTTTCCCTCTTCGCGATCAGACGTCGGCGGTGATGCCCTGTTCCAGCCGGAGCTCGCTCAGTAGCTCGTCCACGCCGGAGGCGATCTTCTCTCGCCACCAACGTTGCCCCTCGTCGTCCAGCGTGTAGATGGGGTCGTAGTAGTGGTAGCGGCGCGTGAGCGCCTCCGGGTCGTCCGCTTCGATCCCCGTGCGGTAGTTCTTCCGCCAGTAGGAGATGCCGCGGCTGTGATCGTAGTCATCCGTCATGTGCACCCAGCGCTTGCCCACGAATGGAACGTCGCAGACGAAGCGCGGGGTCGCGAACCCCGGGAGGTACCCGATGATCGAGTGCTGCAGCTCCTGCGCTTCACGGACCGCGAGCCGCCAGTGCTCGGCGTTGGGGATCATGTCGCACATGTAGAAGTAGTAGGGAAGGATCTTGCCGTAGTCGAGGAGCGTGAAACAGAGCTCGAGCAGCTCCGCGGGCGTGGTGTTGACCCCGCGGAGCAGGACGCCCTGGTTCCGGACGTCGCGGTATCCCATGTCCAACAGCGCACGGACGGCCTTCCCCACGAGCGGCGTGACCTGCTGGGCGGCGTTGACGTGCGTGTGGAGGGCGACGTCGACGTCACGTTCGCGGGCGCGCGACGCGATCGCCTCGTACGCCGCGAGCACGTCGTCCTGCAGGAAGTGCTGCGGGATCCCCATCAGACCCTTCGTGGCGATCCGGATATCCCGGATGTTCTCGATGTCCATCAGGTCGAACAGCCATGCCTGGAGCCGTTTCGCCGGGACGTTGGCCATGTCGCCACCCGAGACCACGACGTCGCGCACCTGGGGTGTCGTTCGCAGGTAGTCGAGCATGGCCTCCCAGCGGTCGTTCTGCTTCATCTCGAACTTGTACTTCAGGACCTGCAGCGTGTCGTTGCCGACCAGATCCATCCGCGTGCAGTGACCGCAGTACTGCGGGCACGTGGGGATCAACTCGGCGAGGACCTTCGTGGGATAGCGATGGGTGAGACCCTCGACGGCCCACATCTCGGCCTCGTGCAGCGAGTCGCGTGAGGCCATCGGGTGGCTCGGCCACTCCGGCTCTCGCTCGCTGTAGCTCGGAGCCATGTAGCGGCGCACGGGGTCGGAGCGAAGATCCTCCTCGCGCATCGTGTTGATCATCTGCGGAGGGATCAGCATGGACATCGTCGCGCGCTCCTGCTGGTCGCGCTCGATGTCGGCGAGCAGATCGTCATCCAGATGGCCGCCCAGGGCCTCCTTGAACTCCTTGAGGTTCTTGACGGAATGCGCTCGTTGCCATTGCGCCGACTCCCACTGCTCGCGGGTGACGTCGCGATAACCGGGGAGCCGTGTGTGATCGGGCTCGACGAAGGGGCGCTCGAGGGGATACCGGAACGGCTGCGACGAGGCGTGGGCGTGGGGCTCGCGATGGTTCGGTCGAACGTTCGACGGCTCCGGATGGAACTCGATGGCCACTTCGGTCACCCCCTGGAGGTTCGCCGAGCTGCAGGCGAGTGAGGCTTCGCGCAGCGGAAGGATTCAGCGGGAAGACCCCATGATACCCCGGGAACATCCGGTGAACATCATGGGAAACCGAAGGATCTTCGGTATCGAGGGCTTGGCGACGGGGTCAGCGACGCCCGCGGCCGCCGAAGGTCTGGCCGTCACGCCGCGGCCGGCGCTGATCCCGGATCTCCGGCCCCTTCTTCGGGAGCCGAGCTTTCATCGGCGCATGCCCCGTGCGCTCGAACCGGACCTTCAGGTAGTCGGCGGTCAGGTTCCGCTCGGTCTCACGCCATCCGTTGGCCAGGAGGTGCTGCATCCGTGCGGCGGCCGTCTTCCGGAGCTTGTCGGTGCCGGGAACCCGCACGTACAGGCGTTCGTGGAGGACTTGCTTGTAGTCGGACATGGCTCGCGAAAGGGTAGCAGGCCGCTCGCAGCGGTCCTCCGGGAGACGACCTTCAGCCCCCGAAAGACCCTGCCGATGGTTCATCCGTGAGCGGGGCCCAGACGAACGGGGGCAGTCCGGTCGCACCCGTCGCCGGCCTCCTCGGGCGTCTGGCCGGTGGCGATTGGCAGACCGAGCTGGATGCGGCGCTTGCGGCCGTGGGTCTCGCGCTGCGGGTCGATCGTTGCTACGTCTTCCAGAACCTCCGAGGACCCGACGGCCGCCTCTGGATGGACCTACGGGGCGAATGGGACGCGCCGGACGTCCGACCACTCTTCGAGGATCCCAAGAACCACCTCCATCCGTACTACCCCGACTTCCAGCGGTGGATCGATGTCATGGGCGACGCCCGCGAGATCACGGGACCCGTGCGCGAGTTCGAAGACGCGGCCCGGCGCGCGTTGGAGGCCGAGGGCACCGTCGCCACGTGGCAGGTCCCCGTGCTCGTCGGGGGTGAGTGGTGGGGGTTCGTCGGCATCGATCTCTGCTCGGAACGCCCGCTCCAGCGTTCTCACGGCGACGTGGTGCGCGCCGTGGCCGCGTCCCTGTCGGCCTCCGCGACCCGGCAACGAGCTGACGAGGATGCGCGGCTGCGCGAGGACCTCTACCGCTCCATGATCGAGCGCGGCCCCGCGATCACCTATATCGACGGGATCGAGGAGAGCGCCCCGACGATCTACATGAGCCCTCAGGTCACCGAGCTCCTCGGCTACACGTCCGAAGAATGGATCGAGGACCCCGACATGTGGCCCCGGTTGGTCCACCCTGACGACCGGGCGCGGGCGCTGGCGGAGAACGCGCGTCACAACGAGACCGGTGAGCCCTTCCGTCTGGAGTACCGGTTGTTCGCCAAGGACGGCCATGTGGTCTGGGTGCACGACGAGGCGATGATGGTTCGGGACGAGCGCGGGATGCCTCGCTATTCCCACGGCGTGATCATGGACATCTCGGACCGCAAGCGGACCGAGGAGCAGGGTGCCTTCCAGACCTATCACGATGAGCTCACCGGGTTGCCATCGCGCGCGATGTTCGAGGAGCTGCTCGAGCTCTCCGTCGCGCGGGCCAGACGCCACGACGGCTCGGTCGCGGTCCTGAGCGTCGATCTGAACGAGTTCCGGCTCGTGAACGATTCGCTGGGACACCAGGCGGGCGACGCGCTCCTCTCGGCGGTCGCCGACCGGCTGCGCGACGCCACGCGCGAGACGGATCTGGTCGCGCGCCGCGGCGGCGACCAGTTCCTCCTGTTGCTCGCCGACCTGGACCGCGATGACGGCGCGATCGACAGCGCCGTCATGCGGGCGCAGGTCGTCGCGCAACGGATCCAGGATTCGCTGGTTGCACCCTTCCGGGTCGACGGCACGGAGGTCTACGTGGCCGCGAGCATCGGCATCAGCCTGTTCCCCAACGACGCCGCCGACCCCGGAACCCTCCTGCGGAACGCCGAGACGGCGATGTACGAGGCTAAGCGCAATGGCCGGTCGGGCTTCGTCCTGGCACCCAGGAGCGCCCTGGACTCGTCGGCGAAGCTCGCGTTCGTCACGCGCCTGCGCAAGGCGGTGGAGCTGCAACGATGGGTGCTGCACTACCAGCCGGTGGTCGACCTCGACACGGGGTTGATGCTGAGCGTCGAGGCTCTGATCCGATGGGTCGAACCCGACGGGACGATGATCCCGCCCAACGATTTCATCCCGCTCGCGGAAGAGCTCGGGTTGATCGAGCAGATCGGCGACTGGGTCGTTCGAGAGCTCACCTACCAGGTCCAGGCCTGGCGGGAGCTGGACATCGATCTGGAGGTTGGCTTCAACCTGTCCCCGCGCCAGTTCTGGCAGCCGGACCTGGCGATGAGGATCCAGCGCGAGTTCCGCGCGGGCGGCGTGGATCCGTCGAAGGTGCTCGTGGAGGTGACCGAATCCTCCGCGATGTTGGATCCCGACCGCGCGCAAGCGATCCTGGGCGAGCTGCACGATGCGGGGTTCGCGATCGCGATCGACGATTTCGGGACCGGCTACTCATCGCTCTCGCGCCTGCGCGACATGCCGGTCAAGGTGCTGAAGATCGACCGCTCGTTCGTCAGCGGCGTCCACGACGACCGGCAGGCGCGCTCGATCGTCAGCGCGTTCCTGGAGCTCGCGAACGGGCTCGACATCGTGACGCTCGCCGAGGGGATCGAGACGCGCGAGGAGCTCGACTTCCTGCGTGAACGAGGCTGCGACCTCGGCCAAGGCTTCTACTTCTCGCGGCCCGTTCCGCCGGAGGAGATCATCGCCTTCGCCCTGGGAGGGATCCCGACCGCCGCGACCCTTCGCTCCGCGTGAACCACCCGGCTCAGCCGGACAACGCAGCGCGGACCGACCGAGCGATCCCGTCGGCGTCGATACCCGCCCATGCGCGCAGCTCCTCGGGCGTGGCCGAACCCGGCATGTCGGTGACCGCGAGCTTCACCACCCGTCCGCGGAGGGTACCGGTGGCGGCGATCGCGTCGAGGACGGCGTCGCCGAGCCCCCCCTCGATCCGGTGGTCCTCGACGACGACGAGCAGGTCGGTCGCCTCGAGCCCGGTGCGGATCGTCTGCGCGTCGATCGGCTTCACGCTGTAGCAGTCCAGCACCCGCGCGGAGATCCCTTCGGCACCGAGGATGTCGCGCGCCGCCAGACAGGTGTGGACGGTGATCCCGGCGCCGATCAGCGTCACGACGTCGTGGTCGGTGACCGACAGCGTCTTCGATCCACCGATCGGGAAGTCCTCGTCGTGCGGGTAGAGGATCGCGGTGGCCTCCCGCGTCGTGCGCACGTACGAGATCCCCTGCAGGTCGCACATCGACGTCACGAGCCGGACCGTGCTGTGACCGTCCGCGGGATAGAGCACCGTCGTGCCGTTGATCGCTCGGAAGACGGCGAGGTCCTCCAGCGCCATCTGGGACGGCCCGTCCTCGCCGATCGAGATCCCGGCGTGCGATCCACAGAGTCGCAGATCTGCCCGGCTGATCGCACCCATCCGGATGTGGTCGCCGGCCCGCGTCCAGAAGGCTCCGAACGTCGCCGCGAAGGCGGTCTTTCCGAGGGCCTGTAGACCGGTCGCCGTGCCGAGCATGGCCCCTTCGGCGATGTACAGCTCCACGAACCGCTCCGGCGCGACGGCCTCGGCCTCGTCCGTGTAGGTCGAGTTGCCGACCTCGCCGTCGAGGACGACCAGGTCCGGCCGATGGCCGGCGAGCCAGGCGAGCGTGTCGCCGAACGCCTTGCGGGTCGCGATCGGACCTTCGTAAACGGGCGCAGCAGGCGGCGTCGCCTCGCGCACCACCTGCGTCGGCCGATATTCGGGGGGGGACGGCGGCGTGACCTGAAGGTCGCTTCGGCCGCCGAGTTGGTCGATCGCATCCTGGAGCTGATCGGTGGGCACTGCCTTGCCGTGCCAGCCCTCCTGGTTGGCGAGGAAGGAGACCCCGTGCCCTTTCTCGGTCCGGGCCACGATGAAACTCGGTCGGTCGTCGGCGATCGCGTTGCGGTAGGCGCCGTCGATCTGCTCGACGTCGTGCCCGTCGATCTCCGAGGCGTTCCAGCCGAACGCCGCGGCACGGTCGCGGAACACGTCCGCATCCCACCCGTGCATCGTGGGACCACGCTGCCCGAGGCGGTTCAGGTCGAGGATCGCGGTGACGTTGCTCGCCCGCTGGAACGCGATCGCCTCCATCGCTTCCCAGACCGAGCCCTCGGCCATCTCGGAGTCACCTAGCAGCACCCAGACCCGCGCGTCACTGCCGTCGAGCCGAATCGACACGGCCATCCCGAGCCCGATCGCGAGCCCCTGGCCGAGGGACCCGGTCGCCACGTCCACCCAGGGCAACTCGGGGATCGGGGCCGGATGACCCTGGAGCGGCGAGCCCTGCTTGCGGAGGGTCAGGAGCTCGTCGTCGCCGAACGCGCCGATCCCTTTGAGGGTCGCGTACAGGCCCGGCGCGGCGTGGCCTTTCGACAAGATGAAGCGGTCGTTCGACGGGTACGCGGGATCCTTGACGTCGAACCGGAGGTGCTCGGCGAACAGGACGGCCAGCAGGTGCGCACACGACATCGACGAGGTCGGGTGCCCGGAACCGGCGGCGGTCGTCGCGCGTAGGCTGTCGACGGCGATCTGCGCGGCGAACCCGTTCCAGAACTGAACGCGATCTTCCACCGCCCTCCTCCTTCTCGGCGTCGAGGGAAAGGCAGCCTACCGCCGTTGGCCGTTGAGGCTCGGGGCTGCAACCGTCCCGCGGTAGCCTCTTCGTGTGAGCAGTGAACCGGTGAGCTTCCACGACCTGGGTGTTTCCGACGAGGTCGTGCACGCCCTAGCCCAACGGGGGATCCTGGCGCCCTTCCCGATCCAGTCGATGGTGTGGGAGGACGCGCGCGCAGGGCGCGACACCCTCGCGCGCTCCAAGACCGGTTCGGGCAAGACGCTGGGGTTCGCGATCCCGATCGCCGAGCGGCTCGACCCCGACGCGCAGCCGTTGCCCGCGGCGCTCGTGCTCGTTCCGACCCGCGAGCTCGCCCAACAGGTGCGCGAGGACTTCGAGGTGGTCGCCGCCGCGAAGGGCCTTCGCGTGCAGGCGGTGTACGGCGGCACGCACGTTCGCGAGCAAGCTCGCGGGGTGGAGCGATCCCACGTGTTGATCGCGACCCCCGGCCGGCTCGACGATCTCGCCACCCGAGGGCTCGTCCGGCTCGACGGGATCAGCGTGCTCGTCCTGGACGAGGCCGACCGGATGCTGGACATGGGCTTCCAACCGCAGGTCGACCGTATCGTCCGGCGCCTGCCGAGGGATCGACAGACCATGTTCTTCTCCGCGACGCTGGACGGGGCCGTCGGTCGGATCGCCGAGGTGTATACGCGGGACCCGGTGCTCCACGAGGTCGCAGGCTACGACCGCGCCGTCGTCGAGGAGGCGGATCATCGCTTCATCTCCGTGCCGCTGCACGGCAAGCTCGCGAAGCTCACGGAGCTCGCCACGGCGGAGGGTGGCCTCACGCTCGTGTTCGTCAACACGAAGCGAGCGGTGGACGATCTGGCCCGGCGACTGAAGGCCGAGGGCGTTCCCGCGCTGGCGCTGCACGGCGACATGCGCCAGGAAGCTCGGGATCGCTCCCTCAAGCGGTTCGCCGACGGTCACGTCGGTGTGCTCGTCGCCACGGATGTCGCTGCGCGCGGGCTCGATCTGGACGACATAACGCTCGTCGTGAACTACGACGCACCGCTCGACGACAAGGCGTACGTCCATCGCGTGGGACGGACCGCGCGGGCCGGCAGGGCGGGGACCAGCATCACATTCGTCACGCCGCAACAACAGGGAGACATCTCGCGCATGGCGGCTCGGCTGGACCTCCATGCGGAGTTCGAGCTCGAGGGGATGAAGGTGATGCCGCCCCGGACCGTGTTCAAGGGCGGTCCGAAGGGGCGCCGCAGCGCCTTCCGCCCGCCGAAGCGGACGTGAGCCGCCTCAGATCGCGAGTCCCCCGTCGATCACGTGGAGCCCCGCCCTGCGATGCATCGCGGTGATCTGCTCGGCGGGGATGGGGCGGGAGAAGAAGAACCCCTGACCGAACGGGCAACCCCGGTCCGCTAGGAACCTCCACTCGTCCTGCGTCTCGATCCCTTCGGCCAGCGGCTCCATGCCGAGGTTGTTCGCGAGCGCGATGATCGCCGACACCATGCTCGCACTCTGTGGGTCCGAGTTGACCTCCCGGACGAAGGTGCGATCGATCTTGAGCACGTCGACTGGCATGTAGCGCAGTCGCGAGAGCGACGAGTAACCGGTCCCGAAGTCGTCGATCGCCAGCCGGAGCCCCTGGTCCTTGAATCCGTGAAGGACCTCGAGCGTGTGATCGGGGTCGTTCATCGCCGTGGATTCGGTGATCTCGACGGTCACCCGTGCGGGATCAATCCCGGCGGCCCGGATCTGCCGTGCGATCCGCCCGACGGGGTCGTCCTGCCATAGCTGTCGGGGAGAGAGGTTGAACCCGATCTCCAGCTCGATGCCCTCGGCCCGCCAGATCGCATCTTGTCGGCCGATCTCCTCGACCACCCAGCCGCCGATCGCATCGATCAGTCCCATCTCCTCGGCGAGCGGGATGAACTCTCCCGGCGCGAGCATCCCGCCGTTGGGGTCCGGCCAGCGGATCAGGGCCTCGACGCCGTACATGTCCGCGGTTCCGAGCTCGATCAACGGCTGGTAGTGCAGCGTCCAACTCTGCTGATCGACCGCCTTGCGGAGCCGCGTCGACAGCGACAGCTTGCTGCGGGCGTCCGAGTCGTCCGCCTGGTGCACGACGTACCCGCGCGGACCCGCCCGCTTAGCACGGAACATCGCCGCGTCCGCGTTCCGCAGGAGCCCCCCGGCATCGGCCGCATCGGCCGGATAGAGGCTGATCCCGATCGAGACCGAGGCGTAGAGCTCGGTGCCG
>VAYU01000008.1 GCA_005884925.1 Actinomycetota bacterium | reverse complement strand
GTCCATCCTTGGGGTGGCCATCGTCCCTCCTCATCTGGGCGTCAACCTGCGATGAGGATGGCGGTGGCCTTCTACGTCACGGGGATTTCCACCCCGGAACTCCACCCCAAATTTCCACCACTTCTCGGGACGTTAACCATAGAGGAAGATCTGTTCGACCGTGACACAGGTCACGGACGTGGCCTTGGGATGCGCGCGATCATCGTCCCGATGCGAACGTGCAGAACGTGCGCTCGCGAGTTTCGGCCCTCCGATCGGCACCACGATTGCCCGGCCTGCCGGTCCGAGACCAGTGCGCGTGCGGGGATCCGAAGCAGCTTAGGTCAAGCTTTTGCTGGGCTTGCTGGTTGCGCGGCGGCCAAGTCGGATCGGCGAATCACAACTGGAAGGGCGGCCGGACCAAGCACCACGCCGGGTACATCATGGTTCGGATGCCGGACCATCCGAGAGCACGAACGCAGGGATACGTCTTCGAACACATCCTCGTGATGGAGGCGAAGCTCAGTCGGATGCTGTTCGCGGACGAAAGCATCCACCACAAGAACGGGATCCGCGATGACAACTCGCCCGAGGATCTGGAACTTTGGGTCCGACCCAGCCGTCCGGCATCAGGGCGGTGGACGCGGTCGTGGGCGAGGGAAATCATCGCCCGTTATGAGGAGTTCAGCTAGGCACCCCCAACAACGTTGCATAACGACTCCATGCCCTGCAACGCTCTTGGAGGTGGCGGGATTCGAACCCGCGTGCTCAGGCGACCATCTGGGGCTTCTCCGGGCGCAGCCGGCGTATGGATCTCACCTCGGGGTCTCCACCGGCGGAAGGCCCCTCGGCCAGCCCGGGTGCGATGTTCCGCGGTGGCCCCCAGGCGGAACCCTCGCGGTGAGCCTGCTCAGTGACGCCCGTACCCCGATCGCAGGCACACGGGGCGGGCGGCTACCTAGAGACTAGGCAGCGAGCGCGAACTCGTCGTTGGCGCTTGTGTTGGTCCGGCGTTTTACGTGACATCCGGGATCACGGCCCGCTTCACCCAGACGGTTATCCGTCCGAGTCGAAACCAGTACACCCCCATATGCAGTTGTGCTTCGAAGTATACGGGCGAACCGTGTCGGTCGGGCGGCGTAGAGTCGTGGCATGAGCTTCGAGGGGTTCGGCCAGAGCACGACGTTCCTCAGGGACCTCGGCCGCAACAACTCCAAGGAGTGGTTCCACGCCCACCATGACGACTACCAGGAGCAGCTGCTCGAGCCGGCCATGGCCTTCGTCGAAGAGATCGGGCCGCTCCTTCGCCGGTTCGCTCCCGATACGCAGGCGGTGCCGAAGATCGGGGCGTCCGTGATGCGGATCAACCGTGACATCCGCTTCGCCAAGGACAAGCGCCCCTACAAGGATCACCTCGACCTATGGTTCTGGCGCGGCGGGGAGAAGAAGGGTGCGAATGGCTACTGGTTCCGGCTGACCCCGAAGACCCTGGTACTCGGCGCTGGGATGCACGTGCTGGACAAGCCCGACCTCCAGCGGTACCGGGAGGCCGTGGACGATGCGCGCTCTGGGGCGGACCTTGCGCGGGTCGTGACCAAGGTGCAGCGGGCCGGATACGACGTCGGCGGCGAGCGCTACAAGCGCGTGCCCAGCGGCTACCCGCCGGATCATCCGCGCGCCGCATTGCTCCGGCGCGACGGCGTCTACGCGGGTCGCGAGATGCCGCTGCCGCCCGAGGCGGCCACCGCGAAGTTCCCTTCGTTCTGCGCCGGACACTTCCGGAAGGTGACGCCGCTCGTCGACTGGCTGGCCGGCGTGTTCGGCTGAGGCAGTTACCGCCTCCGGCCGGCCGCCCGCTCCATCTCGCGTTGGGCTTCGCGTTTGGCGATGGATCGCCGCTTCTCGTACTTGCGTTTCCCGCGCGCCAGGGCGACCTCGACCTTCGCCATCCCGTGCGTGAAGTAGATCCGGAGCGGGACCAGGGACAGGCCCTTCTCGTTCACCTCGCGGGCGATCTGATCGATCTCCCGGCGGTGCAGGAGCAGCTTGCGCGGCCGGAGGGGCAGGTGCGTGCGCTTGTCGCCCTGCTCGTACGCGGGGATGTGCAGACCCTCGAGCCAGATCTCGCTCCCTCGCACCCGCCCGTAACAGTCGACCAGGGAGGCGCGGCCGCCCCGGAGCGATTTCACCTCGTCGCCCGTGAGCTGGATCCCGCACTCGAAGCGCTCGAGCAGCTCGTAGTCGTGCCGGGCACGGCGGTTGCTGGCGACGATCTTCTCGCCCTCGTCCTGCCGGCTCATCGCCGGGAGGCTACACGTCGAGGAACCGGCGGATGCCGATGGTGCCGGCGACGATCGCGACGCCCGCGGCGGCGATCAAGATCCACGGGGTGATCGCGAGCACGTCGCCGTTGCGGATCAGCGGCAACCAAACGATGCGGCCTCGGAGCTGGTCCACGACGAACACCTTCACCAGGAACAAGGTGATGATCGCGAGGGCTGCGCCGACGAGCGCTTCCACCAACCCCTCGATCAGGAAGGGCACGCGGATCCGCCAGTTCGTCGCTCCGACGAGCCGCATGATCCCGATCTCCTTCCGGCGCGCGAACATGCCCATCCTCAGCGTGTTGGCGACGAGGACGGTCGCGCTGACCAACATGACCACCGCGATGAACAGCACACCGTTGCGGAGCACGCGCGTGATCGCGGACAGCCGATCGAGGATGTCGCGGAAGTCGAGGACCTTGAGCACCCCGGGTTCCGAGCATGTGATGTCGTGGGTCGTCGGATCGGGCTGGCACGACAGCCTCGCGGTGATCTGTCCGTACTGCGCCGTGTCCGCCAGGGTCACCCGGAACGACGCGGGATAGACCTCGCACGGGACGTTCTCGGTGATCGCCGGGTTGCTCTCGAAGAGCTTCTTCGCCCGGGCGCACGCCTCGTCCTTGTTCTCGTACTGCACGGACGCGACGGCGGGGAGCTGCTGCAGCTCGGTCTGGAGCCGAGTCACGGTGTCGGGTCTCACCGGGTCGCTCAGGTAGACGGCGACCTGCACGTTCCCGGTCACCGCCTCGATCACCAGGTTGATCTCGCGAGCGATGATCAACGCCAGCCCGAACAGGAACAGGGCGATGAACGCGGTCGACATGGCGGCGAACGCCATGATCCCGTTCCGGCGGATCCCGGCCGCGGTCTCGCGGAAGTAGAACTCGATCCGTCGCACAGCCCTAGGAGTACACCCCTCGCGACTGATCCCGGACGACCTTGCCGTGATCGAGCTCGATCACGCGCTTGCGCATGGCATCCACGATCGCCTGGTCGTGGGTGGCCATGACGACCGTCGTCCCGATCTTGTTGACCTTGTCCAGGAGCCGCATGATGTCGACGCTCGTGTTCGGGTCGAGGTTGCCTGTGGGCTCGTCGGCCAGGAGCACCAGCGGACGGTTGACGCAGGCGCGCGCGATCGAGACCCGCTGTTGCTCACCACCGGAGAGCTCATCGGGATAGTTGTTGAGCTTGTCCCCCAGGCCCACGTAGTCGAGGATCTCGGGCACCCGGGCGTCGATCACGTGCTTGGGCTTCCCGATCACCTCCAGAGCGAACGAGACGTTCTCGAAGACCGTCTTGTCCTGGAGCAGCTTGAAATCCTGGAAGACGCAGCCGATGTTCCGCCGGAGCTTCGGGATCCCGCCGAGCGACGACAACCGCACGACGTTCTTCCCGGCGACGAACACCTCCCCCATGGAGGGCTCCTCTTCCCTGAGGAGCAGACGCAGGGTCGTGGACTTACCCGAGCCCGACGGCCCCACGACGAAGACGAACTCGCCCTTCTCGATCTCGATCGAGACCGCTTCGAGGGCAGTGACGCCGTTCTTGTACGTCTTGGTGACGTTCTGGAGGCTGATCATGTTGTTGCGTTATGGGGAAGGGGTGCGGGTCGACCCACCCTATCAGAGGGTCATCGCGCTTCTGTGGAGGTTCCGGGCTTATCCGCGTCATCCGGACGCGCGCCGTCGGAGCTCCGCCTCGATGAAGCGATCGAGATCCCCTGCCAACACGCGCTGGGGGTCCCCGACCTCCACGCTCGTACGGTGATCCTTGACCATCTGATAGGGGGCGAGCACGTACGACCGGATCTGGGAGCCGAAGTCGACGGCCTTGCGCTCGCCTCGGATCTGGTTCATCTGCTCCTCGCGCTTGCGGCGCTCGAGATCGGCGAGTCGCGCCTTCAGGATGCTCATGGCGGTCGCCTTGTTCTGCAGCTGCGACCGTTCGTTCTGACAGGCGACGACGATGCCGGTCGGGAGATGGGTGATCCGGACGGCCGAGTCCGTCGTGTTGACCCCTTGGCCGCCGGGGCCGCTGGAACGGTAGACGTCGATGCGGAGGTCCTGCTCGTCGATCTCGAACTCTTCGGCCTCCGACTCGTCCAACGCCGGGATCACGTCGAGCGACGCGAAGGACGTGTGCCGCCGCTTCTGCGCATCGAACGGACTGATCCGGACGAGCCGATGGACCCCGCGCTCCGCCGACAGCAGGCCGTAGGCGTTGGGTCCGTGCACCGTGAAGGTGGCGGATTTGATCCCGGCCTCGTCGCCGTAATGCACCTCGTCGACCTCGACCTTGAGGCTCTCCTGTTCCGCCCAGCGCGTGTACATCCGAAGGAGCATGTCGGCCCAATCCATCGACTCCGTGCCGCCGGCGCCCGCCTGCACGGTGGCGATCGCGTCGTGAGCGTCGTAGGGACCGGACAGGAGCGCCGCGAGCTCCACCTTGTCCAGCTCCACCTCGAGCGCGGCCATGGTCTGTTCCAGCTCGTGCTGGAGATCGGGATCGGGGGATCCGGTCAGCAGCTCGTCGATCGCGGTCGCGTCACCGAGTCTGCGTTGCAACGCATCGTAGCGATCGACTTCGGCGGTCAGCCGCGCGAGCTTGGACGTGACCTGCTGTCCGACCGCAGGATCGTCCCAGAGCGATGGGTCGGATGCCTGCTGCTGCAGATCGGCCATCTGGGCGCGCTTGCCTTCGACGTCAAAGGAACCCCCTTGCCGCCTCGACGCGCTCCGAGATGGCTCGCAGCCGTTCGGTGTGCTCGCTCACGTCGATGCGAGTCTACGGGCCGTACGCTTCCCCGCCATGCACGTGGCCATCCGGGACCTCGAACCGCGTGACGCCGATGCGTGCGACGCGATCGTCGCCGGCCTCCCCGAGTGGTTCGGGAACGAGCAGGGTACCCGTGACTGCGCACGCGCGGTGCGCTCGCAGGCCGGCCTCGTCGCGATCGACGAGACCGGCGTCACCGGCTTCCTCACGTGGACGCACGACCGCAACGGCGGCGTCGCGGAGATCACGTGGATGGCGGTCCGTGCGGCATCCCGTCGCCGGGGCATCGGCCGATCCCTCCTGAGCACGCTCATCGAACGTCTGCGGCAGGAACAGGTCCGTCTGCTGGACGTGAAGACGCTCTCGGAGCGCGCGACGTACCCGCCCTATGCCGAGACGCGAGCCTTCTACCTTGCGAACGGGTTCGAGTGGGTCGCGGAGCTGGACATCTGGGACGAAGGCAACCCCGCCGTGCTCCTGCGTCGTCGGTTGTGAGCGCGGTTATGCGGCCGCGCCGTGGCACTTCTTGTACTTCTTGCCACTGCCGCACGGACACGGCGCGTTCCGTGGAACCTTGTCGCTGAACGCCTGTTGCGGGTTGCCGGCCTGGCCGCCCTCCCGAGGAGCCTGGCCCGCGCCGCCGGCGCCGGCGGCGACCTCATCCCGGTTCTCCTGCACGCGCTGGACCCGGGTCGCCGCCGGCGCCTGATCCTGCCTATGCAGCTCGACCCGGTAGATGTACTTCACGAAGTCCTCCTGGATCGACCCCGTGAGCTCATCGAACATCATGAAGGCCTCACGCTGGTACTCCGTGAGCGGATCGCGCTGCGCGTACGCACGCAGATGGATGCCCTCCTGCAGATAGTCCATCTCGTACAGGTGCTCGCGCCACTTCGTGTCCGTGATGTTGAGGAGCACGACCCGCTCGAGCTCGCGCATGATCTCGGGCGTGATATCTGCCTCCTTGGCCTCGTAGGCGTCCTCGGCTTCCTGCACGAAGCGGGCCTGCAGCTCCGACACATCGCGCACGTCTTCGATGTCCGCTACCGTGCTCCGGACGGGGAAGAACTCCCCCAGGGCGACCACCAGGGCCTCGCGGTCCCAATCCTCCGGATAGGTGTCGGGCGGGCACCACGACACCACCACGTCGGCGATCACGTCCTCGACGAAGCCCAGCGCCTGTTCCTTCAGGTCGTGTCCTTCGAGGATCCTCCGTCGCTCCCCGTAGATCACCGCACGCTGGCCGTTCATCACCTCGTCGTACTTGAGGACGTTCTTGCGCCGTTCGTAGTTCAGCTCCTCGATCTGCTTCTGGGCGTTCTCGACGGCACGGCTGACCATCTTCGCCTCGATCGGTTCGCCCTCCGGCCACTTGAACCGGTTCATGATCGCTGCGACGCGATCTGAGGCGAACATCCGCATCAGGTCGTCCTCGAGCGACAGGTAGAAGAGGGACTCCCCCGGGTCGCCCTGGCGGCCCGACCGGCCACGCAGCTGGTTGTCGATACGACGCGACTCGTGGCGCTCGGTCCCCAGCACGTAGAGCCCGCCCAGTCCCACGACCTCGTCGTGCTCCGCGTCCGTCTGTGCCACGAACTTGGTCAGGATCGGTTCGTATTCCGCCTCGTAGGCGGCCCGCTCCTCCTCGTCCATCTCGAACAGGAGGTACCGGTCGTTGTCCCACTCCCGAGCGGCCATCTCCTGGCGAGCGAGGTACTCCGGGTTGCCGCCCAGCAGGATGTCGACACCACGACCCGCCATGTTCGTCGCGACCGTCACGGAGCCCTTCCGGCCCGCCTGGGCGACGATCACCGCTTCCTTCTCGTGGTTCTTCGCGTTCAGCACGTTGTGTTGGATCCCGCGGCGGTTCAGCACGCCAGAGAGGCGCTCCGACTTCTCGATCGAGACGGTGCCGACCAGGATCGGCTGGCCGCGCTCGTTCCGATCGATGATGTCGTCGGCGACGGCGTCCCACTTCTCGTCCTCGGTCTTGTAGATCAGATCCTGCTTGTCGTCCCGGACGTTCGGCGCGTTGGTCGGGATCTCGACGACGCCGATCTTGTAGGTCTCCTCGAACTCCGTGAGCTGGGTCTTCGCCGTTCCGGTCATGCCGGCGAGCTTGTCGTACATCTTGAAGTAGTTCTGGATCGTGATCGTGGCGAGTGTCTGGTTCTCCTCCTTGATCCGCACGCCCTCCTTCGCCTCGATCGCCTGATGGAGCCCCTCCGAGTACCGGCGACCCTCGAGGACGCGGCCGGTGAACTCGTCGACGATCTTGACCTCGCCGTCCTGCACCACGTACGCAACGTCGCGCTTGTAGAGCTCCTTCGCGCGGAGCGCGTTGTGCAGGTGATGCACCAGCATCGTGTTGGAGCTGTCGTACAGGTTCTCGATGTTGAGCATCTCCTCGACCTTCGCAACTCCCTGCTCCGTGACGGCTACCTGATACTTCGCCTCTTCGACCTCGTAGTCGTCATCGATCGAGAGCCGGGGGGCGATCCTGGCGAAGGTCTGGTACCACTTCGCCGAGTCCGCGACCATCCCGCTGATGATCAGCGGGGTGCGTGCCTCGTCGATCAGGATCGAGTCGACCTCGTCCACGATCGCGTAGCGATACCCACGCTGGACGCACTCGTCCAACCGCATGGCCATGTTGTCGCGCAGGTAATCGAACCCGAACTCGTTGTTGGTGCCGTAGGTGATGTCGGCCGCGTACGCCGGGCGACGCTGTTCCGGGGTCATGGAGGCCTGGATCAGGCCCACGTTGAGCCCGAGGAAGCGGTAGATCCCCCCCATCCATTCCGAGTCACGTTTGGCCAGGTAGTCGTTGACCGTCACGATGTGGACGCCCTTGCCCTCGAGCGCGTTCAGGTAGCCCGGGAGGGTCGACACGAGGGTCTTGCCCTCACCGGTCTTCATCTCGGCGATGTTGCCCTGGTGCAGCGCGGCCCCACCCATCAGCTGGACGTCGAAATGGCGCTGTCCGATCGTCCGGCGCGCGGCCTCCCGGACGGCGGCGAACGCCTCGGCGAGGAGGTCGTCGAGCGGCTCGCCGTTCGCGACGCGTTCCTTGAACGCGATCGTGTTAGCCCTCAGCTCGTCATCGCCCAGGTCCTCGACCTCCGGCTCGTACGTGTTCACGAGCTTGGCGAGGTCGGCCAGATTCTTGAGTTTGCGGCCTTCGCCGAGGTTGGCGATCTTGTCGAGTACCGGCATAGTGGATCCTTCGGTCTGCTGAGGGCGTCTTCCATGGTACCGGCGGAGACGTCGAGCAACGTCAGATCGGCTCTTCGAGCGCTCCCAGTCGTTCCACGAGCCGCGCGTTCTCCCGGTAGTCCACCGGGCAGGCGATCACGGACACCGCGTCGTCATCCAGCGCCTTCCGGAGCGTCGGCAGCAGCTCGCCGGCCGCTCGGATCGAGTAGCCGCGCGCCCCGAAGCTCTCGGCGTAACGCACGAAGTCCGGGTTGTCGAACGAGACCGCCGCGCGTCGCCCGAAGTGGATGTCCTGCTTCCACCCGATCAGCCCGTACCCGCCGTCCACCCACACGAGGATCACGATCGGCACCCGTTCGCGCACGGCGGTCTCGATCTCCGCAGCGCTCATCAGGAATGCCCCGTCGCCCACCGCGGCGAGCACCTTGCGGTCGGGGAACGCCAACTTCGCGGCGAAGGCTCCCGGGAGCGAGAATGCCATCGTCGCGAGTCCGTTCGAGATCAGACACGTGTTCGGCGCGTACGTCGGGTAGAGCCGTGCCATCCACATCTTGGCCGCTCCGGTGTCGCAGAGGACGATGTCCTCGCGCCCCATCGCCTCGCGGATGTCGGCGACGATCCGGGCGGGGGCGACCGGGAAGGCGTCGTCCGCGGCTCCGTGCTCGAGCTCTTCCCGCACGAGGCTCTTGACCGGTGGGATCCCGCCGCCGACCGGGTGCAGATCGCGAGCCGCGGCGATCTCGTCGAGGGTCTCACCGATCGACCCCTGGAGGCCGACGGCGAGCGTGTAGTTGGCGTCCACCTCGGCGACGGTCCGGTGCACGTGGACGATCTGCTTGTCCCGGGCGGGGTTCCACCGCGCGGGGGCGTACTCCACCAGGTCGTATCCCGCCGCGACGACGACGTCGGCCCGATCGAACCCGAAGTTCGCGTGATCCTTGACCATGAACCCGATCGTCCCGAGCGCGTTCGGGTGATCGTCCGGGAACACGCCTTTGCCCAGGAACGTGGTGGCCACGGGCACCTGGAGCCGCTCGCTGAACCGAAGCAGCGACCCCATCGCGCGGTCGCGCGCCACGCCTGCACCCGCGAGGACGACTGGATGGGTCGCCTGGGCCAGGACGTGGGCCGCCCGGTGCACCTGATCCTCCGAGGGCGAGGGATCGCGCGGAACGTTCACCGGGAGCGGGTCGCCGTCGGCCGGCTGTTCGGCGACGTCCTCGGGGAGGATCACGAACGTTGCGCCCGGCCGCTCGGTCTGCGCCTGTTTGAACGCCTTCCTGATCAGCTCCGGGGCGCTCCCCGGAAGGGTCACCTGGTCACCCCATTTCGTCACCGGCCGGAACAGCGACACCAGGTCCACCACCTGATGCGATTCCTTGTAGAGCCGGTCGAGCCCGGCCTGCGCCGTGAGCGCCACCAGCGGGTGCGAGTCGAGTTGGGCGTTGGCGACGCCCAGCAGCAGGTTGATCGCGCCGGGTCCGAGCGTCGCCAGGCACACGCCGGCCTTCCCCGTCAGGGCTCCGTAGGTGTCCGCCATGAAGGCGGCCCCGCGCTCGTCCCGGGTGGTGATGAAGCGGATCGACGAGGACGCGATCGCATCGATCACATGGAGGTTCTCCTCGCCCGGCAGACCGAAGACGTACTCGACGCCTTCGTTCTCGAGGCACGAGACCAGCAGCTGCGCGACGTTGCGGTTCCGGTGGGTGCTCACGGCTCAAGCCTACGGATACCCGCGTGGGGACGACCCGGGCGAGCCGCCGACGGCCGCGCGTCGAGCTCAGGTGATCTCGATCATCTTCTCGCGCACGGCGTAGACCACGGCCTCCATGCGCGAATGTAGGTGCAGCTTCTCGAGGATGTTCCGGATGTGATTCTTGACGGTGTTCTCCGAGATGAAGAGCTTCTTCGCGATATCCCGGTTGTTCAGCCCCTGCGCCACGAGCTTGAGGACCTCCATCTCGCGCTCGGTCAACCGAGGCGCCGGCATCTGCGGTCGCTCCTCGGTCGCCTTCGAGATCGCGGCGAACTCGGTGAGCAGCTTCGACGCCATGGACGGCGAGATCCGCGATTGTCCTGCCCAGACGCTCCTGATCGCGTCCGCGACCTCCTCGATCGGGATCTCTTTGAGCAGGTAGCCGCTGGCGCCGGCCTTGATCGCGTCGTAGAGATCCGCCTCCTCGTCACTGATCGTCAGCATCAGGATCTTCACGTGAGGCAGTAGCTCCTTGATCTGGGCGGTCGCCTCGATCCCCGATCGCTTCGGCATCCGGACGTCCATGAGGACGACGTCGGGCATCGTCTCCTGCGCCTTCTCGATCGCTTCCTGTCCGTCGGACGCCTCACCGACGAGCTCCAGGTCCGATTCGTTGCCCAGGACCATCTCGAGGCCCCTGCGGAACAACGCGTGGTCGTCGACCACCATCACTCGGAGCCGCTCGTCAGCGCCGTGATCCTTGGACACGCTTACTCCTCCTGCTCGGCCGACGGTTCCGCCTCGGGGTAGGTCAGCGCGGATTCTAGACCACGCTTCTGCTTCGGCGGGCGCCTCTTGCGGTGATGATCGCGCAGCTGCCGCTCGAGCTTGTCCTTCACCCGGTCGATCGCAGTGGGAACGTCTTCGGCTTCGGCCTCGGCCCGGAAGGTCTTCCGCGGGATCCGCAGCGCCGCCTCGACACGTTTGAGTCCATCGATCCGCGGATGGTGTTCGTTGATGAGCTCGACGTCGATACGCGTCGTGCGTGGCTCGAGGCGTTCCAACGGAGCCAGCTTCCGCTCGGCCGTCATGCGGATGTCCTCGGTGACCCGCACGCCGCGGCCGGTGAAGCTCAGATCCATCCGCTCGGTACCCCTCGTCCGTCGGGTGGGCTCACGTCCGGCTGACCTGGTCTTTGTCCCCACACTCGCCTGCCGGAGCCTTCGCCCGATCGCCCGGACGTCCGCGGCGATCGAACTCCCGCCCTCTCCCGGTTACCCGGGGCAGGACTTACATCTAAACCGCGCCATGCTCAGCGACCAACGGTCGCCTTACGTGGGTCGTTTCGCCCGCGGCTGGCATCGACTTCCGGGGAGGTTCCCCGGGCAACCACAGACCCGGACGTGGGCCCACCGCAGGATAGGCACGGGCACCGCGAAGGCGCAACGTGGGCACCGGGTCGTGGAACGAGCGCGCCGCGGTGACCAGGTGGATCCGGCGGGCGCCGGCCGCGGCGAGCGCCTCGGCGCTCGCCGCGGCCGTCGCCCCCGTCGTGAGGACATCGTCGACCAGCAGGATGCGCTCGGGGGCCTCGCGGGTCGCTTCGAAGCTCCCTCGCATCGCATCTCGGCGCTCGGCGCCGCTGCGCCGGGCCTGCGGCCCCGTGGAACGCGACCGGCGAAGCAGTCGAGCGACGGGCATCCCGGTCCGGTGTCCGAGCCCCACCGCCAGCGCCCGCGCCTGGTCGTAGCCGCGCTCGGCACGTCGCCGACGCGCCAACGGCACCCACGTGATCACCTGGACGGGAGGCATGTTGTCGCATGCGACGATCGCGTCCGCGAGGGCGGCCGCCACGTCTCGCCATCCGGAAAACTTCAGGCGGTGCACGGCCCGTCGTGCCGGACCATCGAACAGGAACGGCGCCCGAGCGGAGGTCACGGGCTCCGGAGGACAGTCACGACAGGACGACACCGGCGAGCGGGACGGGCGCCCGCACCGATCGCACCACGGACGCCCGAGCGCGACCAGCGCAGCGCTGCAGGCGGGGCAGAATGGCCAGGGCCCATCGCCGCATCCCGCGCACCGGCGTGGGAACACGACGTCGAGCGCCCGCGCCAGCACGCGCCGACCGTATCGGCTGCCGCCGACATCGCTACGGCAGCGCGACCTGGACCGGCTCGGATCCCTTGTTGTCGATCGTCAGACGTTGCTGCGACCGGAGCGCCGGGTACCCGATCACGCGACCTTGACCCGACGTCTCATCGAATTCGATCTCCAGCACGGGGTGGGTGGCGCCGTCCATCTCGAGCTTGATCGCAGGAACCGTGTCCGACGCGAACGAGACGCGCAGGCTGTCCCCGAGGCATTCGAGCGTCTCCCAGGCAACCCCTCCGGCCTTCATCCCGATCGTGACCGTCCCACGTCGAACGGCCGAGCGCGGCCAGGGGATCGCGAAAGGCCGGCCCGGATGCAACACGCTCGCGATCCCGTCGACGAGCACCGCACACTCGAGCCGGTACCACCCCGCCGCGAGATCCATCGTGGAGACCTCGAACGGAACGAAGGTGTCGAGCGTCGGCGCGACCTCCAACACCATCGCTTCGAGCCCGATCGCCCGGCCGCCCCGGCCGGCGCACTCGGCCGCGCGCACCGACTCGATCCGCACCTGGTGAGGGAGCCCGTCGGCACCGCGGAGCAGGAACGCGCCCTTCACCGCGACCGGGAACCGCTCGTACGCGGCCCGGACGGAGACGGCATCGCCTTTCACGTTCGCGCTAGGTCCCCTGCTGCCACGAGTGGAGGTACTCGTCTTGCTCCGCCGTGAGCTGGTCGATCTCGACGTTCATGGCCCGGAGCTTGAGACGCGCGACCTCCCGATCGATCTCGACCGGGACCGGGTAGACCTTCTTCTCGAGCGTCGCGTGGTTCTTCACCATCCATTCCACCGCCAGCGACTGGTTCGCGAACGACATGTCCATGACGGCGGCCGGGTGACCTTCGGCAGCGGCGAGGTTCACGAGCCGGCCCTCACCGAGGAGGTTGATCCGCCTCCCGTCGGCGAGCGTGTACTCGTCGACGAACTCGCGGAGCCGCCGAACGCCTCCGGTCGCCAGCTCGCGGAGCGCCGTCTTGTCGATCTCGACGTCGAAGTGCCCGCTGTTGGCGAGGATCGCGCCGTCCTTCATCACCTCGAGGTGCTCGCGTCGGATCACGCTCGTGTCGCCCGTGACCGTGACGAACAGGTCGCCGAGCCTGGCGGCATCCCGGAGCGGCATGACGCGGTACCCCTCCATGACGGCCTCCAGGGCCGTGGTTGGGTCGACCTCGGTCACGATCACGTGCGCACCCATCCCCCGAGCACGGGCGGCGACCCCCCGGCCGCACATCCCGTACCCGGCGACCACGAACGTCTTGCCTGCGATGAGCCGGTTCGTCGAGCGCATGATCGCGTCCATCGTCGATTGGCCGGTCCCGAACCGGTTGTCGAACAGATGCTTCGTGTCGGCGTCGTTGACGGACACGATGGGATAGGCGAGCGCGCCGTCCGATGCCATCGCGCGGAGGCGGATCACCCCGGTGGTGGTTT
>VAYU01000095.1 GCA_005884925.1 Actinomycetota bacterium | reverse complement strand
CGTTGACGGACACGATGGGATAGGCGAGCGCGCCGTCCGATGCCATCGCGCGGAGGCGGATCACCCCGGTGGTGGTTTCCTCGGTGCCCCCGAGCACCTCCGTCAGTTGATCCGCGCGTTGGGTATGCAGGACGTTCACCAGATCCGCGCCGTCGTCCATCGTGATCATGGGCCGGAGATCGAGCACGGCGTTGATGTGCTTGTAGTAGGTGTCGTTGTCCTCCCCCTTGATCGCGAACGTCTCAACGCCGCTCTGCTCGGTCAGGGCCGCCGCGACGTCATCCTGGGTGGACAGCGGGTTGGATGCCGCCAGCAGCACCTCCGCTCCCCCGGCCGCCAACGTCTCCATCAGGTTGGCGGTCTCCGTCGTCACGTGCAGGCACGCGGCGATCGTGATGCCCTCGAGCGGCCGCTCCTTGTCGAAGCGTTCGCGGATCTGACGGAGGACCGGCATCTCGCCGGCCGCCCAGTCGATCCGATCCCTCCCGCCTGGTGCGAGCGCGGCGTCTCTGATGTCTGCCATCGTCACGTTCCTGCTTTCGGTCCGGGGAGGCGGGGCAACAGATCCACGAGGAGCCTCCCGACGGCCAGCGCGGTCTCGTTCGAGACGCGAACGACCTCCTCATGGGTGACGTGTTCGCCGAGGGCGTTCGTCAGACTACAGATACCGAGCACGCGCATCCCGAGCGCCAGGGCGGGGAGGGCCTCGGGCACCATCGACATCCCGACGACCGTGGCGCCCAGACGTTGAACCATCGCGACCTCGGTCGGGGTCTCGTAGGCCGGGCCGCTCATGGCGGCGTAGACGCCATCAGCGGCCCGGATCCCGAGGGCTTCCGCCCGCTCGACCGCGAGATCGGCGATCTCGTGGTCGTACACCTCCTGGGTGTTGATGAACGCCGGCATCCCGTCCGGATACCGCCACGCCCGGAGGGGAGCCGCGCCCATCATGTTCAGGTGGTCGCGCAGGATCACGATGGTCCCCGCGTCGACGCCGGGCTCGAGCCCACCGACCGCGGCCGTCAGCACCATGGTCCCGGCTCCCAACTCGCGGGCGACGCGCGGCAGCAAGGCCGGCACGTCCATCCCGTGACCCTCGTAGTAGTGGACCCGGCCGCTGAACGCCGCCACCGCGACCCCGGCGAGCCGGCCCAGGATGAGCGTGCCCGCGTGACCGGGGACGCCGGGCGGTGGGAACCCCGGGAGCTCGGTGAACGCGAACGACCCGTCGATCTCCAGATCGGCTCCGATGGCCGGGCCCAAGCCCGAACCCAGGACGAGCCCGACCGAGGGGATGAGATCGGTGCGGGCGCGGACGATCTCGGCGCACAGGACGGGGAGTTCATCGCCGGGGCTCGGGAGCCCCGACGTCACGTCGTCCTCGCGAGTGCCGCCTTGAGCCGATCGATCACCGCGACCGGCGTGGGGTCGACACCGCGACGCACCGCGACGTAGCAGCTCACGAAGTCCCCGACCACGACCAGGCCGAACAGCGTCGCGAGCGCCGATCGGGTGCGGACGCGTACCTCGTCGTAGGTGGCTCCTGCGTCGCGCGCGATCTCGGCGGACAAGGGGAACCGGGGTGAGAGCTCCTCGGGTTCCGCGTCGTGACGCAGCCCGATCACGGCGCACCGCTCGCCGTACGGCCGCGTCCAACCGACGACCTCGTTGTGATCGAGCTCGCTCATCGCCGACGCGAAGGCAGGCACCTTGCCGTTCTCGTTCATCTGCGTCTTCCAGCGCATCGCGGCCACCGAGGCGATGCCCTCGATCCCCCAGATGACCGGGATCCGGTCGCCGATCGCCGTCGCCAGAGCTTTCGCCGGGTTCCGCTCGGCGGGCGTCTCCGGGGCCAGGTCGGCGGCGGCGCGTTCCAGTTCCGCGACGACCTCGTCGAGCGCTTCGGCGAGCGACGGGAGCAGGCCCGCCGTCTCCAGCGCTCCCAGCATCGCGAACGTGAGATGTCCGACGGCGGCGCGCGGCTGGAAGCCGCCGGGCACATGTACGGCGGCCCAGCCGCGCGCCGCACACTCCTCGCTCAGGGTCCCTCCACCCGTGATCGCCAGGATCCGACACCCTCGCGCCGCTGCCTCATGGAAGGCACCGAGCGTCTCCGCGGTGTTCCCCGAATACGAAGAGACCACGACCAGCGTGCTCGGCCCCGCGAACTCCGGCAGGACCGGCGAGCGGTTGACATCGACCGGGATGCCGAGCCGTTCACGGAACGCCTGCTTCAAGACATCCCCCGCGACCGCGGAGCCCCCCATCCCGCAGCACACCACGGAGGTGAGACCGGCCAGATCGGGAAAGCCCGACGCGGCACGCCCGTTCGCGTACGCCGCGGCCACGTGACGCGGCAATGCCGCAACCGCACCGAGCATGTCGGACGGGTCGGCGGCGCGTACCGCTCCCGGGTCGTCGAGATCGATCACCGTTTCCCCGCGGCCGGCTTCTCGGCCTCGTCGATCAACATCACCGGGATGTCATCGCGCACCGGATAGCGGTAGCCGCACGTCCGGCAGACGATCACCTGTTCGGCCTCGTGGTAATCGACCTCGCCACGGTCGTTGGGACAGACAAGGATCCGCAGCAGTTCTGGATCGAGCGTCATTCGGCCTCCTCCTTCGGAGCTAGCTCCTGATCAGGTCCAGCATCATCGCGGTCTTCCGAGCGAGCAACTCAGCCGTCGTCGCCTCGACGTTCAGCCGGAGCAACGGCTCGGTGTTCGAGGGACGGACGTTGCACCACCAGTCCGGATACTCAAGCGTGAGCCCGTCGAGTCGATCCTGTCGGCCGTCCGTGAGCGCCACCGCGATCTCTTCGATCTTCGCCTTCGGGTCATCGACCCGCGAGTTGATCTCCCCGGAGTCGAAATACTTCCGGAACGGCGCGAGGACGTCGGATATGGCTCCCTCCGCTGACGACAGCTCACCGAGAGCGACCACCGCGGCGATCAGCCCCGAGTCGGCCCGATAATTCTTGCGGAAGTAGTAATGGCCGGAGTGCTCGCCACCGAAGATCGCGCCCGTCTCGGCCATCACCTGCTTGATGAACGAATGACCGACCCGGGTGCGGATGGCCACGCCACCTTCGGCTCGGATCGATTCCGGGACGATCCAGGAGCAGATCAGGTTGTGGACGATCTTCGCGCCCGGTTCCTGGCGAAGCATCGCTCGTGCGACGAGCGCGGTGAGCAGCGAACCTGAGACATCCTCGGCCTTCTCGTCCACAAGGAACACGCGATCCGCGTCGCCGTCGAAGGCGAGGCCGACGTCCGCGTGGTGCTCGAGCACCGAGGCCTTGAGGTCCTTCTGGTTCTCTGGGTCGAGCGGATCGGCCGGATGATTGGGGAAGGTGCCATCGAGCTCCGCGAAGAGATGGTGAAGCGTCACCGGCAGTCGCGCCATCACCGCGGGAACGACGAGTCCGCCCATCCCGTTGGCCGTGTCCACCGCGACGGTCATCGGCCGCATGGCGGAAGCGTCTACGAACGAAAGCACATGCTCGGTGTACGGCTCGAGCAGGTCGCGACGAGAAACGGTCCCCTTCGCCGCGGCCGGAGGGACGTCACCTCGCTCGACGATCGCCCGGATCTCTCGGAGTCCGGAGTCCTCGCCGACCGGACGCGCGCCCGGCATGCAGAACTTCAACCCGTTGTAGTTCTTCGGGTTGTGGCTCGCGGTGAGCATCACGGCGGGCAGATCGAGCGA
>VAYU01000098.1 GCA_005884925.1 Actinomycetota bacterium | reverse complement strand
CGACCGATGACGCCGCCGGCAGCTCGCCGGGAGCTCGCGCGGTGCGCAGGGAGTCAGTTCGATCCAGCGGTGGTCCGGCTGTTCCTCAACATCTCGATCGGTCGCCTCTGGTGGACGGTCGGACCGGCGTCATGGGTCGCCGTCACGCCGGTGGTTGGATGGCTCCTGCGTTCGGGCGAGCAGATCGCGATCGTGGCGAAGAGCACCGCCCTCGCGGCGGCGCTCGGACTCGGGGGAGCGATGCAGATCCTCCCCGCCTCCGCGGCCACGCCGCTCTCCGCGGCCCCGAGTTCCCCGGCGAGCACGGCGTTGTTGGTCACGGGAGGATCAACGACCATCGATCGTCCGGGCGACGCACCGATGGGAGACGATCCGGGGACCGGAGCGGCGGGGCACGGATCGACGTCCGATCCGGTGTCCGGCGGCGCGCCGACGACGGATCCGTCGGGCGACCCGACGCCCGACCCGACCCCGGGCCCGGTCGGCGGCCCGGGCGGCGGCCCGGTCGACGGCACCGTCGGCGGCACGGTGGATACCGTGACGAGCGCCGTCGGCAACACCGTGCAAACGGTCACGGGTGTCGTCGACCAGACGACCGGCGGAGCGACATCGTCGGTCAGCCCGACCGTCGACGGGACCGTCCAGACCGTCGTGGACACCGCCGCGTCGACCACCGACGAGGTCGTGAGCAAGCTCGGCCTGTAGCCGCGACCCAAGCCGTCGCGGCTCATCGAGATCCGCGGGCCGACCTCAGCCCCAGCCGTGTCGGCGTTCCGGGCTAGACTGACCGTTCCCGCAGCGTGCGGCGCAGTCAAGGACCTGGAGGACGCCATGCCGAGGGCCATGTGGAAAGGGGCCATCTCGTTCGGCCTCGTGACGATCCCGGTCGCCGTCTACCCCGCGACCGAAGAGAAGACCTTGCGGTTCAACCAGCTCCACGACGAGGACGGTGGCCGCGTCCGCTACAAGCGCGTGTGCGAGAAGGACGGTGATGAGGTCTCCTTCGAGCACATCGTCAAGGGCTACGAGGTGGAGAAGGACCGCTACGTCGTCCTGACGGACGAGGACCTGAACGCCATCCCGGTCGAGTCCAGCAGGGCCATCGACATCCAGCGGTTCGTGGACCTGGATGAGATCGATCCCGTGATGTTCAAGAAGAGCTACTACCTCGTCCCCGAAGAGACCGGCGCCAAAGCGTATGGGTTGCTCCGCGAGGCCATGAGCGATGACGGTCGCGTAGGGATCGCCAAGGTCAGCTTCCGGGACAAGGAGCACCTCGCCGCGCTCCGGTTCAAGGATGAGGCCTTCGTGCTGGAGACCATGTACTGGCCCGACGAGATCCGCGAGGCCGACTTCGGCGGCGTCGACGTCAGCGCTAAGATCCGTGGTCAGGAGCTGGAGATGGCGAAGCAGCTGATCGAGTCGCTCTCGGGGGAGTGGAACCCGGAGGAGTACTCCGACGACTACCGCGAGGCGCTCCTCCAGATCGTCGAGGCCAAGCTCAACGGGCAGGAGATCGAGGTCGTCGCTCCCGAGCCGACCGCCAAGGTCGTCGACCTGATGGAGGCGCTCAAGGCGTCGGTCGCTGCCGCCAAGAAGCAGGGGGACGAACCAGCGCCCTCGCGGAAGCCGGCGGCCAAGAAGCCCGCGGCCAAGAAGAAGTCGTCCGCGAAGAAGCCGGCCGCCAAGAAGCCTGCGGCGCGGAAGAAGGCCGTCGGCGAGTAGTGCTTCCGGAACATCGCGACCGAGCCGCGTCGCTTGACGACGAGGCCGCGGTCGTCCGACTGCTCCGTGCTCACGAGCTCGCGGATCACGGCCGCGTGACCGCCGACTGGAACGAGGTCATCCGTTTCGTCTGGCGAGGCCCGGGCTTCGATATCCATGAGGACGGTCGGATCCTCGAGCGCGCCGGCGTTCCGGTCGCGTTCGCGGGGGTGGGCCGCGAGGACGACGACGGCGCCGAGCCCTTCAACTCCTGGGTGACGTTCCCGCCGGCCGGTCGTGCCGGCGGAGCGCTCCCGTTCCTCGTCGATTGGCTCGTCGCGCGAGCACGCGAACGCGGGGCCCGGTCGCTGCGTCACCTGGTCTACCGCAACGACGATGCGCACCGGACGGTGGCCTTGGAGCGCGGGTTCCGCCGGGTGCGATCGTCATGGACCATGCATCGGGAGATCGGCCGGGAAGGATCAACCGAGGGATCGCCGGACGGCATCCGGTTCACGACCCTGGCCGAGCACCCCGACGAGCTCGGTCTCTACCGCGCGGATCAGGAGGCGTTCGCGGAGCACTTCGGGTTCTCGCCGGAGTCCTTCGAGGTGTGGCGAGAGCGCCGGTTCGATGCCGATGAAGATGACCGTTCACGATGGCTGCTCGCGTTGGAGGGGGACCAGATCGTCGCGTTCCTCCGTCAGGTGACCGGCGGGGAGGTCGCCCAGGTCGCGGCGCTCGGGACGCGGAAGCCTTGGCGCGGCCGCGGCATCGGTTCGGCTCTGCTGCGCCGAGCCTTCGTCGAGATGGCGGGTGCCGGGCATCGCGAGGTGACGCTGTGGGTGGATGCCGAGAACGAGACCGGCGCGGTCGGTCTGTACGAACGGGTCGGGATGCGTCCGATCGTCGTCGACGACACCTACCAGCTGGAGCTCGCGCCGTGAGGGCACCCGCCGGCTATCGGTCGCGGCCGGCGACGCTCGACGATGTCGATGCCGTCGATGGGCTCTTCCGTGAGGTCGACCGGACCCTGTTCGGCACCGGGGAGTCCAGTCGGGCGTGGATCGAGCAGTCCTGGCGGAGCGACTGGGTCGACCTGCCGAACATGACCCGGCTGGTCTTCTCGGCCGACGGGGGCTTGGCCGCGACTGCCGACCTCGAGGCGATCGACCCCGCGAAGGAGATCGGAGCGTTCGCGCGCGTGCATCCCAAGCACCGAGGACGCGGCCTGGGAACGGCGGTGCTCGCGTGGACGGAGACCGCCGCGGCGGCCTTGATCGTCCCGGACGCGACGGTGCCGCTCCACCACTCCATCGCGGCGGTGGACGGAGCGGCTCGAGACCTGCTGGCGGACCGGGGGTACCGCCATGTGCGGACGGCTTGGCACATGCGCATGGATCTCCCGACCGCATATGTGGCCGGCTCGACGCCGCCCGGGGTCACGATCCGCCGATCCATCGAGGGTGTCGACGACGTCGGGATCTGGGAGACGATGGACAGCGCCTTCCGCACGCACTTCGGCTATCAGCCTGTCGGTCTGGAGCGATGGTGGGACAACACACGACGCGCTGGCCATTACGACCCGTCACTCATGCTCTTGGCAGAGCATGCGGGCCGGATCGTTGGCGCCTCGTACCAGTACGTCCTGGCCGATGAACGGATCGGATGGATCGGCGACCTCGGGGTCCGACCCGAGATGCAGGGACGCGGCATCGGCTCCGCGTTGCTCCGCTCCGCGCTCGCGGATCTCTCGCGACGAGGGATGAAGATCGCCGAGCTCAACGTGGATTCCCAGAACGAGTCCGGCGCGGTCAAGCTCTACCGGAACGTCGGCATGACCGTCGTTCGCGAGTGGCTCGACTACGAGCGGTCGATCGTGGGCATCGGCGCGGTCTAGATATGCCGGCGTGTGGCCGTGGCTGCGGCGGGCATGGGACCGAGTGCGGCGCCCGCGATGGCACGCCGAGGCCCCGACCCCGACCTGGGCTCCACCGGCCGCACCCGCGGGGGTAAGCTCCGGCGCGTGAAGCTGGTCACCGCCATCGTGAAGCCCCACCGGATCGACGACGTGAAGGACGCGCTCCGCGAGATCGGCGTGAGCGGGCTGACGACGACCGACGTCGAGGGGTTCGGCCGTCAGCGGGGACACACCGAGGTGTATCGCGGCGCGGAATACCAGGTGGACTTCGTCCCGAAGGTCAAGGTCGAGGTCGTCGTCG
>VAYU01000094.1 GCA_005884925.1 Actinomycetota bacterium | reverse complement strand
TCGGGTTCGGGATCATCGTCGCGGTTGTCTACATGGACCAGGGGCAGCGCAAGGTGCCCGTCCAATACGCCAAGCGTGTCGTCGGCCGCAAGCAGACGATGGGTGGGAGCACGTACCTGCCGCTCAAGGTCAACCAGGCTGGTGTGATCCCGATCATCTTCGCCACCTCGGTGCTCTACTTCCCGGTGCTGATCGCGAGCGTGTATCACGGGCAGTGGTTCTCGACCTTCGTGAACAAGTACGTCCAGAACCAACGCAGCATCCTGTACATGTTCATCTTGGCGTCGTTGATCGTGTTCTTCAGCTACTTCTACACGGCGATCCAGTTCGACCCTGTCCGGACGGCCGACAACCTCCGTCAGCAAGGCGGCTTCATCCCCGGGATCCGGCCCGGGCGGCCGACCGCCGACTACCTCAACGACATCCTGGTCCGTATCACGCTGCCCGGCTCGCTCTTCCTCGCGGCGATCGCCTTGATCCCGACGATCGTGCTCGCGATGTGGAACTTCCAGCAGTTCCCCTTCGGAGGCACGTCGATCCTGATCGCGGTTGGTGTGGCGCTCGAGACGATGAAACAGATCGAGTCGCAGCTGATGATGCGGCACTACGAGGGTTTCCTGCGGTAGCGGGGGGAGCGCCCGATGCGCTTCGTCTTCCTCGGACTCCCCGGCGCCGGCAAGGGGACACAGGCCCGGATCCTGTCGGAGCGCCTGGACATCCCCCAGATCTCGACCGGCGACATCCTCCGCGAGCACGTGCAGGAGGGAACCCGCCTCGGGATCGAAGCGAGGACCTACATGGACCGGGGCGAGTACGTCCCGGACGACGTCGTGGTGCGCATGGTGGAGGAGCGCCTCGGAGAGCCCGACGCCTCCAAGGGCTTCATCCTGGATGGGTTCCCCCGCACGGTACGGCAGGCCCAGGCGCTGGAGGTCGCGCTCGTGGAGCTGGGGACGCCGTTGACCGCGGTCGTGAAGTTCACGATCTCCGACACGACGGCGATCCGGCGCATCATCGGTCGCTACACCTGCCCGGTCTGCAAGCGCACGTACCATCAGGAGTGGAGGCCGCCGGCCAACGATCAGCTCTGTGACGTGGACGGAACCCCCCTGGAGAAGCGCAGCGACGAGGACGAACTGACGGTCAAACGACGCCTCGCGATCTACCGGGAGCAGACCGAACCGCTGGAGCGCTACTACGCGGAGCGGGGACTCCTCCGCGACGTCGACGCGGAGGCTCGGATGGACACCGTCACCGAGCGCATGCTCGCCGCGCTCGGTGACGCGGTCTGAGGCGAGGGAACAGATGATCATCCGGAAATCTCCCGACGAGCTCGACAAGATGCGAACCGCCGGCCGGATCGTGGCGGGCACGATCAGCCGTGTTCTCGAGTCTGTCGCGCCCGGCCGGACCACCCTCGACCTTGATCGGGTGGCCGAGCAGTACATCGCGGAACAGGGCGCCACGCCCTCCTTCAAGGGGTATCGAGGTGCCTCGTCGCGGCCGTTCCCCGCCACGATCTGCGCTTCGGTGAACGACGAGATCGTGCATGGGATCCCCTCGACGGCTCGACGGCTCGAGGAAGGCGACCTGCTGTCGCTCGATTTCGGTGCCATCTGGCAGGGGTTCCATTCGGATTCCGCCGTGACGGTGTTCGTGGGCGGGATCGCGCCCAGCGCCGAGGCCGAGCGGCTCGTGAAGACCACCGAGGGTGCGCTCGATGCGGCGATCTCCGTGATCGTGCCCGGTGGGAAGCTCTCCGACATCGGCAACGCGATCGAGACGGTCGCGCGGCTGGAGGGGATGGGGATCGTGCGCGAGTACGGGGGTCACGGGATCGGCCGAGCCCTCCACGAGGACCCGTTCATCCAGAACTGGGGCAAGCCCGGCCGGGGCCCGGAGCTGCGGCCAGGGCTTGTCGTCGCCGTGGAGCCCATGTTGAACCTGGGTGAGGACGAGACCGCGGTCATGCCCGATGGATGGACCGTGGTGACCGCCGACGGGTCCCTGTCGGCGCATTTCGAGCACACCGTCGCCGTCACCCAGGACGGGCACGAGGTCCTGACCGCTCGGGACTGACTCGCCGGCCCGTTCGCCCGGCGTCGCAAAGCATCCGCCTCGGGTTAAGGAGATCCTTGCCCGAGCCGACAACTCCTGGGTGACCCGAATTCCGAGCCAGTTCGCCGTGTCCCCTCGCGGGATGCTGAGGCGTCTCCTCAGCGTGTGCGTGGTCATCGCGACCAGCGCCGGCCTCTTGACCACTGCCCTCGTGAACCCGGCGAGTGCCAGCGATCCGCTGACGTTCGTCGGCATGATCGGACTGCCCCGGCTCAACTCGCCCGAAGGCGTGGCGGTGAACGCGGCAGGAGACGTGTACGTCGCGGATCCGAACGTCGACGGCACCACCGTCAGCGATCAGTTGGTGAAGTTCTCCGCCGACGGCACCTTCCTGGACGTGATCGCGGGCCCCGGGCCCGCCACCGGCCCGGTGGCGGTCGGGAAGGTGTATGACCCGACGGCGGTCACGGTCGCCTCGAGCGGTGATGTCTACGTCCTCGAGCGCTACAGCAACTCTGTCAACCGGGTGCAGCGGTTCGACGCCTTGGGCAACTACGTGACGAGCTGGGGTGCATACGGAACCGGGAACGGCCAGTTCGTCCATCCGAAGGGCATCGCGGTCGATTCCCTCGGCAACGTCTACGTAGCCGATACCGGCAACGACCGGATCCAGGAGTTCGACGCATCCGGCAACCTGATCACGCAATGGACCACGTTGAACCCGACGGGCGTGGCCGTCGACAGCACGGACGTGATCGACGTCGCGGGCAATAACGCCGTCGCTCGGTTCGACAGCTCGGGGACGCCCCTCTCGTCCTGGGCGGTCGCCGGTGCGGTCGGCGCGGCCCTCGACGGAACGGACAACGTCTGGGTGACGACGTCCGGGAACGTGATCAAGGAGTACGACACCCTTGGCGCGACCCTCTTGGGAACCTACGGCAGCGGCGTCCTCTCGGCCCCGGGATCGATCTCGGTCGCGCCCGGCGGCAAGGTCTACGTCGCCGATACCGGCAACGGCCGGATCCAGCGGTTCTCGAGCGCCGGTGTCGCGGAGGTCGAGTGGGGCCAGTACCCGGGGAGTGGGGTGCCCGACCTCCCGACGGGGATCGCCGTCGACGCGTCCGACAACGTCTACGTGACGAAGAAGGCCACCGACCAGATCCAGAAGTTCGACGCGGCGGGCAACCTGCTGGCGGAGTTCGGAGGGACCGGCAACACGAACGGGAAGTTGAACGATCCCGGCGCCCTGGCCATCGGACCGCTCGGCGACCTGTACGTCGCGGACACGACGAACCAGCGGATCCAGAAGCTTGATTCCTCCGGCGGGTACATCACCCAATGGGGGAGCAGCGGGACGGGCAATGGCCAGGTATCCAACCCGTCGGGGATCGCGGTCAACCCGTCCAGCGGGAACGTCTACGTCGCCGACACCAACAACAACCGCATCCAGGAGTTCTCCGCCACGGGCACCTTCCTCCGCACGTGGGGCCTGCTCGGGACGGAGGACGGCAACTTCAAGTCGCCGAAGGGCGTCGCGGTCGATGGATCCGGGAACGTGTGGGTCGCGGACAGCGTTAACAACCGGATACAGAAGTTCAGCCCCACCGGAACGTTCCTGGCCAAGTGGGGGAGCTCCGGGAGCGGCGACGGAGGTCTCTCGGGGCCGAGCGACCTCGCGATCGACGCGGAGGGCACCGTCTGGGTCGTCGACAAGGGCCACAACCGGCTCCA
>VAYU01000023.1:211879-216004 GCA_005884925.1 Actinomycetota bacterium | reverse complement strand
CCCGCACATGACCGTGTACAAGAACCTGGCGTTCGGGCTGAAGGAGCGGCACACGCCGAAGCCGGAGATCGAACGTCGCGTCCGGGAGGCGAGCGCGATCCTCGGGCTGGACGACCTCCTGCAACGCCGTCCGGCGCAGCTCTCCGGTGGTCAGCGTCAACGGGTCGCGATGGGGCGAGCGCTCGTGCGCGAACCGAAAGCCTTCCTGCTGGACGAGCCGCTGTCGAACCTCGACGCGAAGCTCCGCGTGCAGATGCGAGCGGAGCTGAAGCGGATCCACCAGCGCCTGGGGATCACCACGATCTACGTCACGCATGACCAGGTCGAGGCGATGACGCTCGGCGACCGGATCGTCGTGATGTCGAACGGTCGCGTCCAGCAGATCGGGAAGCCCCAGGAGGTCTACCGTCGGCCGAAGAACCTCTTCGTCGCGGGGTTCATCGGGAGCCCGCCCATGAACCTGCTTCGCGGTCGCTGCACGGACGGATGCATCCGGCTCGGTGAGCTCGAGCTTCCGTGGTCCGGCCCGGATGCGCCTGAGGTCGCGGTCGGTCTCCGGCCCGAGGACCTGCGGCCCGCGGACGGGGCCGGTCCCTCGCTCGAGTTCGTCGTGGACGTCGTCGAACCGCTCGGGAACGAGGTCGTCGTCCACGGGACCACCGCGGGGAGCGCCGTCGAGAGCGGGGCGGAAGAGGAAGCCGAGATCCCGCTCGTGGTCGAAGGGGCACGAGCGGCGATCACGGCGGTCTTCGAGCCGGCAGACGAGCCCTCGCCGGGCGAGCGGATACGGCTCGGGGTCGTTCCCGAGCGGGTGCACCTGTTCGACCTGCGGACCCGCGAGGCCATCGGTCGATGAGGGGCGATGGACCGCGGATCGTGATCGTCGGGGCCGGCGGATGGGTGTTCCCGATGGAGCTCGTGAGGGACGTCCTGTCGTTCCCGGCCCTCGCGTCGTCGACGATCGTCCTGTACGACATCGATGTCCCGTCCGCGGAACGGACCGCGGCGTCCGCCCGGGAGCTGATCGAGCTCGGCGAGCTGCAGGCACGCGTCGAAGTGCCCGTGACGCTCGGCGATGCTCTCCGTGGCGCCGATGTGGCGATCACCGTCTTCCAGGTCGGCGGCGCCGATGCGTACGCATCCGACATCGAGATCCCGCGCGCGTACGGGATCGATCAGACGGTGGGCGACACGCTGGGACCGGGCGGCATCTTCCGCGGGCTCCGGACCGTGCCCGCGCTCCGCGAGGTCGCCGAGGCGATGCTCGAGATCTGTCCGGACGCGTTCCTCCTCAACTACGCGAACCCGATGTCGATCAACTGCTGGGCGACCGACCTGTTGGGCATCCGCATCGTCGGGCTCTGTCACAGCGTGCAGGGAACGTCCGAGCAGCTCGCGCGCGAGCTGGGGATCCCTTCCGACGAGGTCACGTTCGACTGCGCCGGCGTCAACCACACCGCCTGGTTCACGCAGTTCCGCCGTGGCGACGAGGACCTGATCCCGAGGATCCGCGAAGTGATGCGAGCGCGACACGTCGATCGGACGATGCCGCTCCTCCCGCGCTCCGACGACCCGTACGAGAGCATCGAGCGCGTCCGCACCGAGCTGATGCTGCTGACCGGGTACTTCCACACCGAATCGAGCCATCACGCGAGCGAGTACTGGCCGTGGTTCCGCAAGACCCCGGAGCTCGTCGAGGAGTACCTGGACCGGCGGTGGAACTACCTCGAGGTCTCGCGGTCCTCCGACACGAGCCAGGGTAACGCCGAGATCGTGGCGGACGCTCGCGCGAACGGGATCCGGCATGGGGGTGAGTTCGCGGCACCGATCGTCGACAGCCTCGTCACCGGCACCGAACGCGTCGTGTACGGGAACGTGCGGAACGACGGCTTGATCGACAACCTCCCGACCGACGCCTGCGTCGAGGTCGCGTGCCGGGTCGACGCCGCCGGCGTCCACCCGGTCCCGTACGGGACGTTGCCCCTCGCGTGTGCCGCGCTCAACGAGATGCAGATCACGGTGCAGCGGCTCGCGGTCGAAGCCGCGATGACCGGCGACCGCGACCTCGTGCACGCGGCGGTGGCGCTGGATCCGCTCACCGGCGCCGTGCAGACGCTCCCGAAGATCCACGAGATGGTCGACCGGATGCTCCAGGCTGAGGCGCGCTGGCTCCCGCAGTTCGCCGCACCGGTCGACGTCGGATGACGCCGCTCAACGGCAGGGTGTCCAGGGCAGATCCAGCAGGTCGTAGGTCTTCATGATCGCGTTGCGGTTCGCGGCGTTCGCCGGCGGGCAGAAGTTCGACGTCTTCAGCTTGTACTCCACCTGGAAGACGGCCTTCCCGGCACTCGCGAAGTACGTCGAGTAGTTGCCGCACTCCGAGTACTGCTCGCATTGCTCGTTGATGGCGTAGTCGAAGTACGGCGCCAGGTCGGGCACCTGCTCGACGTCGTTCTTCAAGGCCACCGTGAACCCCTTGCCGTGGGCGAGGTTCGCGAGCGCGGTGTTGAATAGGAGTTGCGTGTCGCCGGTGATCGTCAGCCCCGTTCGATTCGACCATGCATCGACCACGTCCATCTCCACGCCGTCGAAACCGTTCGCCACGCAGCGGTCGAGCCGCTTCGAGATCTCACCGAGGATGAACGTGCGCTGCCCCTGGTTGTTGTTGATGTTGAGCCAGAACTCGTTCCGGAAGCCACCGATCGGCCTGCCGAACAGGCACCCGTTGCAGTTCGCGTTGAACGCTTGATACTCCGGGTAGTCGGGTCGGAAGCTCTCAGCGCCGCCCGCGTCGATGTAGCAGATCGCCCGGCCTCCCCCCGTGTGGATCGCGCTCACTGCGGAGCCGTTCTCCTGCGTGATCGTGCCCCCGGTGCACGCGCCGTCCGTCTGGAAGTCGATGTCGAACACGGAGGGCTTCACGGAGGCGCCGCCCGTGAACGGCGTACCGCTGATGTTCACGTTGATCCCGCCGGTCGAGGTATAGAGGCAGTTGCCCGATTTGTCCCTCGCGGCCTCGAGTTGGTACTGCCAGCGGGCGTTCGTCGCCGGCTTCCAGCAGGCGCCCGCGTGCGTGTTGCACGGAACCGGGGCGGCGCATCCTGCGGACCCGCAACCGGCCTCCGCGCGGGGCGTATGGGTGATGGGACCCACCGCAAGGAAGGAGAACAGCACGAGCATCGTGACCGGCCCGATCCATCGGCGCATGACGGAACCCCCTCGAACGCGTCAGATTTCTCATCATTCCGAGCATCGCGACGGTCTGTCAATGCGACTGCGGCGTAACGCCCCTCACGATCTGCGGCCGGAGCGGACGTGGCTCGCGCTAAGACCGGTACGCTCGCTTCGACGATGAACGCCCTGGTGAAGTACGCGGACGAGGTGGGCCTCCGACTCGAAGACGTTCCGGAGCCGACCATCGGCATCAACGACGTGCTGATCCGAGTCGAGCGCACCGGGATCTGTGGGACCGACGTCCACATCTGGGATTGGAACGCCTGGGCCAAGGAGACCGTCGTCACGCCGCTCGTGATCGGACACGAGTTCGCCGGGCGGATCGTCGCGGTCGGTTCCAACGTGAACGACTTCCTGCCGGGCGACCGGGTGAGCGGCGAAGGTCACGTCGTCTGCGGGCGATGTCGGCACTGTCTGGCGGGGCGACGGCATCTCTGTGCGAACGCTCAGGGCGTCGGCGTGCAGCGGCCGGGAGCGTTCGCCGAGCTGATCGCGATCCCCATGACCAACGTGTGGAAGCATGCCGACGACGTGGACCCCGAGGTCGCGGCGATCTTCGACCCGTTCGGCAACGCCGTGCATACCGCGCTCTCGACCGAGGTCCTGGGCGAAGACGTCCTGATCACCGGCGCCGGGCCGATCGGCTGCATGGCAGCAGCCGTGGTCCGGCACGCGGGAGCTCGGTTCGTCGTCGTGAGCGAGCCGAACGCGTACCGGCGCGCGCTCGCCGAGCGGATGGGGGCGACGCTCGTGATCGACCCGACCGAGCGCGACCTCCACGACGTGCAGAAGGAGCTGGGCATGGTCGAGGGCTTCGACGTCGGGCTGGAGATGTCGGGGAACGCCGCAGCCCTGCACGCGATGGTGGACACCATGGCGCACGGCGGGCGC
>VAYU01000023.1:137358-211708 GCA_005884925.1 Actinomycetota bacterium | reverse complement strand
AAGGTCCTGCTGGAGTGGGACACGAGCCTGGCGTAGGGTCCAGCGCATGAAGGTCATCGTCGTGCTGGCGATCATCCTGGCGCTCCTGCTGCTCATGAGACTGATAACCCGCCGCAAGGCGTTGAACCTCACGTTCACGCTGCCGGTGATGAAGAACGGCCAGATGCCCGCGGACGAGGCCGGCGCGCCCGATGCGATCGCGAAGAAGATGGAGGCGGACGCCGAGCGGCTGGGGATCCACGTTTCGAACGAGGACGTGAAGGCGCTGGCGGACCAGATCCGCGGCGCGGAGGACGAAGCCAAACGCACGGGGCGGGCGGAAACCTCGTTCACCCTCGGCACTGCCGGCGTGGCAGAGCCGGCCGCCGGGAGCACCGCACCGGAACCGACGGCGACGCCCGGCGGCGGCGCGGTTCCCGTGACGCTCGATGTCGAAGGTCCCGGTGGAGCGACGCGTCAGGTCATCCTCCGGATCGTGGTTCCCGCGGACCGGTGGGCATGGCTCGCGAAGGGGATGCGACTGCCGGCTGGGTCGACGACGGTGACCCGCCGAAGGTCGAGATCGAGTGGAATCGTCTCTGAGCCGCGGCTCAGAGGATCCGGACCTGTGCCTGGGAGCCGAGATCCGCGGCGCGCGCGGGATCCAGCCGCGCGGCGCCGGGGATCTCGGCGTTCGCGGTGGCCGCGCCGAGCGCTCGGCAGAGCGCCTCGTCCCAGCCCAGAGCGGCGTCGAGCGCCGTGACGAGACCGGCCAGGAAGGCGTCGCCGCTCCCGACCGGGTAGCGACCGCGCACGTAGAGCATCCCCTCGTACAGGGTGCCGTCCGGAGCCGCGAGCACGACCCCCTCGGCGCCCCGCGTCACCAGGGCCGCGTGTCCGTCGCCGCCCGCGAGGTCGCGCAGCTTCCGCGCGGCGGTGAGCGACTCCTCGTGCCGGGCGGTGGGAACACCCAACAGCTCGCGCGCCTCGGTCGAGTTCACCTTGACGATGTCCGGCTTGGCTTCGAGCGCGAGCCGGAGCCGGTCCCCTTCGCAATCGACGGCGACCCCGAGCCCCGCCGCCCGCGCCTCGACGACCAGGTCGCGGTACCCCTCATCCGGAACACCCCGAGGGAGCGATCCGCTGATCGTCAGCCATCGAGCGACGGGGAACAATGAGGTGGCAGCGTGCGTCAGCTCGATCCAGGAGGCGCTCGGGACGACCGAGCCGTGCTCGTAGAACTCGGTCAATCCACCCGATTCGCGATCCGCGACCGACAGGGACGAGCGGTTCTCGCCACGCGACCAGACGAACACGCCCGGAACGCCCTCGGCGGAAAGCTGCTCCTCGAGCCATTTCCCGGCATGCCCGCGGAGCAGGCTGACCGCGGTCGGCTCGCCGCCGAGCGTGTGCGCGGCGCGCGCTACGTTCAGACCCTTGCCCCCGGCCGTCGCGACGAGTCCGAGCGGGCGATGGATGTCACCCTTGATGAGGCGATCGACCTCGAACAGCTTGTCGATCGACGGGTTCGCGGCGAGACAGACGATCATGCGGAGGCCCCCCGGTTGAGCATCGGCCTACGATAGCTCCATGACGCGCATCGAGCTCGTCGAAGGTGACATCACGCACGAGCACGTCGACGCGATCGTGAACGCTGCCAACGCGACGTTGCTCGGCGGCGGTGGCGTGGACGGCGCGATCCACCGCCGGGGCGGGGAGACGATCCTCGATGCCTGCCGGGACCTCCGTCGCGAACGCTATCCGGAGGGGCTGCCGGTCGGTGAGGCGGTCGCGACCACGGCGGGCGATCTGCCCGCACGCTGGGTGATCCACACCGTCGGTCCGGTCTACCGGCGCGAACGCGATCCGGCGTCGCTCCTCGCGCGGTGCCACCTCGCGTGTCTGCGCGTCGCCGACGAGCTCGGCGCAGCAACGGTGGCGTTCCCGGCGATCTCGACCGGCGCGTACGGCTACCCGGTGCGGGAGGCGGCGGCCGTCGCGATCGACGCGGTGCAGGATGCCGAGACGAAGGTGGACGAGGTTCGGTTCGTCCTGTTCGGTCGGGAGGCCTATCGAGCGTTCGACGAAGCGCTCGAGACCGGCTGACCGTGGGCCGCCTGACCGCGGGTCGCTGGTAGCCTGGCTGGACATGGACGACGACCTCGCCAACGTCAAGGGTGTCTACGATCGCCTCGCCGACATACAACTCGTCGACTGCCGTGAGCAGTACGAATGGGACGCCGGTCGGGTCGACGGCGCCATCCACGTTCCGTTGAACACGCTCATGGCGGGAGGCGGGCCGGCGCTCGACCCGGAGAAGCCCGTCGCCGTGATCTGCCGCTCCGGCAACCGCAGCGAGCTCGCGACCATGATGCTCCAGGCGCGGGGCTACAAGGCACACAACGTCGAGGGCGGGATGGAGGCCTGGGAGGCCGCCGGGCTGCCCTTCGAAGCACCCGACGGCGCGCCCGGCCGCGTCGCCTGAGGACTAGGCCCGCCACCGCCGGTAGACCGGCGGACCGCCTCCCGGGTACGTCGTCTGCACCGCTTCCTCCACCGAGCACGCGTAGTGCACGAGGGCGAAGTCCGGTTCGCTCGGCCGGGCGTTCACCGCGGGGTGCACCGGCGAGATCTGCTCCATCCATCCGCGAACCATGAACTCGCCGTGCAGCCCATCGTGATCGTCTGGGGGCTGGGACGAGTGCATCGCGTAGCGACCGTCGCGCGCGACCTCGGCGACCTTGGGGCTCGTCTCGCGGAACGAGACGCAGAGCAGGCCGGCGGCGAACCACGGCGACACGGGGTGGAGCCGTGGTGAGCCGTCGCGCATCAGCGTGGCCTGGTAGGTGATGCGGCTGGCGAAGCGCTCGCGGCCGAAGGCCGCGAGCGCTTCCTCGGCGCGCTCGAGCTCCGCCCACGTCGCCATCGCCGACGTAGCCTACGAGCCATGGCCGCGTTGGACGATGCACGCACCGAGCTCGTCGCTGCCCTCGGCGCCGACGCCGTCCTGCACGATCCGCTCGCCCTCCGGCTGTACGCGCGGGATGCGTCGATGGTCGAGGGGAGCGCGGGTCTGGTCGTGTTCGTGCGATCCGCGGAGGACGTCGTGGTGTGCATGCGGGTGGCGGCGCGGCACGACCTCCCGGTCGTGCCGCGCGGCAGCGGGACGGGGCTGGTCGGCGGTGCGACGCCGATCGCGGACGCGATCGTCGTCGTCACCGCCAAGATGGACCGGATCCTCGAGGTCCGACCCGAGGACCGGCTCGCGTGGGTCGAGCCCGGCGTCTTCAACCTCGACCTGGCGGACGCCCTGCGGCCCACCGGGTTCACCTACGCGCCGGACCCGTCATCCCAGCAGGTCAGCTCGATCGGCGGCAACGTGAACACCAACGCCGGCGGTCCGCACTGCCTCGCCTACGGCGTGACCTCGGCGCACGTCCTCGCCGTCGACGTCGTGCTCCCCGACGGGAGCGTCGGGCGCTTCGGTGCCGAAGCGCCCGCCGCCCCCGGCTACGACCTCCGCGGGTTCGTCGTCGGCTCGGAAGGGACCCTCGGCATCGTGACGGCGGCGTGCGTGCGGCTCACGCCGCTGCCCCCCGCCGTCCGCACGATGCTCCTGGACTTCGCCGAGGTCGAGGATTGCGCGCAGACCGTCTCCGCGATCATCGCTCGCGGCGTCGTCCCCGCGGCGCTCGAGATGATGGATCGAGGGATCGTCCGCGCGGTGGAGGACTTCGCGCACGCCGGCTATCCGACCGATGCGGCGGCGGTCCTGCTTGTCGAGGTCGACGGCCTTCCGGCCGCGGTCGACGCGCAGACCCGCGAGGTGGAGGCCGCGGCCCGCGAGCACCTCGTCGGCACGATCCGGGTCGCGGCCGACGACACCGAGCGTGCCCTCCTGTGGAAGGGCCGCAAGTCGGCGTTCGGCGCGATCGCGCGGATCGCGCCCCACTACCACCTGCACGATTGCGTCGTTCCGCGCAAGGCGCTCGCCGACATCCTCGCGGGGGTGTACGCGATCGCGCAGCGGCACGACCTGATCGTCACGAACGTATTCCACGCGGGCGACGGCAACCTCCACCCGCTGTTCTCGTTCGACCGCTCGGTGCCCGGAACGCTCGAGCGCGTGCTGGCGGCCTCCGATGAGCTCGTGCGGCTCTGCGTCGACGCCGGCGGTTCGCTCTCCGGCGAGCACGGGATCGGCCTTGAGAAGCGCGACTTCATGCCGCTCGTGTTCACCGCCGACGATCTGGATGCACAAGCGTGCCTGCGAGCGGCCTTCGACCCCGATGGGAGGATGAACCCGCGCAAGGTCCTGCCCGACGGTGCCCGCTGCGGCGACTACGCGGCGGCCGCGCTCGGCCGCGACGGCGCGCTCCCGGAGGGGACGTGGATCTGATCCATCCGCATTCGAAGCGGGACGTCATGGACGCGCTCCGTGGAGCGAGCGCCGCGGACACGCGCGTGTTGATCGTCGGCGGTCGACAGCACATCGACAAGGGCAACCCGAGCGAGGCCGACGCCGAGCTGTGGACCACCCTCCTGGACGATCGGATCGCGTACGACCCGGCCGAGATGTTGTGCGTGGTCGAGGCGGGGATGCGCGTCCACGACCTCCGCACGATGCTCGCGGAGGGTGGCCAGGAGTGGCCGGTCGACGGCCCCGATGACGCGACCGTGGGCGGGGTGATCGCGGCCGGCGTCACGACGGTCCGTCAGCTCCGCGTGGGTACGATGCGCGACACCATCGTCGAGATGGAGGTCGTGACCGGCGACGGGCGTCTCGTCAAGAGCGGGGCACGCACGGTCAAGAACGTCACCGGCTACGACGTGCACCGGTTGCTCACCGGCTCCCTCGGCACCCTGGGGACGATCGTCCAGATCGCGCTGAAGGTGCGACCGTTGCCGAAGACGGCGCGGACGTTGGTGATCAACGAGGGGGGTCTGGAGCTCGGCCGACGGGTGCTCGACGCCGTCCCGCTCCCGTCCGCCGTGCTCGCGGAGCCCGACCGGCTGGTCGTCCGGCTGGAGGGCTGGCCGGAGGAGGTCGAGGAGCAGGCCGCCGCCGCGCGCTCGATCGCGGCGTTCGGCGAGACCGAAGCTCCGTTCCCCGAGGCCTGCTTCCCGGACGCGACGACCGTCGCCGAGGCCGCCGTGGTGCCGTCCAGGCTGGCTCAGCTGCTCGCCGGGATCGACCGCTACCGCGCGATCATGGGGGTCGGGGTCGCCTGGGTGCCGTTCGAGGACGAAGGAGCCCTCACGAAGCTCCGCGCCCGCGCGGCCGAGCTCGGCGGGATCGCACCGGCGATCCGCGGTCCGGGAGGGCTCGGCGACGCACCGATCCCGGCGCCGGAGGTTGAGCGGCGGATCCGAGCGGCGATGGACCCCGCCGGGATCCTGGCTCCCGGCCGCACGTGGTCGACCTAGAACCAGTCCTCGAACACCCGGCGACGGGGACCCGAAGCCGATCCGGGAAGCAAGGTCAGCGGGTCGATCCGAGCCGCTCCCCCGCAGCTTCCAGCGTCTCCAGCTTCTTGCAGAACGCGAACCGGAGCAGGTGCCGCCCCAGCTCGGGGCGCGAGAAGAACGAGGAACCCGGAACGGTCGCGACCCCCCTGTCTTCGACGAGGTGTCGCGCAGCGGCCACGTCGTCGTCGAACCCGAGCGATGAGACGTCGGCCATCACGTAGTACGCGCCCTCCGGCGGATCCGCCGTGAAGCCCGCGGCAGCGAGGACCTCCAACATCAGGTCGCGGCGCTCGGCGTACTCCTTCCGGATCTGCTGGTAGTACTCGCCGGGCAAGCCGAGCGCCGCGACACCGGCGATCTGCAGCGGCGCGGCGGCCGCGACCGTCAGGAAATCGTGCGTCGAACGGATCCCCGCCATCAGCGGCGGCGGGGCCACCGCCCATCCGACGCGCCAGCCCGTGACGGAGTACGTCTTCGACAGCGCGCTGACCGTGACGGTGCGCTCGCGCATCCCGGGAAGGGTGGCGATCGGCACGTGCTCGCGATCCTCGTACGTGATGTGCTCGTAGATCTCATCGGTGATCGCGATCGCATCGTGGTCCCGGCAGAGCCTGGCTATCATGCCGAGCTCCTCGGCGGTGAAGACCTTGCCGGTAGGGTTGTGCGGCGAGTTCACGACGATCGCGCGGGTTCGCGGACCGAACGCCTCGCCCAGCTCGTCCGGATCGAAGCTCCAATCCGGCGGGTACAGCGTCACGTATCGGCCGGTCGCGCCCGAGAGGATCGCGTCGGGGTTGTAGCTCTCGTAGAACGGCTCGAAGACGACGACCTCGTCGCCCTCATCGAGGATCCCCAGGAAGCTCGCGGCCATCGCCTCGGTGGATCCGCACGTCACGCAGATCTCCGTCTCGGGGTCGACGATCATACCGTAGTCGGCCGCATACTTCGCCGCGATCGCACGCCGGAACGTCGGATCTCCCCACGTGATGGGGTACTGATTGTGGTCCTCCGAGATCGCGCGGCGAGCCGCTTCCTTCACCTCCTCGGGCGCGGGGAAGTCGGGATAGCCCTGCCCGAGGTTGATCGCGTCGTGCACCGCGGCGAGCCGAGTCATCTCGCGGATCACCGACTCGGTGAACGACGAGGACTTCGCGGACGCGTGGAGGTTCACGGGCGGGAAGACTATCGGGAGAGGCGAGGGGCGGCCCCGCCTTCGGCGGGGCCGCCCTTCGATGCCTGGGACCGCCCGGGGCTACATGTTCTTCATGAGCTCCATGAGCTTCGCGTTGTCGTCGGTCACCATGACGACACGCGAGTTCGTCGCCAGGTACGCCGCGCGGACGTTGATCCCCGCGTTCGCGATCTGGCGCGCCATCGCGCCCATCGTGCCGGGCGTTTCGGCGCCCTGCACCGGGTCACCGAGGATCGCGTCGGCCTCGCCCTCGACCTTGATACCGGCGCCCTCGAGCGCCTTTCGCGCCCCGGCCCCGTCCTGGACGCAGACGTGGATGATCCCGCGCCCCTCGAAGCCGATGCCGAGTAGGCCCTCGATGTTGATCCCGGCCTGGCCGAGCGCCTCGCCGATGCTGGCGAGGCCCCCCGGCCGATCCTCGACGGTGATGGTGAGATCGGTCGCCATACAGTCTCCTTCCCGAAGGGGTCGGGAACGGCATACGCCCGTTCGGTCACCTCGGTCAAGTCGGGACCCGCCTTGCCCGGGTGGCAAGATGCACGCATGTCCGGGCCACCCGATCAACGTGGGTTCGACGAGATGTACGCCGGCGTCCCGCCGTGGGATATCGGCAGAGCGCAGCCCGAGGTCGTCTGGATCGCCGACGCGGGCGGTTTCGCCGGTCCCGTGATCGACGTCGGCTGCGGTACAGGGGAGAACGCGCTCGAGCTGGCGTCGCGCGGGCTCGAGGTGCTCGGGATCGACGCGTCGCCGCGGGCGATCGAGGCGGCCAAGGCGAAGGCCTCCGAACGCGGACTGTCCGCCGAGTTCCTCGTGGCCGATGCGCTCGCCCTCGGGTCGTTGGACCGGCGGTTCCGTGCGGCTCTCGATTGCGGCCTGTTCCACGTCTTCGAGGACGCTGAGCGGCCGGTCTACGTCGCCAGCCTGGCGTCGGCGCTCGAGCCCGGTGGCGTGCTGCATCTCTTGTGTTTCAGCGATCTCCAGCCAGGATCGTTCGGTCCTCGCCGCGTGACGCAGCAGGAACTGAGGGATCCGTTCGCCGACGGGTGGGACGTGAGGGAGATCGTCCCTGCGACCTTCGTCACGAACCTGCCCGAACTCCAGGCGAAGGCGTGGCGGGCGACCATCGTTCGTGCAGGGTGATCGCTACCCTCGGCGACGACCGAGCCCCAGGATCCGGGCGGGCCGGGTCCTCGCGCCAGTGCTCACCGACGACGTCGGGCCCACTCGTACGGAGCAGGTGGCGCAGGACGAGCCCGGCGACGATCGCATCGTCCAACGGGCCCGCGATCGGGATGAACTCCGGGATCAGGTCGATCGGCGAGACGACCCAAACGATCGCGAACCACATGAGGGCCTTCGAGCCGCGCGGCACGCGCGGGTCCCGAAGGAGACCGCGGAACAACACGACGAGATTCGGCACGAGGGTGACCAGCTCGCGGGCGGCCGATCGCTTCCCTGCGATCACGAGCCCGACGATCGCGAGGATCCACACGCCGACCAGCCAGAAGACCAGGACCAGCCAGCCGGGCGTCGCGATCGCCATGCGACCTAGTGGACCAATGAGCCGTTCACCGAGTACGTCGCGCCAGATGCGATACACCCGAGCTGTGCCCACTCGCTCTGGGTCAACGTTCCCTGCACCTTCGTCACGACCCACGAATCGCGTACCACGCCCGCATCCGTGGCGTGGACGCTGACGGTGAAGGTCGAGGTGACGTCGGCACCGGCGCACTTCACGATCCCGCTGACCGAGACGGTCCCGTGATACGCGGCGCCGGTCCGGGTCAGGGTCAGCACGAAATCCTTCTGGTGGAGGTCGACGAGCTTCGTGTCGCACGGACCCTTGTGACACGTGGGCGTGGACCGCCATCCCGCGGTCTGGTCCTCGCCGTGGAAGTTCGAGAATCCGAAGTGGGACGTGGCATGAAGGTGGACGTTGAAGGTCCCGTGGAACCGGGCCGTCGACGGCGGCGCCGTGGGGGTCTTCGCCACGACTCGTTTCGTGGCCCTCGTTCCGTCGGCACCGACGGCCGCGACCACGTACGCGTATCGGGTCTCGGGCGTCACCGAGCGGTCGATCCACGTGGTCGTGGTCGGCGGTAGCGTCGAGATCGGCCTCCCATCCCGCGTCACGGCGTAGTACGAGACCGGCAACCCATCGCCCTGCGCCCACGTGAGCACGACCACGAACGCGGCGGGGTGCGCATCCATCGTCTGCGGCGCAGCAACCGCGGTGGGCGACGGCGCTGCCGGGGTGGCCGACCCGTCAGCTCCACCGCCGGCGACGGCCATCGCGCCACCGATCACCGCGATGATCGCCACGCACGCGACGATCGTGACGATGGTCACCGTTCGATGATCGAGTTCGCCGGGTGGCCGGGCCCCATGGGTCGGGGCCCCTGGCGGGGCGTGGTGCTCGGAGGGCGGGGGGACAACGTCCATGTTCGACTCCTCGTCGGTGCTCGCGTTCTACCACGGCTGCCGCGATCGGTGCCGTAACATCGCCGTCATGGCATACCCCGCGCACGCCGAACCGTTGGGAAGCGAGCTTCCCGAGGGAGCCCGCTTCATCGGTTCCCCGATCGCGGCCCCGGCGTGGCGCGCAGGCCGCGCGGCTCCTTCGCTCGCCGACCTCAACGACTGCGTCGCCTGCGGGCTGTGCCTCCCGCATTGCCCGACCTACCGCCTCACGGGGGAGGAATCGGCGTCGCCTCGAGGTCGGATCGCGGCGATGCGCGCCGTCCAGGATGGCATCGCGGTCCCCGATCAGACCTTCGAGGGGTTCATGGATCTCTGCCTCGTGTGCAGAGCGTGCGAGGACGTGTGCCCATCCCACGTTCCGTTCGGCCGGATGATGGAGGCGGCCCGTGAGCAGGTCGAGCCGCTCCGGACCAGGCGTGCGCGGTTCATCCGGTGGCTGGGGTTCCATTGGGTGCTCCCCCACCCGTCGCTCGTTCGGGCGGCCGCCGCGCTCCAACCGATCGCGCGACCGTTCATGCCGAAGGCCGCTCGCGCGCTCGTGCCCGGACGCGGATACCCGTTCGCGCGGCTCCCCCACATCACCGAGCCGCCGCCGGGCGTCGAGGTCCTCGGTGCCGTCGCGATGCTCTCGGGCTGCGTCCAAGATCGATGGTTCCACCGGGTGAACCTCGCGACGATCCGTGTCTTGGCACGGAACGGCTGGCGGGTCATGGTGCCGGCGGGTCAGGCCTGCTGCGGCGCGCTCGCGGCGCACAACGGACGGCTGGCGATCGCGCGCCGGCTGGCGAAGCGCGCCCGTCACGTGTTCGACGACGCGGACGTCGTGGTGGTGAACGCCGCCGGATGCGCGGCGCACATGGCGACCTACGACGAACTTCGGCCGGGGGCCGGGCTTCCGGTGCGGGAGGTGACGGAGTTCCTTCATACCGAGGGACTGACCGCGCAGCCCGGTTCGCTCGACGCGACCGTCGCCTACCACGACGCCTGCCACGCCCTCAGAGCCCTCAAGGTCCACGACGAACCTCGCGACCTGTTGCGGACGATCGACGGGCTGCGGCTGGCCGAGATCCGCGACGGAGATCGGTGCTGCGGCGCGGCGGGGATCTACAACGTCACCCAGCCGGAGGCGGCCCGGGCGCTCGGATGGGAGAAGGCGGACGCAGTGGTGGCGACCGGGGCGTCGATCGTCGCGAGCGCGAACCCCGGGTGCTCGATGCAGCTCGCCGCGCAGCTCGGCGCCGCCGGGAGCGACATCGAGGTCGTGCACCCGATCGAGCTGCTCGACCGCGCGACAGCGGCCCCTTAGATCGACCGTGGGTCGAAGAGGGAAGGGTCGACCACGGGGTCGAATTCGATGGCCGTGAAACCGATCCACCGGTAGCCGTGGGGCCCCGGATCATCCTGCGCTTGTCGCAGAACGAGTCCGGTCGCTTGGTCGACCCAAGCGTCCCAGCCTTGCGCATCGCAGCGCAGGTGGATCGTGGGACGACCGAGCAACGACTCGAGATCCAACGTCCCATCGGTACCACACGATGGGACCGTCTCGGTTGCCGGCATGAGGTATCGAAGGATCGGTGCGAGGACGAACGCGCCCTCGCCGAAGCTTCGAGTGACGCCGGTGTCGCCGCTCGGTGGGTCGTGGTACCCGAAGAGCTTGCCATCGCGCGAGTTGACCACGAGGGGTTCGCCTCCTCCCTCGAACCGCTCGACGAGCCTGAACGAGGGCCAGTCAACCCATAGCTCGTCGCGTATCGAGTCTCCTGCGGTCGAAGCGTGAGAAGCCAACAGTCCGTGGATCGACGGCGGCGCTGCGGCGAATCGCCGGAACGCGGCGAAGAGGCCGGCCGGCTTGATCTCGCCTGACGGCTGGGCGGATCCCGAAGCGCCCGCCGGCCTCGAACCGGTTGGCGGTACCGGCGTGCTCGTCGCGGTCAGGACGGAGGACCGGCTGGATCCTGACCCGGCCGGGTGACGCACCGTTGCGTCATCACCGTGACACGAAGCCAGCACGAACGGTATGAAGCTCGATACGAGGATCCGCCGCGCGTTCGTCCGCTTCACCCCCATGTGAGGAACCCACCCCGACCGTAGGGGGCGATGCCCTTCGTTGCAACTGCCCCGAAGGCTCGGACTCGCTACCAGCGCGGGTCTGTGGCGTGCATCGCGACCGAGCCGGTGCATACGGTGCCGACGCCGTAGAAGATGCCGCCGGCGTCCGTCAGGTGAAGGTAGAAGCAGGCTCCGGGACGCGCTTGCACGGCCGCGGCCCACGAGGTGGGGCCGGTCGCGATGCTGACGTCATCCAGCCCGGTCGATGCCGTGGCCCCCTCGCGATAGGTATGCGACGGGTCCGCGGCCGCGAGCGCGGCGGCGTCCGCCGAGGCGAAGGAGCCACCTGAGTCGTGGATCCGGTTAGCCGCCCCTTGCGCGACCCGAAGCGTGTCCTCCGCGTGCCCGATCGTCTCCTTCATCGGAGCGTTGAAGAGGATCGCCGCCACGAGGAGCACGCACGCGAGCCCGATCGACCCGACGACGAGCCAGAACCCGCGGTTGTGGCGTTCAGGCACCCAGGGCCACCGCCAGGGTTTCGAGACTCTCGAGGTTATGCCCCGAGAGGAAGACGTCGACGCTCGGCAGTGCAGCCGCCATCCCGCGCGCGAGCGGCTCGTACCTGGGCGATCCCTTCAGGGGATTCGCCCAGACCACCCGGCGGGCGAGCCGGCGGAGCCGCGCCATCTGGGCGCGGAGCAGCGCCGGGTCGCCGCGCTCGAGTCCGTCCGAGCAGAGCACGACGACCGCGCCGCGGAGCGCGGCGCGCTGACTCCACCCGTCGAGCAGCGTCTTCAGGGACTCGCCGATGCGCGTGCCCCCTTCCCAGTCCTCGACGAGCTTCCCGATCTCTCGAAGCGCGCGGTCCGGGTCCTTCGCACCGAGCGTCCGCGTGACGCGCGTGAGCCGCGTACCGAAGCAGAAGACCTCGACGCGTCGCCCGGCCGCCATCGCGGCGTAGCCGAACTGCAGCAGCGCGCGTGCGTACGGCGCCATCGAGCCGCTGATGTCGAGGATCAGGACCAGCGGCCGCGTCCGCGACCGCCGCTCGCGGAACGAGCGTTCGAAGGGCTCGCCCTGGGTCCGGAGCGAACGGCGGAGCGTGCGGCGGATGTCGAACGCGGAGCCCTTCGGCGCCGGACGCGTCCGGCGCGTCCGTTCGACGGGAGCACGCACGGTGAGGTCGTCGATCATCGTCGCGACCCGGCGTCGCTCCTCGTCGGACAGGTCCGCGAACGACTTCGCGCGCAGGACCTCGACCGCCGAAGCGACGATCCTGATCGATGACTCGTCGCCGGGCTCGGGCTCGTCGTCCTCTGCGGCGCTGCGCCAGGAGCCTGCCGTGCGCGCGACCTCAACCTGGAGCCCGTCGGGTTCGTCACCGGCGTCCCGGCGCTCGGTCGGAAGCGCGAGCTCGATCATGAGCTCCGACTCCGACGGCGCGAGCGACCGATACCACGTGTCGAAGGCGACGTCGTAGGCGTCGAGGTCGGCGCGGCTCGCGACGAGCGAGACGCGCCCGGCCCAGTAGAGCGACGCGCGGTCGACGAACCCCAGCGAGGCGACCGCGCGGAGGAAGGTCACGATCCTGCCGGTGCCGACCGGGAGTCCCTGCGCACGTAGATCCCTGCCGAATGCGACGAGCGGTGCGAGCGCCGGGTCGTGGGCCGTTCCCCCGCCGTCAACCACCTTCCCCGACCACCTCGCCGAGCCTGGCCATCACGAGCTCCTGGTCCTCGTGGTCCTTCACCACGCTGCCCAGCGTGTCGCGGGCGACTCGCGGGTCGAGCTGCTCCGCGCCGAGGAACGCGAGCGCGTTCGCCCAGTCGATCGTCTCGGCGACGCCGGGACGCTTGGCGAGGTCGAGGTCGCGAAGACGGGCCACCGCCTGCGCGACGTCGCGCGCGAGCGCCGCACCGACGTGCGGCGCTCGCGCGCGCACGATCTCGACCTCGCGATCCAGGTCGGGATGATCGATCCAGTGATAGAGGCAACGCCGCTTGAGCGCGTCGTGGAGCTCGCGGGTCCGGTTCGACGTGACGATCACCCCCGGTGGTGTCAGTGCGCCGACCCTGCCGATCTCCGGGATCGTCACCGCGAACTCGGACAGGATCTCCAGGAGGAACGCCTCGAACTCGTCGTCGGCTCGGTCGAGCTCATCGACGAGGAGCACGGCCTCGTCCCCGGCGCGGATCGCCGCGAGCAGCGGCCGCTCCACCAGGAACTCCGGTCCGAAGAGGTCCTCGACGTGGGCCTCCGCGTCGGTGGCGTCCATCGCCCGGACCGCGATGAGCTGGCGCGCGTAGTTCCACTCGTAGAGGGCCTGGGAGGCATCGATCCCCTCGTAGCACTGCAAGCGGATCAGCCGCCGGCCGAGGAGCTCCGCGAGCACCTTCCCGACCTCGGTCTTGCCCACCCCCGCCTCACCTTCGAGCAGGAGCGGCTTGCCGAGGGACAGCGCGAGGTAGATCGCGGTCGTGAGCCCACGGTCCGCGAGATACGCATGGTTCGCCAGCGCATCCTGAAGGGCGTCGACGTCGGCGAAGGCGAGCTCCGGCATGCCCGAAGCGTACCGTCAGGCGCCCGGATCGGCGCCGCGCGGTTGGATCGGGACGGGGGGCACGCGGATCCCACGCTCGGCGATGCGCGCGGTGATGCGCTCACGGAGGTCTCGTTCGATCTCCCATCGACGAGACGGCTCGGTCTCGGCGACGACGCGGATCACCTGGGCAGCGTCGGTGACCTGGACGACGCCGAGCACCTCCGGGTTCTTGCGGAGCGCGCTCTCGAACGGCTCCTCCGAGGAGAGCTGCTCCAACAGCTCCTCCAGCACGACGCGGACGCGCGCGGTGTCCTCGGAGACGGCCACCCGTACGTCGACGATGGCCCGGCCCCATCCCCGCGTCTTGTTCCGGACGACGTGCACCGCGCCGTTCGGCACGATGCTCAGTGTCCCGTCGAACTGACGGACGCTCGTGATGCGGAGGCTGAGCTCCTCGACGGTCCCCGAGACGAGCCCGCCGTCGGTCTCCAGGTCTACGACGTCGCCGATGTCGTATTGGCGTTCGAGCACGATGAAGAGGCCCGAGATCGTGTCGCGGACCAGGGTCTGTGCCCCGAACCCGAGCGCCACGCCGGCGATCCCCGCGCTCAGGACGAGCGGGCCGAGGCTGACGTTGAACTCCCTGAGGATCGTCAGGCCGACCATCAGCCATGCGACCACGACGACGATCCCGCCTGCGAGCCCGACGACGGTCGTGAGGCGACGGCGACGACGGCCCTCGGCGTCGTCGCCGGCATCCTTGGCCCGGCGGCGGTACCGCCGCACGTAGCGGCCGACCACGAGGCTGACGACGATCGCGATCGCGACGGAGATCGCGATCGCGATCGCGAACGTGATCCACCAGTCCGCCGAGTACCGCACCTGCGCGAGCAGGGCTATGGAAGGGCCTCCTCGAGGGCTCGCCGCACGAGCACCTTCACCAGTTGGCGCCGGTACTCGGCGGACCCGAACGCGTCGTCCGGGGGCGCGGTCCCCTCGTCCGCGCGTGCCGCGGCGGACGCGGGGTCCGCGCCCCCACCCACCGCCTCCTCGACCCCCACCGCGCGAAGCGGCGTGAGCCCCATGTTGGTCAGCCCGACGTGAACGCCGCCGTTCGCACGGACGGCGGAGACGCCGACCACGGCCCAGTCCTGCGCCCGGCGCTGGAACTTCATGAAGCTCCACCCCGCCGTCGCCTTCGGAACGCGGATCTCCGTGAGGACCTCGTCGGGCGCGAGCGCCGTCTCGAAGAGGGAGGTGAAGAAGCCGGTGGCCGCGACCGTCCGCGTGCCCGTCGGTCCCTGCGCCACGAATCCCGCGTCGAGGGCGAGCAGCACGCTCGGGAGGTCACCCGCCGGATCGCCGTGCGCGACGGACCCGCCGATCGTGCCCATGTGGCGCACCTGCGGATCGCCGATCTGCCCGGCGGCGTGCGCGACGATCGGACACAGTTGCTGGAGCACCTCGGCGTTCGCCACGTCGTGGTGCCGGGTGAGGGCGCCGATCGCGATCCGGTCACCGTCCTCGCGGACGTACGACAGGTCGGCGATCCGGCCGATGTCGACCAGCATCGACGGCCGCGCGATCCGCAGCCGCATCGCCGGCAGGAGTGAATGTCCCCCGGCGAGGACCTTCGCGTCGGGGTCGGAGCCGAGCAGCGAGATGGCCTCCTCCACCGAGCCGGCTCGGGCGTAGTCGAACGGGGCGGGAATCACGACGCACCTCCTTCCTGCTGTGCCGGGGTCGCGCCGTCGAGACCACCGCTCACTCCTGGCGACCCCTTGGTGGCTTCCTGGATCGCTCGCCAGACGCGTTCGGGCGACGCGGGCTTCCCCATCTCGGTCACGCCCAGGTGCGACACGGCGTCGACCACCGCGTTGATCACGGCGGGCGGCGAGGCGATCGTTCCCGCCTCGGCGATGCCCTTCACGCCCAAAGCGTTCGTCGTCGACGGCGTCTCCGTGCGATCCAGGATCATGTCGGGGATCTCCATCGCGGAGGGGATCAGGTACTGGGTCATCGACGAGGTCATGAGGTTCCCGGACCCGTCGTAGACAGCCTCCTCGTACAGCGCTTCCGCGATGCCCTGCGCGACACCGCCCTGCACCTGCCCTTCCACGATCATGGGGTTGATCACGACGCCGCAATCGTCGACGGCCACGTACCGCAGGACGTCGGTCTTGCCCGTCTCCGTATCCACCTCCACCACGCAGACATGCGTCCCCGCGGGCCAGGTGAAGTTCGGTGGGTCGTAGACCGCCGTCCCTTCCAGCACGGGTTCCACCCCCTGCGGGAGCGAGTGCGCCTGCCATGCAGATGTCGCGAGGTCGGGGATCGTCCGGGCCTTGTCGGGCGCGCCCCTGACGCGGAACGCGCCATCGGCCCATTCGAGGTCGTCCTCTGAAACCTCGAGCTCGTGCGCAGCGATGATCCGTGCCTTCTCCTTCACCTTCTCGACCGCCTGCCGGAGGGCCTCGCCCCCGACGGCCGCCGACCGTGAGCCGTACGTATCCATGCCGAGGCGTGACACGGCGGTGTCGCCGTGCAGGACCTCGACATCATCCGGGGTGATGCCGAGCCCATCGGCGACGATCTGCGACCATGAGGTGTCGTGGCCTTGTCCGTGCGGTGAGGTTCCGGTCCGCACGACGACCTTGCCGAACGGCCGGCATTCGATCTCCGCGGCGTCCCAGCCTCCGGCCACGTATCGAAGCGCCCCGAGGATCTCCGACGGCGCCAAGCCACACATCTCGATGTAGCTGGACAGACCGATCCCGATCTGCCGTACGTCGCCGGACTCGCGACGAGCGGCTTGCTCTTTCCGCATCTGGTCGTACTCAGCGAGCTCGAGCGCCCGGTCGAAGGTCGGTTCGTAGTTCGCCGAGTCGACGTTCAGACCCATGATCGAGGTCTGGGCGTCGACGTGTGGCGGATGCAGGTTCATGCGACGAACCTGGGCTGGGTCCTTGCCGATCCGACGGGCGAAGGCGTCCACGAGACGTTCGATCACGTACGTCGCCTCCGGCCGACCCGCCCCCCGGTAGGCGTCTGTCGGCGTCGCGTTCGTCATGATCCCCGTGAACTCGTACCAATATGCGTCCACGTCGTAGGGCCCCATGTAGACCCAGCCACCCAGCTCCGGGATACCCGGGGTGAGGAGTTGGAAGTACGCGCCCATGTCGGCCAGCTCGACGAACTTCAGGCCCAGGATCTTTCCGTCCTCGGTCCCCGCCAGGGTGCAGTCGTGGATCACCCCACGGCCGTGCGTGGTCGCGAGATAGTTCTCCTGTCGATCCTCGATCCACTTCACGGGTCTTCCGAGCTGTCGCGCCAGCGCGAGCGCGAGCGCTTCCTCGGCGTAGATGTTGAGTTTCGATCCGAAACCGCCGCCGACGTCGGGCGCGATGATCCGTAGCTTCGTCTGAGGGATCCCGGTGGTGATCGAGAGTCCAACGCGGGTGATGTGCGGGATCTGGGTCGACGAGACCAGCGTGAACTCACCGGCTGCCGGGATCCCGTACGCGAGACAGCCTCGGCCCTCGATCGCATTCGGGATCAACCGCGGCTGCAGGTGCCGCTCCTGCACGACGACGGGCGCGGACTCGAAGATCGCCTGGTCGCCACCTCCCCCGTGGCTCCAGTGGACCACCACGTTGGTGCCGAGGTCCTCGTGAAGCACGACCTGATCCTTCGCGGCTTCCTCGAGGTCGAGGACGACCGGAAGCTCGGTCGCACGCACCGCGACTTCCTCGGCCGCGTCCTCCGCCTGAGCCCGCGATCCGGCGACGACGACCGCGACCGCGTCGCCGGCGAACCTGATCACGTCCTTCGTGAGCGGCCAGTGTGTCGGGATCTTGATGTCCTCGGTGATGGGCCACACCATGGGCAGGCCGGCAGGGAACGCGTCGTCGAGGTCCGCCGCGGTGAACACGCCGATGACCCCGGGCATCTGCTTTCGAGACATCGATCGAATCGACCTTCGCATGGACGTACGGAGGTCGAACGAGCTCCATCCACACCATGCCGGCCATCGACTGGTTGTCGATGTAGGTGCCTTGGCCCTCGATGAGCTTGGCGTCTTCCTTCCGGAGGACGGGGCGGCCGACGTACTTCTCCGTCGTTGCCATTGGTTCCCTCCTCAGGACTTCGCGCCGCTCATCTGACCGGCGGCATCCAGGATCGACTCGACGATGTTCTGGTACCCCGTGCAACGGCAGAGGTTCCCTTCGAGGGACTCGCGCACCTCCGCCTCCGTGGGCGTCGGGTTCTCCTTCAGGTAGCTGGCGGCCGCCATCAGCATGCCCGGCGTGCAGTACCCGCATTGGAGACCGTGGTGGCGGTGGAACGCGTCCTGCAGCGGGTGCAGGGTCCCGTCCGCCTCGGCCAGGGCTTCGATCGTCATGACCTCACGACCGTCCGCCTGGACGGCCAGGAGCGTGCAGGACTTCACCGACTCGCCGTCGAGGTGCACCGTGCACGCGCCGCAGGACGACGTGTCGCACCCGACGTTGGTTCCGGTGAGTCCCAGCTGCTCCCGGAGGAAGTAGACGAGGAGCGTGCGAGGCTCGACATCGGCCTCGCGCCGCGTCCCATTGACGGTGACCGCGATCTGCGTCACGAACGGGTCCTCCTTCCGGATGGAGCGCGTTGCAGGGTAAGCCCCGACCCTAGTACGGAGGTGGAGAACGCGCGAGTTGCGCCCGAGGGACTACCAGGTCGTGCGAGCGGCCGCGAGCGCCGCCTGCCCCGTGCACGGACGGGAGCGATCGTAGCGCACGACCCCGTGGGTGTCGATCGAGACCCCGTAGCACGCGCCGGAGGGGCCCATCACGGCGGCGGCCCAGACGCCGCCGCTCACGGCGAAGCTGACGATCGACGGCGCCGTCGAGGCTCCGTCCACGAACAGGAGCGTGGGGTCGGCCTCGGCGAGCTGGGCGGCGCCCAGCGCCGCGAGGTCGCCGCGGCCGAGCGCGCCTCGCGCGAGCGCGAGGGCGCGCTCGGCCGCATCCCTCGCTTGACCGTCGAGCAACTTCGCGACCCCGCCGGAGACCGGCGCGGTCGCGATCGGATCGAGGGCGACGGCCGCATCGGGGATCATGGCCAGCCGGTCGGCGTTCGCCTGTTCCTGGGCGCGTCTCGTGTCCTCGAGCGCCGCGTGCCGGGCATCCGCCGAGCGCTCCTTCGCGACGACGAACATCGCGAACGCGCAGATCAGTACGAGCAGGACAACTCCGAACGTCACGAGCTTCACCGCGAACGGATCCGCGCGATGCCGTGGCATGACCGGCGCGATGAACGTGAAGGTATCGCTCACGTGCCTGCGGGGTTCCCCGAGGACATCGACATCGCCAAGGTGCCGACGCATCTCGCGACCCCATCGCCCTCTCCGGTCGTCACACCGGTCGCGGTGAAGCGCGTGTAGAAGCACGTGCCCGACTGGGACAGGACGGCGAGCCCGACGCCGCCGGCTGTGGAGCTGACGCCGACGACGTTCGGCCCCGTCGAAGCGCCCGCGGAGTAGGTGAAGGCTGGCTCGAAGCGCTTCAACGCGGCCGGCCTGATGCCGTCGAAGGACCCTTGCTCGGCGTAGAGCTCCTGGACCGCGGTGACGGCCTGCTGTTCGGTCGTCTGCGCTTCGACATCTTTGGCCGCGCCGATCTGCGAGATCGCGCTCCGCTCGCCGGACGCGATCTGCTCCCCGTTCCCCTTCATGAAGGTCAGATAGCCGGCGATGAGCAGCACGACGACCACGCCTGCGGCCACGACGAGCACGATGCGGCCGAGGCCCGAGGCGGCATCGAGCTTCGGCGCCTTCGGGCGTCGGGCGGCCTGCAGCGCACGCTTGCGCGACGGCTTGCCGAACGCGAACGAATCGTCCATCCCTGCTGGTATCGGGCACCCGTCCCACCACCTGAACCCCGGTACCATCGCCTTCGTGAGCGAGATCGCGGACGTCCTCGCGGCGATCGAATCCCTCTCCGCCAGCGGCCGGCGGATGGCGCTCGCCACCATCGTCGCCGTCCGCGGTTCCACCTACCGCCGGCCGGGCGCCCGGCTCCTCGTCCCGGAGGACGGAGCCCCTATCGGCAACATCAGCGGTGGTTGCCTCGAGGGCGACGTCGCGGACATGGCCCGCCTCGTGATGGAGGAGGGACGGGCCCGCCTGGCGGGCTGGGACTTGACCGCCGATGACGACGCGGTCTGGGGCCTCGGGCTCGGCTGCAACGGCGCGATCGAGGTCTTCATCGAGCCCGCCGATCGTGCTGCCGAGGCGGCTCGCGCGCTCCGCACGGCCCTCGACGAGGAGCGGCCGATCAGCCTCGTCACCGTGATCGACTCCGCCGAACCAGACGCGATCGCTCCCGGCGCCCGTCTCGTCGTGATGCCGGACGGGGCCGTCGACGGCTCCCTGGGTCGGCCCGACGTCGATGCCGAGGCGATCGCCGCGGCGCGCGACCTGCTCGCGGCCGAGCGCTCGGAGATCCGGACCCTCGCCGAGGGGATCCGCGCGTTCGTCGAGATCCTGGACCCTCCGCTGCGGCTCGTGATCTGCGGGGCCGGACACGACGCGATCCCCCTCGTCCGGGCGGCCTCGCTCTTGGGCTGGAGCGCGACGGTCGTCGACGACCGGGCCATGTTCTTGAACCAGGAGCGGTTCCCCGAGGCCCACGCCTTCGTCCTGGTGGATGAACCGTCGGAGGTCGCGAAAGCGATCACGATCGACGCGCGGACATTCGTCGTCGTGATGACGCACAACTTCCTGCGTGACAAGGAATACCTGCGGAGCCTTCTCACGACGGATGCCCGATACGTGGCGATGCTCGGCCCGGCGGCGCGGACCCAACGCCTCGTGATGGAGCTCGACGAGGAGGGCACCCCGATCACCGAGGACCGTCGAGCGCGCATCCACGGCCCAGCCGGCCTCGACCTCGGGGCGGAAGGACCCGAGGAGATCGCCCAGGCGATCGTCGGAGAGATCGTCGCCGTGCGGCGCGGACGCGACGGGGGGTTCCTCAAGGAACGCCCGACCCCGATCCACGACCGCCCGCGGCCGGGAACCGAAGCTCGTTAGGCTGCCAAGGTGCTCATCGAGAATGCGTTCACGGTCGCGAAGCCGCTCGACCAAGTATGGGACTACCTCCTCGACGTGCACAAAGTGGCGCCGTGCATGCCTGGGGCCGAGCTCACCGAGACGATCGACGATCGCAATTGGAAGGGCACGCTCACCATGAAGTTCGGCCCGGTCTCGATGTCATTCGTTGGCTCGGTGACGTTGGAGGAGCGAGATGACGCGGCGCATCGCGTGGTCCTCCACGCGAAGGGCAGCGAACAGAGGGGCAAGGGGGCCGCGGACGCCACGGTCACCTCGTGGCTCGAGGCCGTGGACGCTGGGACGGCCGTGAAGATGCAAGCAGACATGACGCTCACCGGCGCGGCCGCGCAACTGTCGCGCGGTCTGCTGCCGGAGGTCTCGAAGCGTTTGACGCAACAGTTCGCCGATTGCCTCGAACAGCGCCTCGGGGCGGCGGCCGGCGCCGGCGAGCCGGTCGGTGCGGCGACCCTGTCATCGGCGGCGGCCGTCCCGAACCCCGTCGGCGGCATCCGGCTCGGCCTCGCTGCGACCTGGAGCGTGATCGTCTCGTTCTTCCGGCGACTCTTCGGCAGCTCGAAGTCCCCGCGCGCGTGATCTCGGGGATCGTCCTCGCGGCAGGGACCGGCTCGCGGTTCGGCGGCACGAAGCAGCTGGCGGAGCTCGACGGCATCCCCCTCGTGCTGCACGCGGTCGCCGCGCTCCGAGAAGGCGGCGTCGACGAGATCGTGGTCGTCACCGGTCATGACGCCGCTGCCGTCGAGGCGGTCCTTCCCGCCGAGGTCCTCGCCGTCCGCAACCCCTCGTTCCGGGATGGGCAGTCGACCTCGCTCGCCGCGGCGATCCACGCGCTCGACGAGCGGAGCGAGGCGGCGGTCGTCCTGATGGCAGATCAGCCGGGTATCCGCGGGATCGACATCCGGGCACTGGTCGAGAGCTTCCGGGCGACGCGGGCCCGGATCGCACGCCTGCGGTTCACCGACGGCCCCGGACCCTCGCTGCTCTCCAGGGAGATCTATGCCGACGCGGGGCACTTGCACGGCGACGCGGGCGCGCGCGTGCTGATCGCTTCGCATCCCGAATGGGTCGAGGACGTGCCGATCGACCGCCCGGTGCCGCGTGACGTGGATACCCCCGAGGATCTTGCGTACTAGGTGCGCTCCCGGCCGGGACGGACGAGGGTGCGAGCAGGGTCCGCCCCGACGAACCCGAACCGCTCGTACAGCGCGTGCGCATCGCGCGTGTTGAGGTACCAGTAACAGTCGGCGGACCACGGGTCCTCGACCGCCTCGCGGACCAAGGCGGTGCCGATCCCCCGGCCACGGTAGTCCTCCAGCACGAACACGTCGCCGAGCCATGCCATGCTCGATCCGTCGGACATCACGCGACAGAAGCCCACGAGCGCGCCGTCGGGGCCGTACGCGGCGATCACGCGCGTCGACGACCGGATCAACTCGGCGATCGTTGCCCGCGAGCGGCCTCGCACCCAATACGCCTCCTCGGACAGGAAGCGGTGGACGACGTCGACGTCCACGCGATCCCGGTCGTCGTCGAGCTCGAAGCCCTCCGGAAGCTCCTGGCGCATCAGCAGACCGGCCCCAGACGTCGGTGCTGCAATGCTGGGAGCGTCTGCCGGACGCGCTGGAGCTTGGCCATGTCCAGGTCGGCGAGCCAGACCCCGTCCCCCTCGTCGGGCGCACGGACGAGCACCTCGCCCCATGGGTCGACCACGATCGAGTTCCCGTACGTCCGCCGGCCGTCCTCGGGGCGACTCCAGGTTCCCCACTGCGCGGGCGCCACGATGAAGCACTGCTCCTCGATCGCCCGCGCGCGCAGCAGCACCTCCCAGTGCGCGCGTCCGGTCACCTCCGTGAACGCGGACGGGACGCAGACGATCTCCGCGCCGAGCGTCATCAGCCCGCGGTAGAGCTCGGGGAACCGGACGTCGTAACAGATCGAGAGCCCGATGCGTCCCAGGTCCGTGTCGTGGGTCACGAGCTCCTCGCCCGCCGAGAAGATGGCGGACTCGCGGAGCGGCGGCTGGCCGGGCAGGTCGACGTCGAACAGGTGGATCTTGCGGTAGCGCGCCACGAGCTCGCCGTCGCGATCGAACAGACAGGAGGTGTTGAACACGTGGTCGTCGGCGGCTTCGGGGACGGAGCCGCCGACGACCCACATCGAGCGTGCGCGTGCGATCTCCGCGACGGGGTCGGTGAGCGGCCCGGGGATCAGTGTCGCGGCCTCGCGCATCTGGGTGGGAGAGGAGCCGTGGGCCGGCCACAGCTCCGGCAACGCCGCGAGGTCGGCGCCCTCGTCGGCGGCCTCGCCGAGCAACCGGACGGCGGTGGCGACGTTCTCACGAACGTCGCCACCGCCCGAGTTCATCTGACAGACCCCGACGCGCATGGATGAAGGAGCCTACCGGCCGACCGCGTCGCGGACAGCATCGAGGGACCGCGGATCCTCGAGGCCCGAGAGATCGCCGGGGTCCTCGCCCAGCGCGGCGGCCCGGATCGCCCGGCGGACGATCTTCGCGCTACGGGTCTTCGGCAGCTCCTCGACGAACAGGATCTGTGCGGGCGTGAACGACTTGCCGAGGTGATCGGCCACGACGCGGCGGAGCTCGTCCGCGTCCGCGGGCTCGTTCGGCTTGAGCACCACGAAGCACCACACCTGCTCCCCCTTCACCGGATCCGGCACGCCGATCGCCGCCGACTCGGCGACGGAGGGATGCGAGGCGATCGCCGATTCCACCTCGGCCGGGCCGATCCGCTTGCCGGCGATGTTGAGCGTGTCGTCGGAGCGCCCTCGGAGGAACCAGAAACCGTCCTCGTCGCGGACCGCCCAATCGCCGTGCACCCAAACCCCCGGCCACCGCGACCAGTAGGTGTCGAGGTACCGCTTGGCATCGCCCCAGATCCCCCGCGTCATCGCCGGCCACGGCTGCGTGCAGACGAGCTCGCCGACCTCGTTCGGTCCCGCGGGCGTCCCGTCGGGACGCCAGACGTCGACGGCCATGCCGAGCGCGGGGCCGCGGAGCGTGAGCGGCTTCAGCTCGCAGATCGGGGTCGGCGACAGGAAGCACGCCCCGACCTCGGTCCCACCGGAAAGGTTGATGATCGGCAGGCGCCCCTCACCGGCTTGCTCGAACAGCCAGCCGTACGAAGCCGGGTCCCACGGCTCGCCGGTGGACGCGAGGATCCGCAGGCTCGAGAGATCGTGCGAACGGACGGGATCCGTCCCGTGCGGGATCAGGGCCCGGATCAAGGTGGGCGACACGCCGAGCGCCGTGACGCCGTGGCGTTCGACGAGCGACCAGAGGCGATCGGCTCCGGGATGCGTCGGTGCTCCTTCGAACAGCAACACGGTCGCGCCCAGCGCGAGCGAGCCGACGATCTCCCACGGGCCCATGATCCAGCCGAGGTCGGTCGCCCAATGGAGCACCTCGCCGGGATGCAGATCGACCTGGTACGCGACCTCCTCGGCGATCTTGACGAGGAACCCACCGTGCACGTGGACGACGCCCTTCGGTCTGCCCGTCGTGCCGCTCGTGTACCCGATGAACAGCGGGTGCTCGGCCTCGAGGGCCTCGGCAGGCATCGGTTCGTCGTCGTCGGCGAGCGCGTCCCACCATCGGTCGCGGGCGTCGTTCCACGGGGTGGCCGGGTCGTCGAGATGACGCAGGACCACGATGTGCTCGACGCACCCGGCGGCCTCGACCGCGCGGTCCGCCGTCGCCTTCATCGGGACGATCTGGCCCTTGCGGAGCGAGCCGTCGGCGGTGATCAGCACCTTCGTGCGCGCATCCGCGAGCCGCGCCGCGACCGCGTCGGGGCCGAACCCGCTGAAGATCGGCACCCAGATCGCGCCGATCTTCGAGCAGGCCATGATGGCAGCGACGGCCTCGGGGATCATCGGAAGGAAGATGCCGACGGTGTCCCGCGCCTCCACGCCCAGGGAGCGGAGCCCGCGCGCGAGCCGATCGGTCCGGTCGCGCAGCTCGGCGTAGGTCCAGATGCGGACCGAGCCGTCCTCGCCTTCCCCCATCACGGCGGGTGCGTCCGGCGTCCTCGAGGCCCACCGATCGACGCACTGGTGCGCGAGGTTCAGCGTTCCCCCCGTGAACCAGGTGGTCCACTCGACCCCGGAACGGGAGTCGAGGACCTCGGAATAGGGTTCGAAGAACTCGATGTCGAGGTCGTTGACCACCGCGTCCCAGAACCATCCGATGTCCTCGACGGAACGGCGGACCACCTCGTCATAGGTCTCGATCCCGTGGGCGCGCATGAACCGGGTGATATTGGCCCGTTCGACGTATCCGGGCGACGGGGACCAGACGACGTCGTTCACGGCTGCATGGTAGAACCGGTCCCGATGAGCCCGCGGATCGGCGTCACCGGCGTGGGGTGGTCCGGGTTCACGCCCACCACCGCCGGACGCAGCTACAAGGAGCTGATGTTCGAGGCCGCGTCGGCCGCGTACCTGGACGCCGGCGTCGACCCTCGGACCGACGTCGACTCCTTCGTGTGCGCCTCCGAGGATGTCGAGGAGGGCACGAGCATCTTCGACGAATACGTCCCGGATCAGCTCGGCGCCGTCCAGCGGCCGGTGCAGACGGTCGCCTCCGACGGTCTGTTCGCGCTGGCCACGGCCATGATGTTGATCCGGAGCGGCGTGGCGAACGTCGTCGCCGTCGAGGCGCACTCGAAGGCATCGGACATCCTCACGCCGGGCCGGGTCGACGCGTTCGCGCTGGATCCCGTGCTCAATCGTCCGCTCGGGGTTCCCGCGCTCGCGCTGGCGGGTCTCGAGATGCGCTGGTACCTGCACGCGAGCGGCAGGACCTCCGAGCAGTGCACCGAGGTGGCCGCCCGGAACCGTGAACACGCTCGGTCGAACCGGCGCGCATCGTTCGCCGACGTGGACGGCGACGATGCGCCGCTGTTCGACCCGCTCACGACGCATCAGGCCGCGCGGAGCGCGGACGGATGCGTCGTGATCGTGCTCGCCTCCGAGGATCGGACGGACGGGAGCCGGACCGTCTGGGTGGAGGGGATCGGCTGGAGTCAGGACGCGCCGTCGGTCGAGAGCCGCGACTGGTCGCGGGCGGTCGCGGCGGAGCGAGCGGCCGCGACCGCCTACGCGCAGGCAGACGTCCGGCCGGGTGACATCGACACGGCCGAGGTCGACGACACGTTCGCGTACAAGCAGCTCCAGCATCTCGACGCGCTCGGGCTCACCGAGCTCGACACCGCGTCGGTCAACCGCTCGGGGGGAGCGCTCGGCGAGGGGTACCTCCACGAGGCGAACGGCCTCGCGAGGATCCTCGCCGCCGTCGAGCAGCTGCGCGCCGGCGACGGCCGCGCTTCGGTCGTCCAGTCCTGGCGCGGCGTCCCGAGCACCAGCGCGGCCGTCGCCGTCTTGAAGAGGGATCGGTAAGCGCGATGCCCCCGATCGACCTCGTCTACCTCTTCGTCCAGGACATGGACCGCGCGGTGACGTTCTACGAGACCACGCTCGGCCTGCGGCTGCACTTCCGGTCGGGGAACGACTGGGCGCAGTTCCAGACCGGCACGATCCCGCTCGGGCTGCACGGCGTTCGACCCGGAGAACCGATGGAGCCCGGCGGCACGATCGGCTTCACGGTCGACGACCTCGATGCCGCGGTGACCGGGCTGAAAGCGAGGGGCGTCGCGATCGACCACGAAGGCGGTGGCGAGGACGGCAGGCAGCGCTTCGCGACCTTTACAGACCCCGATGGCAACGTGCTCGCCTACTTCGAAGCGGACGAGTCCAACGAGGCCCAGGGATGAACGGGCGTCGGGTCGCGGTCGTGGGCGCCGGGATGACGCGCTTCGTCCGTCGCGCGCAGGAGACCGGCAAGGAGCTCGCCTTCCAGGCATCGCGGGCAGCGCTCGACGCCGCGGAGATGACCCTCGATCAGGTCGGCGCGGTCTGCCTCACGAGCGCCCCCGATGCCTTCGACGGGGTCCATCGCAAGGGCGACTACCTGGCGGACGGCGCCGGCGGATGGAACAAGCCCTTCATCCGCACGTACGTCGGCGGCGGAAGCGGCGTGTTCACCGCGATCCAGGGTTGGTACACCGTCGCGTCGGGGCAGGCGGACGTGGTGCTCTGCGTGGCCGAGGAGAAGATGTCGTCGTGCCAGCCGCATCCGCAGGGCGCATTCCTCACGATCTTCGACAACATCCTGGAACGACCGCTGGGACCGAACCTCCTGTGGATCTTCGCGCTGGAGATGAACCGGTACATGCAACGCTACGGGCTGGAGAAGCGCGACATCGCCGCCGTCGCGGTCAAGAACAAGCGCAACGCCGCTGATCACCCGGCCGCGCTCCTCGGACAGGCCGACATCTCGGTCGACGACGTGCTCGCGTCCGAGGTGTTGGCGTGGCCGGTGCAGCGGCTGGACGTCTCCCCGATCAGCGACGGAGCGGTCGCGATCATCATGGCCTCCGAGGACGCGGCCCGGCGGCTCACCGATGCTCCCGTGTGGGTCGACGGGGTCGGCTGGAACCTCGATTCCACCTACTGGACGAACCGGGACCTGTCCTACCCGGAATACGTCGAGAACGCGGCTCGGATGGCCTACGGGATGGCCGGCATCACCGAACCGCGCAAGCAGATCCACATCGCCGAGCCCTACGACCCGTTCGACTACAAGGAGCTCCACCACCTGGAAGGGCTCCTCTTGTTCGACAAGGGGACGGCTCCGGAAGCGGCCGCCGCCGGCGTCACCGCCCGCGACGGCGATCTCCCGTGTTGTCCGAGCGGGGGCCTGCTGGGGGTGGGCAACCCGATCGCCGCGGCCGGGCTCATGAAGATCGCCGAGCTCTTCTGGCAGCTCCGCGGCGAAGCCGGAGCACGACAGGTCCCCGGGACGCCGGAGCGCGGCGTGGCGCAGGCGTGGGGCGACCTGATGCAGGTCGGCACCGTGGTCGTGATGGGGAGCGATCGAGCTGGTGGCCTTCGGGGATCCGGGCTCGCGGCCATGCCCCACCCTTCCCCGCTTCGCCCGGACCCCTCCGGCCAAGCGACGCAGCCCGCCGCGATGCTCGGGCCCACGTCGCTCTCGGATGCGCGGTTCCGGAGCGCTGCAGGTGCCGTCGACTCGCCGCTCGACGTTCGCTATGCTTGGGATCCCGGCGATGCGGTCGGTGCCTTCCTCGACGGGCTCCGCGACGGGAGGATCCTGGCCACCACCTGCGCGTCGTGCGGACGGACCCTGGTCCCACCCCGGTCGTTCTGCGAACGCTGCTTCCGATCCACGGATGCGTGGATGGAGCTGGCCGCCATCGGCACGGTCGAGACGTTCTCGATCTGCCACGTGACGTGGGACATGCGCCCGCTCGAGGAGCCGGAGCTCCCGGCGGTGATCAGGATCGACGGGTCGAGCGACGGCGGCTTCCTCCACAAGCTCGGTGAGGTCGCGCCGGACGACGTGCGGATCGGGCTGGCGGTCGAGGCCGTATGGCGTCCCCTCGAAGATCGGACCGGCTCGATCCTCGATATCGCGTATTTCCGGCCGCGCGAGCGGACGCTTCGGCGTGAGCTCGTCGCCGCCGCGACCGCGGAGTACATGCCGTGACCGTCCGCCGGATCGAAGGAGAGCTCCCGGTGGCGTTCCGCTACACGCCCGGGGTGGGCAACACGGCGTTCTTCGAGGCGCTCCGCGACCGCGGAACGTTCCTCGGTTCGCGGTGCGCCGATTGCGGCGTCACGTACCTGCCGGCACGGATCTTCTGCGAACGCTGCCTCGCCAGGCTCGTTCCCGACACGGAATGCGGTCCCGAGGGAACCGTCGAGTCGTGGACCGTCGCACGTCGGGACATCGACGGTACGCCGCTCGATCCGCCCCTCACGTTCGCGCTCGTCCGGCTCGACGGCGCCGACACCGTCTTGTTGCACAGGCTCCTCGGAACGGCCGACATCGGGGGTCGCGTCCGGGCCGTCCTCCGGCCGGACCGCACGGCGTCGATCCTCGATCTCGAAGGGTTCGAGCCGGTATGAACTTCGACCTGACCGAGGAGCAACAACAGCTTCGAACGCTCGTCCGCGAGTTCGCCGAGAAGGAGGTCGCGCCGGGCGCCGCCGAGCGGGATCAGAGCGAGGCCTTCCCGATCGAGATCGTGAAGAAGATGGGGGCCCTCGGGCTCTTCGGGCTCCCGGTCCCGCAGGAGTACGGCGGGCTCGGCGCCGACGCCGTGACGTGGGCGTTGGTGATGGAAGAGCTGGGGCGGGTCGACTCGAGCGTCGCGGTCACGCTATCGGTCGCATCGGGTCTGGCCGGCGGCATGGTGACGCGCTTCGGGACGCCTGCGCAGAAGGAGCGGTGGCTCCCGCACATCGCCACCGGCGGGATGCTCGCGGGGTTCGCGCTCACCGAGCCGAGCGGCGGATCGGACATCAAGGCCCTCCGCACCACCGCGCGCCTCGCGGACGGCACCTGGACGATCGACGGCTCGAAGTCCTTCATCACCAACAGCGGCACGCCGATCACCGGGTTCCTCGTGGTCGCCTGCCGCACCGATGAGCCGCCCCACGACGTTTCGACGATCATCGTTCCCGCCGATGCGGATGGTCTCGTCATCGGATCCGAGTACCGGAAGATGGGCTGGCGCTCGACGGACACGCACGAGGTCGTCTTCCAAGGATGTCGGGTTCCGGACGATCACCTGCTCGGCGAGCGGGGCCGCGGGCTCCGCCAGTGCCTCGGTTCCCTCGACGACGGCCGGATCGCGATCGCCGCGATCTCGGTGGGCCTCGCGCAAGCGTGTCTGGACGCGAGCCTCATGTACGCGCGCGATCGGGACGCCTTCGGCCGCCCGATCGGCGCGTACGAGGCGATCGCGTTCAAGCTGGCCGACATGCGGGTCGCGATCGAGTCCGCTCGTCTCCTTACGTGGAACGCCGCCTGGCTGAAGGACGAGGGTCGCGACTACGGGGCGGCCGCCGCCACCGCGAAGCTCCGGGCGAGCGACGTCGCCAACGTCTGTGCGCGCGAGGCCGTCCAGATCCACGGCGGCTACGGCTACACCGAGGAGTTCCCGGTATCTCGTTACTACCGCGACGCCAAGGTCCTCGAGATCGGCGAGGGCACGAGCGAGATCCTCAGGCTCGTGCTCTCGCGCGACCTCGGGCTGGAACCGACGACCTGACGGTCACTCGGCCTTCAGGATCTCCGCATCGATCTCCAGGTCGACCTTCTTGCCGACCAGCAGACCACCGGTCTCCACCGACATGTTCCACGTGAGGTCCCAGTCGGCCCGCTCGACCGTGGTCTTCGCCGAGAACGCGGCCATCGTCGTCTCGCCCATGCCCGGGCCCCAGCCCAGGAACTCCGCCCTGAACGTGACGGGCTTCGTGATGTCCTTGATCGTCAGGTTGCCGTCGATCTCGAACTCGTTTCCCTCGCCGATCCGGATCCCGGTCGACTCGAAGCGGATGGTTGGGTACCGCTCCGTCAGGAAGAAGTCCCCGCTGTTGAGGTGACCGTCGCGCATCTCGTTCCCGGTGGTGACCGCGGCCGTGTTCAGCTCCACGACGATCTTCGAGTCCTCTGGCTTCTCGGCGATCTCCACCGAGCCGTCGTACTCGGGGAACTGGCCCCGCACCTTCGAAAGCATGTGCCGCGCAACGAACGAGAACGCCGTGTGCGCTCTATCGAACTCCCATCGTCCCGCGGGCGGGATGCTGATCCCGTTGACGGTCTTCGTCTCGGTGGTGGCCATCGGTCTTCCCCCTTCGTCTCGCTGGGCTTCCGCCTCCTGCGGCGCCCGATACGACCGGTAACGATCCCGAAGGTACTCGGTATTCCAGAGTTTCTTAGGTTTCGGAATCCCCTTCCCGATACCGAGCGTTGAACCGATAGCATCCTGCGGAACGAGCACGAGCGAAGGAACGCCATGAGCCTTGAGGAAGAGAGCCCCGTCTGCCGCCATTACCGGGTGGCGGCCGACATGCTCGGGAAGCGCTGGACGCCACAGATCCTTCGGGGGCTGCTCAGCGGTGTGACTCGGTACACGGACCTGAAGGAAGGTGTGGCGCCCATCTCGGACGCGCTCCTTTCGGACCGGCTGAAGGAGCTCGAGTCGCTCGGCATCGTCCGGCGCGAGGTGACACCATCCACCCCGGTGCGCATCGCCTACGGGCTCACCGCGAAGGGGGAAGACCTCGCCGGCGTGATCGGCGAGCTGGCGGAGTGGGCGGAGCGCTGGGCCGAGGAGCCGGCTACGCGGTGACGGCGTCGGCGACCGCCAGCGCTTCGTCGATGATCGCGAAACCATCCTGCAACTGCTCCTCGCTGATGCAGAGCGGCGGGTTCGTCATGATGCCGTTCCACCGGACCATCGTGAACAGGCCGCGATCGAGGAGCGCGCGGTTGACCGCGACCATCACCTCGTTCGTGACGTTGTAGGGCGAGAGCGCCTCCATCGTTCCTCGATCCTTGACGAGCTCGAGGATCCCGAACAACCCGATGTTCCGATGCAACCCCACGCTCGGGTGCTTCGCCGCGAGCTCTTCGTGGTGCGCGCGCATGACCGGCTCCAGACGCTCGGCGTTCTCGATCAGGTCGTCCTGCTCCAACACGTCGACCGCCGCCAGGGCCGCGGCGCACGACAGGGGGTGCGAGTTGTACGTGAGGCCACCGAAGAAGACGTTCTCCTCGAAGTGCTCCGCGATCGCCGGTGAGATCGCGACCCCGCCGAGGGGAAGGTAGGACGACGTGAGACCCTTCGCCGCCGTCATCAGATCCGGCACCACGTTCCAATGGTCCACGGCGAACCACTTCCCCGTTCGACCGAACCCGGACATCACCTCGTCGGCGATCATCACGATGCCGTAGCGTGTGCAGAGCTCGCGGATCCCCTGCAGGTACCCGTCCGGGGGGATCAGCACTCCGTTCGTCCCGGTGACCGGTTCCAGGATGAAGGCCGCGATCGTGGATGGCCCCTCCAAAACGATCTGTTCCTCGAGCCGGTCGAGCGCCTCGTCAGCAGTTTCCTGCGGTCGATCCGGGCCGTGGTAAGGGTCGAGGACACGGACGATCCCTGGCACCGGGGGTTGCTCGTTCGCCCAGCGGCGAGGGTCGCCGGTGAGGTTGGCGGTGAGGTAGGTGGCGCCGTGGTACGAGCGATATCGGACCATCACCTTGCTGCGACCGGTGAACGCCTTCGCCATCCGGATCGCGTTCTCGTTCGCCTCCGCGCCGCCCAGCGTGAAGAAGGTCTTCTCCAGGTCGCCCGGCCAGAGCGTCGCCAGCTTCTGCCCGAGGAGCGCGCGTGTCTCGTGTGCGGCGAACGGGGTGATGTACGGGAGCTTCTCCCCCTGCTTCGCGATCGCGTCGATCACGCGCTTGTCGCCGTGGCCGATGTTCACGCCCATCAACTGGCTGTTGAAATCCAGGTAGCGGGTCCCGTCGGTCGTGGTGAAGTGCACGCCCTCCGCGCGGTCCACCGCCATCGGCGCGAGCTTCGACTGCGCGGACCAATCGAAGAGCGTGTAGCGCCGGGAGAGCTCGATGATCTCCTCACCGGACAGCGTCACGGTGCACCAACCCCCTTCACGATCTGGCCACCCTTCATCACGAACGGGACGTCCTGGAGCAACGTGACGTCGTCCGTCGGATCGCCCGGAACCGCGATCAGGTCCGCGTAGAGACCCGGCGCGATCGTGCCGACGCGGCCCTCCCATCGCATCAGCTCCGCCGTCCAGCGGGTCGCGCTCTGGATCGCCTGCATCGGCGTCAGACCGAACCGGACGTAGAAGCCCAGGTTCCGCGCGTTCCAGCCGTGCGGTGCGATGCCCGAATCGGTCCCGTTCGCGATGCGGACGCCGGCCTTCACGCACTTCGTGAACCCCTCGCGCTGGGCCTCGTTGGTGAGGCGCGTCTTGGCCAGCACCTCCTCGGTGTAGCCGAGGGCCGGGCCCTCCTCCAGCATGTAGTCGCCGTCGTACATGTCGGCGACCAGATAGGTCCCATGCTCCGCCATCAGCTCGATCGCCTCGTCATCTATCAGGGAGCCGTGTTCGATCGACCGGACACCGGCGCGGACCGCGCGTTTGATCCCTTCCGCACCGTGCGCGTGTGCGGCGACGAACGTCCCCGCGAGCTCGCACTCCTCGACGGCAGCTCGGAGCTCGGCCTCCGTGAACTCCGGGACGCCGGGGTTCGTCCCGGACGTCAGCACCGCGCCCGTCGCGAGCACCTTGATGAAGTCCGCCCCGTACCGGAGGATCTGGCGCACGTTCGTCCGCATCTGGTCGACACCGCTCGTCACGCCGAACCGGAGCTCCCGCGGAACGACCGCGTCGACGTCCGGAGCGAGCCCCGTGAGATCGCCGCCGCCGCCCGGACAGGTCACGTAGGCCCCGGCGCAGAGCATCCGAGGCCCCTCGACCCACCCCGCCTCGATCGCGTCGCGGAGGGCCACATCGGCGAAGGCTCGGAAGGTTCCGACGTCGCGGACGCTCGTGAAGCCGGCGAGCAACGTATCTCGGGCGTTCTTGACCCCGGTCAGCGCCTCCTGGGCGCCCGTACGGGTGACCAGCGACGCGTACCCCTGACCGGTGTCCTGGATCCCGATCAGATGGCTGTGCGCGTCCATCAGACCGGGCAGCAACGTCGTGCCGTCCAGGCGGATCACACGCGACCCGTCGGGGACATCCGTTGCGGCGATGATCCCTTCGATCCGGTCCCCGGAGACGACGACGGCCCGATCGTGCATCGACTCGCCCCGCTGGGTGTCGATCACTCGTTCGGGAACCACGATCACCCGCTCGGCCATAGGCGGCGAGCATATCGGTGGTGTCCCCCGGACGGCCGAGGCCCGAAACCCGACCAACGGGCGATGCCGCGGCGAGCCCCGGTGACCGATACCTGAAACGTGGTACGCACCGGCTTCCTCTCCGGCCGATCGTCCACCGCCCGCATGGCGATCGCCGCGGCGCCGGTGGCCTCCGTGGCACCGACGTCGTCGGTGATCGCCGGGCGAATCGGACGACCGGACAGGGATCCGGTCGAACCGAGGGGGGTACCAGGAGTCGCGTCGTCTGGCACCCGTTCCGGTCCCACCGCGCAAGCGGATGACCGGGGATGGGTCGAGAGGCAACCGGGATGGGGGGTGGCGCGGCCGGCCGCGTGACGGTCCTGGCAGGCGAGTTCGCGGAGTGTCTGCTGCCCGCGGATAGAGGACTCGCTTGCCGGGACCGCGGCCGATCCGTCGCTAGACGAGCCTGCGGTCCGCCGCCCACCGTGACAGCTCATGCCGGCTCGACAGCTGGAGCTTCCGCAGCACGGACGACACGTGGGACTCGACGGTCTTGATCGAGATGAACAGCTTGCCGGCGACCTCTCGATAGGAGTATCCGCGGGCGATCAACCGGAGGACCTCCCGTTCGCGCGGCGTCAGTTGCTCGACGTCGGGATCAAGGGCCCCCGGCGGGGGCAACCCCGCGAAAGCGTCGAGCACGAACCCCGCGAGGAGCGGCGAGAACACGGCGTCGCCATCGTGGATCCGCCGGATCGCGTTGACAAGCTCGCCTGGCGCGATCGTCTTCGTTACGTATCCCCTTGCCCCCGCTCGGATCACGCCGATCACGTCCTCCGCGGCATCGGACACCGAGAGGGCCAGGAACCGCGCGTTCCCGCCTGCCGCACGCACACCCTCGATCACTGCCGCGCCCCCACCGTCGGGCATGTGAACATCCACGACGACCACGTCGGGTCGTGTCCTGACGATCCCTTCGACCGCTGCGTCGACCGACTCGGCGTCGCCGACGATCGCGAAGGCCCGACCGAGTTCGCTCCTGACGCCGGACAGGAACAACCGATGATCGTCGACCACGAACACTCGGACGGCCGCGTCGCTCACGTGGTCGACCTCGGAACGTTCAGGCGGACCTCCGTACCGGCGCCGGGCGTGCTCGTGACCACCGCGCGGCCCCCGACGCTCTCGATCCGTCCTTCGATCGAGTCCGCGATGCCGCGCCGATCTGCGCCGACGGAAGCGCGATCGAACCCCCCGCCCTGATCACGGACGTAGGCCGTCATGCGGTCCGGCTCGATCTCGACGAACAGCGACGCGGTGGAGGCACCCGAGTGCCGCGCCGCGTTCACGAGCGCCTCCCGAGCCGCCGCGAGCAGGGCGCGCGCCTCGCCGTCGATCTGGGCATCGCCGACGCTCACCGCCTCGACCGTGATCGCGTGCTCGCGCTCGATCTGGTCAACCAGGCCATCGATCGCGCCGGACACGCTCCGATGATCGGTGGATCTCGTCCGACCGTAGAGCCAGGAACGGAGCTCGCGCTCCTGGGTCCGCGCGAGGGTGGACATCCGCCCCGGATCGCCCGAGCGCTGTATCAGCGCGAGCGTCTGCAGGACGGAGTCGTGCAGATGCGCGGAGATCGCAGCACGCTCCTGCGACCGGATCCGTTCGCGCCGCTCGTCCGCCAACTGGCGGACGAGCCGCGCGACCCAGGGACCCACGATCACGACGACGCCGACGATCGCGGCGGCGGCCGCGAGCGGCGAGTTGGCGAGTAACCCCGATCGCCGACCGGACACGAGGAACAAGGACACGCCCGACCCGATCAGCAGCACGCCCGCAACCGTCCGCACCGGAGCGCCGTGGCCGCGAGCGACGAACGACGCCAGCCGCGACCGTCCGACGTCGGCACGGCTCCACAGCACGGCGGACCCGATCGCGCCGAGCGCCATCGGCCAGACGACCCCGTCGCCGAACCACAGGCCGACATCGCGCAGGATCAACAGGACACCCGCGAGGATCGCGGCGAACGCGATCGTCGGGCGTAGCCCGGCCCGGCGCGACGCCGGGCCGGGCTGCGCCGGATCCGAGTCGACCGAGACGAGGATCCCCACGAGATACAGGACGAACCCCGTCCCGCCGGCGAGGACGAGCAGGCCGAACCCGAGCCTGACCACGATCGGATCCACGCCCATCCGCTCGCCGATCCCGCCGGCGACGCCGAGCACCACGCGATCAGTCGAGCTCCGACTCAGCCGTCCCGGAGTCGTCCGAGGCATGTCCACGGCCCGATGTTCGCACGGAGGCGCTCGGCCCGCATCGGAGCCAGCCCTGAGACTCTCTGTCAGAACTCAGGGTTCATCCTGGGGCGTTCCCCGATGGCGTAGGCGGCCGGCGGGTCGCACGATGCGGCCATGGACGAGCCGGTCATAACGCCGACGGAGGTCCGGCGGTGGTCGCGACGCTCCACCGACCGCTGGTTCGCGGGAGTGGCGAGCGGCGTTGCGGACGGCCTCGACGTCGATCCGTGGGTGGTTCGTCTCGGCTTCGTGGTGGCGACGGTGATCGGCGGCGTGGGCGTCTTGGCGTACGCCTTCCTGTGGTGGCTGCTGCCCCGGCGCGACCTCGCGGACTCCGCGGCGCGACGGATGTCGAAGCGGTTCCCGGGCGCGCCGACATGGCTCGGGGTCGCGCTCCTCGTCGTGGGTGTGATGCTCTTCGCCGGTCAGCTCGGATGGTGGCGCCCATCGCTCGTGTTCGCGTTCCTGCTGATCGGGCTCGGCGTCCTCCTGTTCCGGGGTCAGACGTCGGAGGTTGTGGGTCCGTCAGCGCCTCCGGACGACGACCGCCCGTCGCTGCGAGACACGGAACCCTTTCCGATGCCACCGGTCACGCCGGTCGAGCGCTCTGCGGCGCCTTCCCCGCCGCAGAGCGCTCGCGAACGTTGGTTCCTCGGCCTCGTGGGTGGTGCGCTCGCGCTGGGCCTCCTCGCGATGGTGCGGTTGATGGAGCGCGGAAGCCTGCAAGACATCGGCGGAGAGATCGGGCTCCTGATCCTCGCCGCCATGCTGCTCGTGGTGGGGCTGGTGATGCGGGGCCGTCAACCCAAGGAGCGAGGGCGTTCCTTCGTTTTCCCGCTCACGATCGGGGTGGCGCTGCTGGCGCTCGGGATCGCCGCGCTCCTCGATCTGATCGGTGCGATCAGCCTCACGGTGGGCGGTGGCTTTGCCCTCGTGCTTCTCGTGCTCGGGGTCGGGCTCTGCGTCGGCGCGTGGTACGGACAGGCTCGATGGCTGCTCCTGCCGGCGCTCCTCCTCGCACCGCTGGCGCTGCTCGCGACGGTGATCACGATCCCGCTCGATCAGGGGTTCGGTGATCGGTCGTTCGCGGTGACACGGACCGATCAGCTCCCGGCGAGCTACGCGGTCGCGGGCGGCACGCTGCGGGTCGATCTCACGAACCTGCCGCAGGGAACGGATCCGGCCGCGATCACGGCGGAGATGGGCGCCGGCAAGCTCCAGATCCTCGTCCCATCGGGTGCGGACCTCTCGGTGACGGGCGATGTCGGCGTCGGAGGGTATTCGGTCGCCACGATCCGGCGGCGGAAGTACTTCTGGGTCGACGTGAGCCGACGGACCCGAGGTGGGGTGGACATGACGATCGATGAATCGATCGAGGGGAGGGGTGGTGGTCGTCCGATCATGCTCTCCGTGCACACCTCGGTCGGCGAGATCGAGATCGACCGCGTGGTGACCGGACCATGAAGCCGCATCGCTTCGACCCGCTGTCGTTCGTGGCCGGCGCCGTACTCGTGATCTACTCGGCGGTCCTCCTGTTCGGCCACGTACGGCTCCACGAGCTCCGCCCGTCCGTCTTGTGGATCTGGCCGGTGCTGGCGTTCGGCGCGCTGCTCACGCTCTACGGCGCACGCCGGCTCTGGGAATCGCGCGAGTCGGAGCCACCGACGGACGACGAAGCCACAGCGGAGATCTAGATCAGCCGAGGCCGCGGAGCGCGGCATCGACTGCATCCCGGAGCTCTGCGCCTTCGAACGATCGCCCGTGGCCGCTGTGTGCGATGCGGATGTCCAGATCCCGCAACCGGACGAGCGAAGCGGCGAACGCCTCCGGATCCTCCCACCCGAGCCTCGCATCCACGTAGATCGCGTCGCCCGTGAAGATCATTCCGCTCGCTTCCTCCCACAGACAGATCGATCCGTCCGTGTGTCCAGGGGTGTGTAGTGCGACGAACGAGCGATCCCCCAGATCGATCGCGTCGCCCTCGTCGAGGAAGGAGGTCGCTTCGGTGGGCGGCGTGGTCCAGGCGGTCACGTCGAAACTGGCGTCGGGCACCGCGCTCAGCGCCACGACCTCCGGCAACGGAGAGCCGTACCACGCGAAATCCTCCACGAGCCAATCGGGGAACGCTTCGCGCATCAGCCGCAGCCCCGCCGGAGCCGGCATCTCGGCATCCAGGCGATGGCACCGACGATCATCGAACTCGTGCAGTCCCCCAACGTGATCGAAGTGGGCATGGGTTGCGATCGCGACGACCGGCTTGCCGTCACTCAGGGCTTCCACCGCCGGCCGCAGGGGGCCGATCCCGTTCGCGGTGTCGACGACGAGGTCGCGTTCGGCTCCCGATACGTGCCAGACGTTCGACTCGAGGAACGGATCGACGTAAGGCTCGAACAGTCGCGCGATGCCGCTGCCGGCGTCCTCGGCCGCGAACCACGGGTGCCCGACGGGGAGCTCCGGGATCACGGGCGATCCCGGAAGAACACGGCCGAGGCCGGCGGTCGGAGGCAGTGCTCCGAGTACAAGCTGGCGTTGTAGCTGCCGACGCCGACCAGGGCGACCACGTCGCCTTCGCGTACCGCGGGCAGTGGATGATCGACCGCGAACAGATCGTCGCCCTCGTTGATGTTGCCGCTCACGGTCACCGGACGGTCCGGCTCCGCATCGGCGGCGCGGCAGACCACGACGTCCAGGAGCGCGTCGTAGATGAACCGCTCCGGCACTTGGTTCCATCCGGTATCCAGCCCTGCGAACAGGAGGCCGTCGCGCTCCTCGAGCGTGACGATCTCGGCGAGCAGGACGGCGCTCTCCTTCACCAGGAAGTCGCCGGGTTCGGTCGCGACGACGACGTCCAGAGGCCCCAGGTGCTCCGCCGCGATCGCCGCCCACCGGGCGAGGTCGAGCGGCGCCTCGCCCGAGCGCTGCGGAACGCCCAAGCCCCCGCCCGTGTTGACCTCACGGATCGGACATCCCAGGTCTCGCAGGCTGCGGGTCAGCTCGGCAACGCGGCGCATGGTCTCCTCGAACACCGGCAGCCCATCGCTCAGGTAGCCATCACCGACGTGGACATGAACGGTTTCGATCGTGAGTCCATGCTGCCCGCAGATCGCGACGGCATCGGTCAGCTGTTCCGCGAACAGGCCGAACTTCGTCGGTCGCTCCCCCGTGTACAGGGTCGAGGTGCCTCCGCCCCACGACGCGCCGACGCGAGGGTTGACCCGGAGGCCGACCGACGTGCCCGGCGCCCGTCGCCCGACCCGGTCGAGCTGCGTCAGCAGGTCCAGGTTGAGGTGGACACCGGAGTCGAGGATCGCGTCCAGGTCGCGCTCGGAGAGGTTCGTCCCCGTGTAGCTGATCTCGTCAGGACGCCAGCCGTGACGGAGCGCCCAGGCGATCTCGCCGGGGGAACAGACGTCCACCGCGACCCATGGGCACCGTTCGCGGAGGAACGCGAGCACGTCCGGCTCGCGCTGAGCCTTCAGCGCGAGCCGGACGAGCGCGCTGAGGCCGGCATCGGCGAGCGCGTCGCGGAGCGCGCTCGCCTGCTCCGCGATCCGCGTGAGGTCGTACACGTACGCGGGCGTGCCGCTCGTCCTCCCAACGACCTCCGCGTCGCGGCCGGCCACGATGAGCCGTCCGTCGCGGACCTCCAACCCCGGACGCGACCACCACGTCCTTGAGAGGCCCGCGACCATGGGCCGCAGGGTACTCCGAGGTCAGCTCGCGCTCGACGCGTGCGAGACCGTGTCCGCCCCGTGGTCACCGCCGGAGGTCATGGTGGACGCGTCCTCGTCGGAGGCGTACTTCAGCGCCAGCATCGACGCGGCGATCCCCACGACGCCTCCGAGCAGCGACACCCAGAGTCCGGCTTTCGTGGACGCGCCGGCCGCAACGCTGTCGGCTCGCTGCAGGCCCCAGACGCAGGCGAGCGTGAGCACGACGGCGAACAGCGTCATGAGGGCGCCCATCGCGCGGCGGATCCGCTGGTCGGAGAACAGGACGTAGGCGGCCCCGAACGCGAACAGGCCGATCGACATCGCGAGCGCGAGCTGGCCCGAGATGTCTGCGGTTCCGTGATAGACGGTGGTGTCCGTCTGCCACCAGTCGGCGTAGATGCCGAGGAGACCCACGACGCCTGCGACGGCGCCACCGATCCCCGCGTAGTTGAAGCGCTGGTCCTTCATGGGTGCCTCCACAGGCTCGGGAACAGCACGATGGTGCCCTGCACGAGGGGCCGTTGCAACGACCGGATGCCGGAGCAGCGCGGAAGAACGGGGGAAGGGCGTTCGGGTGACAGACGTCGTTCTCGTCTGGTGGAGGTGAGGGGATTTGAACCCCTGACCCCTGCCGTGCGAAGGCAGTGCTCTACCGGGCTGAGCTACACCCCCGTTCGGGCAAGCGTAGCAGAGGGGTCCGACCGACCCGTCAGGACGCGTCGCCCTCGATGAGTCTCGCGTGTCGCTCCAACGCGTCGTGCAGATCCCGTTGGACGAACGCGATCGACAGATCCCCCCGTGTCTTCTCGATCAGGCTCCGGGCGACGTCCGTCGAGCGCCGGAGGTTCATCGTGATCGCGTCGGGATAATCCATCGTCACCAGGAGGCCGTACATGTCCTCGAGCGTCGCGAGCACGCGCTCGGCCTTCTCGACGTCGCCGATCCGCAGCAGGTCGAGGATGTGCCGCCGGCCCTCGCCGATCGTTTCGGCCATGCCGTTCAGGTACGGCGCGTCGCCGACCCCGAGCGCGTCGGGCGCGGGAAGCTCCTCGCCGGATACCAACGCGTAGGTCAGGTTCGCCTCCGCGTATTCCTTCTCGGCATCCAGCAGGTATCCGGCGAAGCGCACGTCCGGATGCGAGGTCACCCCGTCCGTGCCTTCGTCGAGCGCGGCTCGTGAATCCTGGATCAGCGAGCGAGCCGTTCCGAACTCGCCGCGGTGCACGGCACGGATCGCGTTCGCGGAAGCGCGGATCGAGCGTCGGGCCGCCGGCAAGGCCCTCTCGCGAGCGGCCGTCTTCGCGTCGAACCGCTCGTGGAGCGCATCCGACAGACGGTCGGGATCCACGCCGGGTCAGACGCCGGCCGAGGCCGTGTGGACGACGACGTGGACGGGCTCGTCGTCGAAGATGTCGAGATCGTGGAACCCCGGCCGCGGCGCGGCGGCGGCGTTCGGATCCGCGTGCGACGGAACGCCGACGGGACGCCGAAGCTCCCCGTTCGCCGCCGCGGGCGCACGACCGTGCCGGTGGGTGGAGCGTCCCTTGATCGAGAGCAGGACCCACATGTAGACGAAAAGGACCGCTCCGAGGCCAGCCGCCACGAACCACATCGCCCGGAGCGGCGGCGCCGCCCCGATCAGGGCCGTCAGGACGATCGAATCCAACAGCACGACGAAGACCTTCCGACGGCGTTCGCGGGCACGGGCGCGACGACGATCGTCCGGACCGAGGAACCGAACCCCCTTGCGCGGGGTCACGATCCAGCGTCCGGTCGTCCCGTGAACCTCAGCGTTGGCCAAGAGCTCCATCCTCTGTTCGAAATCGGTCACCGACCGGGTCTCGGACCGCTTGCGGCCCCGAGGCACCAAGAAGGCGACCCACATGATGCCGAACGCGGCGAGAACCATCCACTCCACGTCCCAGCCTCCCGCCTGTCGCCCCCCGGTTGTGACACAACATCTGGGCTGGGATGGGACCGTAGCACCACATCTAGTGCTCGGAAAGCACATCGATGTGATTCCCTCGCCTCGCGTTCGCGCGTCGTTCGGCCGGGGTCAACCGGCCGCGCGGTACTCACCGGACTTCCCACCGGATTTCGCGAGCAACCTGATGCCTTCGATCCGGGCGGAGCGGTCGAACGCTTTCGCGGTGTCGTACAACGAGAGCGCGGCGATGGAGACCGACGTGAGCGCTTCCATCTCCACCCCGGTGCGGTCGAGGGCTCGCACCGTCGTGACCACGTGGATCCGGCCCCCCGCGACGTCCGGTTCGACGGTGACGTCGGCGCCCGTGACCCGGACCGGATGGCAATGCGGCAGCAGGTCTGGCGTCTTCTTCACACCGATCATCCCCGCGACCTTCGCGGTCTCGATCGGCGAGCCCTTCTTCGTCCCGCCGACGAGGGCCGCGACCGTCTCGGTCGTGCTCACGAGCCACGCCTCGGCGGTCGCCTCGCGAGCCGTCTCCGGTTTGGCGCCGACCTCCACGATCCTCGTGGTGCCGTCGCTCCTGGAGCGATCGTCCACCGTCAGTCTTCCGACGCCCGGAACAGCCGCACACGGACCCGCTCGCCTGGGCCCGCTCGCTCGACCCCGGGCTCCAGGAGGGCGAGGCCGTTCGCCCGAGCCACCGTCGCGATCAGGTTGGAGCCTCGGCCCCCGGTCGGAGCGGCGGTCCAGCCATCCGGACCCCTCGCCACCACGACCCGAGCGAGCACGCTCTTGTCCCCCGGGCCGCTGATCTCGCCGGTGAGGGTCGCCGTGATCTGGGGCCGCTCGAGCTGGGCCCTGCCCATCATCTTGAGGACCGCCGGGCGAACGAACATCTCGAAGCTCACGAAGACGCTGACCGGGTTCCCCGGCAGGCCGAAGAACGGCTTCCCCTCGATGAACCCGAACCCTTGCGGCATTCCCGGCTGCATCGCGACGCGGTAGAAATCGATGTCGCCGCGTCGGAAGAAGGCGGCCTTGACGACGTCCCGCTCCCCGACCGAGACGCCACCGGACGACACGAACCCGTCGGCCTGGATCTCGTAATTGAAGACCGATTCCTTGAGCGATTCCGGATCGTCGCGCACGATCCCGGCGAGCACGGGGATCGCCCCCGCTTCGCGGAGCGCCGCGAACAAGGTGTAGGCGTTGGAATCGCGCACCTGACCGAACGTCGGGCTCTCGGTGGGCGGGATCAGCTCGTCCCCGGTCGAGAGCACGACGATGCGAGGGCGCGGATGCACCATCGGGTGAGGGACGCCAGCGTTCGCGAGGAGGCCGAGCTCGCCCGCGCTCAGTCGCTTCCCGAGCGGGACGAGGACCTCGCCGGCGCGGACGTCCTCGCCACGAGGACGGATGTGCCGGCCCGCCTCGACGGCGTCGAACACCCGGACGAGGTCATCGTCGCGGGGCTCGGCGATCTCGATCGGCACGACTGCGTCGGCGCCGGCCGGGATCGGCGCGCCGGTCGCGATCGCGACCGCCTCGCCCATCCCGACCGTCGCCTCCGGCCGCTGCCCGATCATCGCGTGACCCACCACCTTGAGCTCGGCGGGATCGTCGCTCGACGCCTCGGCGATGTCCGACGCGCGGAGCGCGAAGCCGTCCATCGCCGAGGACGCGAACTCCGGGAGATCCACCGCCGAGAAGATGTTCTCCGCGGCGACGCACCCGTAGGCGTCGGTCAGCGGCAACTGCAGGGGCCGGAGCGGCTCGATCCGCGAGAGGATCCGCTCGCGCGCTTCCTCGAGGGGGACCAAGCCCTCCGCCGAGTCGTGATCGTGCTGGTGCCGGTCGGCCATGCAGGGCAGTCTACTCAGGCCCTGGGAGGGGACGATGCAGCTCGCCGGGCGTGGTTCAGACGAGCTTCTCGCGCTGCACGAACTGGGCGAGCCACGCGCGGAACTCTGGCCCCAGGTCGTCCCGCTCGGCGCCGAGCTCCACCGTCGCCTTCAGGTAGTCGAGGGGGTTGCCCACGTCGAAGCGTCGGCCCTCGAAGCGGTACGCGTAGACCGCCTGCTCCTGCGCCAGCAGGTTGATCGCGTCCGTGAGCTGGATCTCGCCAGCGCGCCCCGGCGTGGTTCGGCGCAGCGCGTCGAAGATCTCGGGGGTGAACACGTACCGGCCGATGACCGCGAGGTTGGAGGGGGCTTCCTCCGGCGACGGCTTCTCGATGATGGACAGGATCCGCACGAGATGCTCCTCGAAGGGCTCCGCCTGGATGCAGCCGTACAGGGAGATGTCCTGCTTGCTGACCTCCATGGCCGCGATGACGCTCCTTCCGAAGGTGTCGTGCGAGCGAAGCATCTGGCCCAGGAGCGGCTCGGATGGATGGATCAGGTCGTCTCCGAGCATGACCGCGAACGGCTCGTCGCCGACGTGCGCCTGCGCCACCGAGATCGCGTGTCCGAGCCCGAGCGCTTCTTTCTGGCGGATGTAGTGGACCTCCGCCATGTCCGAGATCTGCCGGATCCGCTTGAGCTCGTCGAACTTCGCCTTGTCCTCGAGGAAGCGCTCGAGCTCCAGGTTGCGGTCGAAGTGATCCTCGATGGCACGTTGACCGCGGCCCGTGACGATCAGGACGTCCTCGATGCCGCCTCGAGCCGCCTCCTCGACCACGAGCTGGATCGCGGGGATGTCGATCACGGGGAGCATGACCTTCGGCTGGGCCTTGGTGGCGGGAAGGAACCGGGTCCCGAGTCCGGCAGCAGGGATCACCGCCTTGCGAACCTTCATGAGCCCCCTCGCTCCGCGGACCGCGAACGATACGCGTCCCTTCATCGCCGCGCCAATCGTCACATCAGCATAGGTTGGTCGGCCGACACAGGGGGCGTCGGTACACTTGGCTCGTCATGCCGACCTACGAGTACACGTGTCGTGACTGCGGCCACACGTTCGACATCATCCAGAAGATGACGGAGGACACCCTCACGATCTGCCCCCGGTGTGGGGGCCGACTTCGGAAGGTGTTCGCGGCACCCGCGATCGCGTTCAAGGGTTCGGGCTTCTACGCGACCGACCATGGCAAGGGGTCGAAGGGGCGGGACGAGACGGCCGACGCTGCGGCCGGAACGAAGACGGATTCGAAGAAGGACGCCGGCTCGTCGGACACGAAGAAGGACGCCGGCTCGTCGGAGAAGAAGGCCGGCGACACGAGCACCAAGAAGGAGTCCTCGGCGGGAACGGCACCCCGGCCGAAGGAAGGATCCGGCTCATGACCACGGCCGAGATCGGGGTCTTCGGCGGCTCTGGGTTCTACGCGTTCCTCGACGATCCCGAGGAGATCCTCGTCGACACGCCGTACGGGAAGCCGGCGGCCGCGGTCACGGTGGGGTCGATCGCCGGACGGCGCGTCGCCTTCATCCCGCGACATGGGAAGGACCACGAGTTCCCCCCGCATCGGGTCCCGTACCGCGCGAACGTCTGGGCGATGAAAGAGCTCGGCGTCACCCGGCTGTTCGGCCCCTCGGCGGCCGGTTCGCTCCGCCGCGACATCCCGCCGCGCACGTTCGTCGTGTGCGACCAGGCGATCGATCTCACGAAGTCCCGCGAGAACACCTTCTTCGACGGGCCGATCACCACGCACGTGTCGTTCGCCGACCCGTACTGCCCGGTGCTGCGTCAGGGCCTGGTCGGCGCCTCCGTCGAGCTCGGGATCGACCACCGCGTCGGCGGGACGATGGTGGTGATCGAGGGACCCCGGTTCTCGACGCGAGCCGAATCCAAGATGTTCGCGACCGTCGGTGGCGACGTGATCGGGATGACGCAGTTCCCGGAGGCCGCGCTCGCGAAGGAGCTCGAGCTGTGCTTCGCGAACGTCGCCCTCGTGACGGACTACGACGTCGGCGTGGACGGCATCGCGCCCGTCTCCCATGCGGAGGTGCTGAAGGTGTTCGGCGAGAACCTCGACAAGCTCCGCGACCTGCTATTCGCGGCCATCCCTCGAGTGCCGGAGGACCGGAGCGGCTGCGATTGTTCGCACGCCCTCGGCGGCTCGGGACACGACTGATGGCCCGTCAGTTGATCCGCGTCGAGCTCGTCTTCGTGACCGAGGACGACGGAGAGCAGGTCGGCGAGCGGATCCGCGAATCGGTCGCCATGATCGTCGGACGCGAGGCGCTCGAGGAGTTCCGTGTCCGGGCCCTTCCGCTCGACACCAAGAGGAAGGATCACCTCCGACCGGTCGACTGATGTGACCCCGGTCACGGCCGGTCTGGCGGTTGGCACGTACCTTCCGGGGATGCGCATAGTCCCGACGTTCTCGCTGCGACGCAAGCTGCCGTTGTCCTCCAAGATCTTCCTCACCGTCGCGGCGGCCTGCGGGGTCGCCTCGTTCCTCCTGGTTCGGGCCGATGCGTCGCGCGCGTCCGGCGACCGAGCGCTCACAGAGCCACGCGTCGGCGTGACGATCGCCACCCACGACATCGAGGCCGGCGCCACGCTCACGGCCGCCGACCTTGGGCTCAGCCAGATGCCCACCGCGTTCGTCCCGCCGCGATCGGTCCCGTCGGTGGATGCTGCGGTCGGCCTGGTCGCCCAGACCGCCATCGCGGAGGGCGAGGCTCTCTCCGTTTCGCGGCTCGGTCGCAGCCTGCTCGCTGGGAGCGTGGGACCGGGACGCCTGGTCGTGACCGCGGGGTTCGCCTCCGTCCCTCAAGGCCTGACGACCGCAGACCGGGTCGACGTGTTCGCCACCTTCGGCGGCGCTCGACCGTTCACCGAGCTCGTCGGCGAGGATCTTCGCGTATTACGCATCGACGCCGCGACGAGCGTCTTGGGTGACGCCGCGACCATGGTCACCCTCGACGTCGACGCCGCGACCGCGCGTCAGTTGCTCCAGGCGGACGCGACCGGAACCCTCGCGCTCGTTGCCCGCGGTCCGGACGCCGGCGCTACACCATCTCCATCCCCGTCACCCGGAAGCGAACCGACCTCCGGATAGACTCGGCGCGCCTCCCGACCGGAAGGACGCGCGCGTGACGATCCTGCAGGCGATCGTCCTGGGGATCACCCAGGGCATCACGGAGTTCGCCCCCGTCTCCAGCAGTGGACATCTGATCCTGGTCCCGTGGCTGTTCGGGTGGTCGATCGTCCAGGACCCGGCGCTCAACAAGACCTTCGATGTCGCGCTGCATGTCGGAACGCTGCTCGGGGCCGTGATCTATTTCCGCAGCGACCTCTGGCGGTACTTCAGGGCGTGGATCGCGTCGGTCCGGGCCCGGTCGATCCGGACGGTGGACGAACGGCTCGCATGGGCGCTCGTGATCGGCACGATCCCCGGGGCGGTGGCGGGCGCCTTGTTCGAGAGCGCGATCGAAGACACGCTCGGCCAGCCGTGGCTGATCGCCGTGATGCTTGCGGTCTTCGGCGTGATCCTCTATGTGGTGGACCGCGTGTGCCGGAGCGATCGCGATCTCGGATCCGTCGAACCTCGGACCGGCTTGTTCCTGGGGGCGGCCCAGGCGCTGGCGTTGCAACCCGGCGTCTCTCGTTCCGGCGTGACGATCACCGCAGCACGCGCGATCGGGATCGACCGCGAGGCGGCCGCCCGCTTCTCGTTCCTGCTGGCGATCCCGATCATCGCGGGCGCCGGCGTCTACAAGGGTGTCGGTCTGCTGCGCGACGGGTTCCAGGGGTACGGCGTCCAGTTCTTCTGGGGCTTCGTGGCATCCGCGATCAGCGGCTTCGTGGTGATCTGGTTCCTCCTGCGGTACCTGCGGCGCCACGACTTCTTCGTCTTCATGGTCTACCGACTCGCCGCCGCGGCGATCATCCTTTTGCTCATCGCGACCGGCGTTCGCTCGGCGACGATCTGAGACCAGGCCTGCTCAGACGCCGGCGAGGGTCATCTCCCCGATCAGGATCGACGGCGTGCCGACGCTCGAGAAGAACCGGAGGTCGCTGCCGATCCCCGCGATACCCGCAAGCATCTCCGGAAGGGTCGAGGCGATCGTCATCTCGCGGAGCGGCTCGCCCGTGGCTCCGCCGTCGACCCGCAGGCCGGTCGCGCCGACGCTGAACTCGCCGCTGATCGGGTTCGCCCCGGAGTGCACCCCCGAGACCTCCATGATCAACACGCCGCCCTCGGCCTTCGCCAGGAGCTGGTCGTAGGAAAGCGTCCCGGGATCCACGAAGAAGTTCGACGTCCCGACGCCCGGCGTGGACCGGTAGCCACCGCGCTTGGCGTTGCCGGTGGATCGCTGGCCTCCGCCGGCGCGCCGCGCCGTGTACGTGTCATGCAGGAACCCGTTCAACGTTCCACCGGTGAACAGCTCGGTCCGACCGCTCGGCACGCCTTCCGCATCGAACGGGCACGCCCCGGGCCCATCGAGCCGACGCCCGTCATCGACGAGCGTGAACGCGTAGGAACCGACGGCTCGACCGACCATGTCGGCGAAGAGCGACCTCCCCTTCAACACGTTCTCGGCGTTGAGCGCACCGGCGAGCACCCCGAGGAAGCTCGAAGCCGCGAACGGGTCGAGCGCCACCGCCACCCTGGCCGTGGGCGGCTTGACGGCCCCGAGCATCTTCACGGCGCGCGCGACCGCCTCGTCCGCGACCGGCTCCCACGTGAGCGCGTCGAGCCCGCGCGTGATCGCGTAGGAGAAGCCCGTCTGCGTCTCGTCACCGTCGACCGCGAGCGTGACGACGACGGCCCACGCGTCCGTCCGGGCGTACTCGACGTCGACCCCGGTCGTCGAAGCGATCGCGACGCGCGAGACCGCGTCCCCGACCTGTGCCAGGTCGACCTTGGACACGCGCGGATCGCGCGAGACGGTGTACGCCTCGAGCTCCATAGCCATCCGAACCTTGTCGTCGGCCGCGACGGCGACGCTCTGTTCGCGGAAGATCTCGGGCATCGCCTCGGCTGTCTGGGGTTCGGGCAGCGCGTTGTGCTCATCCGGCTCGGAGAGGGCGGCGTTCTCGCGCGCCCGCCAGACCGTCTCGCGCGCCTCGTCCTCCGAGGGGTCGGCGGCCCACGCGTAGCCGAGCCGTCCCTCACGGATCACGCGGACGCCGAGCCCGCGTGATTCCGCGAACGTCATGCCTTCGATCTCGCTCCGGAGCGCGCTCACCTCGGTCTGGCGCGCCTCCTCGGCGTACGCTTCGACCTGCTCGTCCTCGTCAGCGGCGTCGAGCGCCGCATGGACCAGCGTTCCCAGATCAGGCACCGGTGCCTCCGACCGTGATCTTGGAGATCCGCAGCGTCGGCGATCCGCTGCCCACCGGCGCCCCTTGGCCGTCCTTGCCACAGACGCCTTCCCAGGTTTCGAAGTCGCTCCCGATGACGTCGACGGAGCTCATGACCTCGATCGCGCGTCCGATCAGGTTGGCACCCCGGACCGGGGTCGTGACCTGACCGTTCTCGATCAGGTACCCCTCGGAGACACCGAACACGAAATCGCCGGTCGCCGGGTTGACCTGTCCGCCGCCGAGCCCGCGGACGTAGATCCCGTGCGCCGTCGAGCGGAGGATCTGGTCGGGGTCCTCTTTGCCGGGCAGGATGTTCGTGTTGGTCATCCGCACGATCGGCGGATGTGCGTAGGACTCGCGCCGACCGTTCGCGGTGGGCTGGACGCCCATCTTGGCCGCGCGGAGCCGGTCCTGGAGGAACCCCTGGAGCACGCCGGCGCGGAACAGCTCGGTCCGTTGGGCGGGCTCCCCCTCGTCATCGAAGTCGTACGAGCCCCAGCCGTTCGGGATCGTCGCGTCGTCGACCCCATCGATCAGCTCGCTCGCGCACCGTTCACCGACGAGTGCGCGATACACGGACGCCTCCTTGTCGACGGCGTCGGCCTCGAGCGGGTGCCCGACCGCCTCATGGAACAGGACACCACCGCAGCCGTTCGCGACGACGACCGCCATCTCGCCGGCTGGCGCGGGGATCGAGTCGAGCATCGTGACGGCGCGCGTCGCCGCCCGTTCGGCGGTGACGCGCGGCGGATGGGCGTCGAGGAACTCGACGCCCGCGCACGCGGCCGGCCCGTCCCATCCGGTCTGGATCACGTCGCCGCGCTTCGCGACGACCTGCGCGACCAGCCGGATCCGCGGCCGCTCCTCGTCGACCCACCGGCCGTCCGAGGCCGCGATGAGCCGCCGCTGGAGGGAGTCGAAGTAGATCCCGGTGACCTGCGTCACCTCGGGGCTGTGCCCACGGGCGACCTCGTCGACCTCGCGGAGCCACCCGACCTTGTCCGCCGCGGCGACGGTGTCCGCCCCGCGGCTCGCACGGTTGGTCCCCGGCCCGAACCGGTCGGTCAGGTCCACGACGGACCCCGGCGCATCGCCTCGGAGCGCCGCGCTCGCCGCCGCAGCAGCTTCGAGCAGCGCGTCACGATCGAGCTTGTTCGAGTGCGCGTAGCCGTAACTCGTCCCTTGAGCCACCCGGACCCCGGCCCCGCGATCGAGGCCGGTCGTCAGCTCCTCGACCCTCCCGTCGTCCAGGCGGATCGAGGTCGACGAGCGTTCCTCGACGAAGACCTCCGCGAAGTCACCGCCCTTGCGGCGCGCGGCGATGAGCACGTCGGCGACCAGCTCGCGGTCCAGCATGGCGGCGATGCTACTAAGCCGCGGTGATACGGTCGCCCGGCGACGTGACGACGACCGACACGGCGACGACGGGATCGACCCACGAGATCCGGACCGGCTCCGCCCGCACGGCGATCGACCTGCTGCTCGTCGCCGTGCTCGGGGCCGTGTTCCTTCGCGTCGCGGTGTGGCCGACGCTGGTGCACCACTACCCGTTCGGGGTCGGGCCGGACATGCCCGTCTATCTCTGGTGGTCGCGGGTCGGCGCGACGCAGGGGATCTCGCTCGTCGGCGAGCGACCCGGCACGCCGGCGCTCATCCCGACCGTCGCCACCGCGCTCGGGATCGGGTTGGTGCCGGCCGTCGCGGCGGTGCAGTACGCGTTGATGCCGGCGAGCGCGCTCGCCGCGGCCGCGCTCGCGCGCGGCCGCGGCGAGCCACCCAGGCTGGCGTGGCTCGCGGCCGCGGTGCTCGCGGGTGCCTGGAGCACGTTCCTCGGCGGCGGGTACCTCGCGAACCTCGCACTCGTCGCCGCCTTCCTCGCGGCCGCCGCCTGCCTCGCTCGCCGCACGCGACGGGCCACCGTGGCGGCGGCGTTGCTCCTGGCGGGCGGCGGCCTCGCTCACCCGGAGTTCTTCGTGCTGGCGGTCGCCGTTCTCGTCGCGACCGCCGCGTGGTCGTGGCGGGACGGCCGCGCGGCGCCGAGCGCGGCGCGACCGGCCCCATCGGCTGCCGGAGCGGACGCAGGACGGGTCCTTGCCGCGCTCGGCACCTCCGTCGCGCTCGTGCTGGGGGGGATCCTCGCGTGTCTCGTCGGGCCCGCGCGGCTCGCCGGGGACACATCGCTGGACGCGATGCTGCGACGGACCGGGCAGTGGGTCGAGCTCCGCACCGTCTACGTCAACCGGCTCGTCCAGAACTGGCGACGGTACGCGCCGTTCATGACGACCGCGCTCGCGGTCGCCGGCGGCGTCCGCGCGCGCGGCTTCGCGCGGCGGTTCCTCGTCGCATGGGCGCTCGTCACCGCCGCGGCGGTGCCGCTCGGCGTACTGACCGGCTGGTATCCGCCCGATCGGATCCTCACGTTCGCCTTCTGCCTGCCGATCCTCGCCGGGTTCGGCCTCGTGTGGATCGGCGACCGGATCGGCCGCCCGTGGCTCGCCTGGCCGATCGGGATCGTGCTCGTCACGCTGATCGTCGCGCCGGCCATACGGGACTGGCGCGCGCAGCTGACCTACGTGTCACCGGACGAACTCAGCGAACTGACGATCGCCGGTAGGATCGCTGCGACGACGGCGCCCGGGACCCCGCTCGTCTTCGTCGCAGATGACCCCGCGATCGACTACGCGCTCTTTCGACTCTCGCATGGCCTCAATACGGTCCGCGCGGCCCTCCCCCCGGACCGCGCTGCGGACGTCTGGATCTTCCTCGGACGAGCGGAGGACCTGTTGGCAGGACGCCCGACACAGCGCGGCGACCCCGTGTACGACCGAGCGTCTGCTGACTCCCTCGCCCAGATCCCGGATGGTCCCCGCGCGATCTTCGTCGTGCGAGAGCTCGACCGCGACCCTGGCGTGATGATGACGCCCGGCCTCACGACGTGGAACGGCACGATCGCGACGAACGTCCCCATCAACGGATCCCTCCGTACCGGCGTTGGAGAGCTCTCCGCATCCGATGCCTCGACGATCGCGCACGCGACGATCCGAACGTTCCTCCTGCTGATCGTGATCGGCGCCGGCTGGGCGTGGTGGGCGCTCGGTCGGTCCTTCCGTGACGCTCCCATCGCGCTCGCCATCTCGCCAGCCTTCGGATCGGCGATCCTGACGCTCGTCGCGCTCGGGCTAGCCCTCCTGCGCGTGGATCTCGGTCGAGAGAGGGTAGCCAGTCTGGCTTGCGCCCTCGCCGGCGGGATCGGATATGCGCTCCTCGCTCTCCGTCTCGCCGGCGAGCATCGTCGGCGCGGGCGACGGAACATCTTCGAGCAGACGACCGTGTTCGATCCGCGAGCTGAGGTCCCGGACGACTAGCAGCAGCATCACCAGGAGCACGGGGACGACGACGAGATATCCGACCAGGAGGTTCAGGTCGAACGCGCCCGGGTAGCGCAGCGCCTCGGTCGACCACAACGTGACGCCGAGCATCGAGCTCGTCGCGAGCAGAGCGGTCCTCGGCACCCGCGGGAGCGCCCACACCAGGGGCAGCCCCCACACGACGTACCACGGGAGCAGGATGGGCCCGAGGAGCAGGAGGAGCACCAGTGCCCACCCCCACACCGCGGCTTGCTCCTGTCCCGACATGCTCCCGGTCGGAGCGCGGCGCCACACCGCTCGGGCCAACGACCAGACGCCCCACGCCAACAGGGTCAATGCGCCGAGCCTCACCGCCCACCCCAAGGTATGGAAGGTCATCGCGTCGACCGCGCGCGCGACCACCCTTGGCGGCGCGAACCATCCTGTCTGACCCGCCAACCCGAACATCCCGAGCGTCGGATCGCGCGTCTGGACGTACGGCCATGCGAAGAACAGCCCGATCCCGGCGGAGAGACCGACCCGTGACACGAACACGGCGCGCCGCTCCTCGCGCGCTCGATGCGCCACGGACCAGACCAGCAGGAGGATGAGCGGAAGGACCGCGGTCACCTTGATGAGTGCCGCGAGCGTGAGGACGGCGACCGCCGCCGGCTCGCGCTTGGAAACCAGCAACGCGTATGCGCTCACGATCGCGAGCGCGACGAGCAGATCGTTGTGCCCACTCGCGGCCGCATGGAACAGTACGACTGGGTTGGCGCCGAACGCAGCAAGCGCGAATGCGGTCCGCTGCGGCCGGGCTCCTCGGACGACCCAGGCGATCACCCCGCAGGTCGAGAGGCTCGCCGCGATCGAGATGAACCGGTATGCCTCGACTTGGTCGATGGGCCGAGTGAGGACCTTCGACAGCATCGCGGAGAACGACGTCCACGCGGGCCCGTAGTAGGCCGGGGTGTCGACCCACTGGGGACCCACGAAGTTCCACAGGATGTCGCTCGAGTGATCGAGGGGCGTCTGGACGTAGGGGTTGCCTCCGTAGATACCCGCGATCCGGCCGTAGAACGCGTACGAGTAGACGTCGCGTGAGAAGAGCAAGGGCACCAAGAGCAACACCGCGTGCGCGGCGACCACCAGGACCGCGACCGCCCGGACCGACACCGTCCCGCGGAAGGCCTCGCGCAACAACAGGAGGAACGCGGCGGTCGCGAACAGGGTCGCCGCGACCCCGATCGCGAGCAGCGGATCGCCCTGGAAACGGTCGAGGTGGAGCGCCACAGCGACGTCTCGCAGGATCCCGTGCGGCTGCCCACGCGGCGTCAGCAGCGGCTGGTACGGCGAGCCAGGGGTCGCCGCAACGATCGCCATGGAGAGGATACCGAGGCCCGCGAACAGCGGCGCTCGCAACCCGGTTGCTGAGCTGCCGGGCTTTCGCTTGCCGTCATCCACGATGCCCGAAGGTAGCATCACCTCAGCATCCGTTCGAACGACCCGTGGACTGGCGCCGCGACAGATGCCGTCGGCAACCAGTCTCGCCCGTGTAGCCCGTTCGGGCCGTAGGCCGAAGCGGCCTCCGGGAGCTGCTGTCCGCCGAGAACGAAGCCTGCGATCGCTCAGCTTCTCGCGCGTGTCTCCTCGTCGGCGGCACTGAGCTGCCGCTACGGTTGCGCCGTCATGACCCGTGAGACCCACGGCTCCATCGCTGGACCCCTCCGTCTGGCTCCGACGGTCGTCTTCGTCGCGTTGGTCGCGATCCGCATGGCGATCCTCGGGCACACCGTCTCGGAGGTGACGAGCCAACCCGTCACCGACGTCTATGTGCTCCGGATCGAGCAGATCGCGTCCTCGCCTGGCACGCCGTATCGGGACTTCCCGGTTGAGTACATGTTCGCGGAGAACGTCGTGATCCAGTTGATAGGCGGCAGCGGCGCCGAGGCCACGGCGATCCGGCTTGCGTTCATCGCATCGGCCGCTGATCTTGCGGCAGCCGCCGGCATGTGGTGGGGATGGGGTAGGCGCCCGGCCGCGCTCTACCTCCTGCTAGGGGTGCCGCTCCTGTCGTTCCTGTACCAACGTTTCGACCTCGTGTCGGTTGCGCTCGCGACGTGGGGTGTGGCCCTTGTCGCGCGCCGGAAGGACGACATGGGCGGAGGGGTCGCCCTCGGGTCGGCGGTGATGTTGAAGCTCTGGCCGCTCGCCGTCGCGCCCATGCTCGTCGTGAGCCGGCGGTGGCGGGCGCTCGCCGCAGCGGGTGCCGTTTGCCTGGTGGTCCTTCTGGCCTGGCTCCTGGTCGGCGGTCCGAAAGGGCCCATCCAGGTGCTGTCCTTCCGCGGCGCGCGGGGGTGGTCGGTCGAGAGCATCGAGGGGAACCTTCTTTGGCTCACGAGCCGCGGCACGCCGAGTCTCGAGCAGGGCGCCATGCGGATCGGCGAGGCCGCCACCTGGGCCAAAGGCCTCCTGTTCCTCGGCCTGCTGGCTTATGAGGTCATGGTTTGGCACCGGGCAGGCGGCGAGGCACGGGACCCCGCAGGGGGCGCGTGCCTCGCCGCCGTGACGGCGGTCCTGGTGTTCTCACCCCTCGTCTCGGAGCAATACGCCGCTTGGCTGCTGCCCTGGACCGCGGTGGCCTTCGAGGGCGACGGCGACGAACGGACCGTTGCCACGATCGCCGCCGTCGCCATCGTGGCAGCGGGCCTCCTCGGGCTCTTCTATCTGATGCCTTTCGGGTGGGCGCCCGCCGCCCAGCGTTGGACGATCCTCGGGCGAAACGTGTCGCTCGTCGCGTTGCTCATCGTCTGGTACCGAGCCGGCTCGCCGGATGCATCGCGACACATCGTCGTGTCCGGATGATCCAGCTAGGTGGCGGGCCGCAACCCGTCTCTCCCACCTTCCGCGATCCACCGACAGGGCGTCGACGAGCGCATCCTCACGCGCCCAGCCTTCACCTTGCCACGCGGCGAACGATGAACCCTGAGCCGATACCTGGAGGACGCGGAGCTTGACCCCTGGAGACCCGGGGAGCCAGGACCGTAGCGGCCGTCTTCAGCGGCTCGTGGAGAGCCTCCCGCAACTCGAGGCTAGCCCCGCGCCAAGGTGTTAAGCCCTGCGCGATCCGCGACGCCTCGCCGCTCGGAACCATCCGGTCGCTCGAACCGCCCGAACACGGCGACGAGGCCGACCAGGTACAGGGCGGAGAGCCCGATCCACAGCGGCCGCTCCAGCCACCATCCCGCGGTGCTGTCGTGCTGACGGCCGAGCCCGAGCGGCCAGAGGGTCAACACGGTGAAGAGGTACGCGGTCATGTGCCAGAGGAATAAGGTCATGATCACGCTGTTGAGGACGATCGTGACCTTCCAGGGCCCCGCTCGCTGGAGCCACCGCGCGAGGAACGGCCGGAGCAACATGACGGCGCCGATCGACCAGATCGCACCCAGCAGGAAGCAGACGGTCGGCGGATACGCGTTCGAGACCAGCTCGACGTCGGTCCCGAGCAGGCTCTTCGGGTACGCGCCGATCCCGCGGAACCAGTCGAAACGGACGTCCCCGAAGAGCCTCCAGAACGGTGGGTTGGTGAGGACGACGAGCCCGCCGAGCCCGATCGCCACCATCGCCCAGAAGAAGCCCTTCGAGATCCGAGCGAACGTCCCGTCGGCGTAGAAGAACCCGAGCTGGTGCGGCAACAGGAGGACGAAGACCACGTTCGCCCATCGGACGGGCGAGATCCTGAGCTGGAAGCCCACCACGTCGGCGGCGCAGGCACCGAGCACCATGACGGCCGGCACCCACCACCGGAACCGGCGATGCAGGTCGACCATCCAGGGCGCGATGCAGACGACCACGAGGTAGACCGCCAGGAACCAGAGCGGCCCGAACGGCAGGGTGGCTCCTGGCGGGAGGAACAAGCGAAGCAGCCTCGTCCCGTCCCAGATCCGCGGTCCGGTCGGGGCGCCGACATCGAGCAGGTGCATCGCGATGATCACGACGCTCCAGATCGCGAAGAACACGAGCGACGGCCGCAGCAGGCGCATCACCCGGGCCTTCACGAAGCGCCCGTCTGGATCGCCTCGGCGTCGCGATGCCTCGAGCGAGACGAGGTTCGAGAAGCCCCCGACGAAGAAGAAGATGGGCATCACCTGGAAGAACCATGTGGCGAGCCAGAGCCCCGTCGTCACGCCGACCGCGCTCGTGGTGCGGAGCACCCCGTCCTGCCACCAGACGATCCCGATCATCCAGTGGCCGAAAACTACGGCCACGATGCTCGCGGCCCGGAGGAAGTCAACGACACGGTCCCGGGTCGCGGGCGTGCGTGCGACCATGTCGCCGAGCCGTACCGCCTCACCCAGCGCTCTCACCCACGGGGCTTCACCTACTCCGATGGGGTGCCCGGGTCAACAGGCGGGCCATCCTCCTCGTGGGAGGATGGCCCGCATGAAACGCGGGTTGAAGCTCGGGTTCGGGATCCCCCTGGTCCTGCTCGGTCTGTTCATGACGATCGGTGGCATCGCCCTGGTGGTGCTCGTCGGGACCGACGGTTCGTTCACGCTCCCGCAAACGCGTGGCCTCAGCAGCGGGCATGCGCTCGTGTTGGAGACGCTCGATCTGAGCGAAGCGCTCCCTTCCAGCGGCAGCTTTGCCGCGACGGTGGGCGTCAAGGTTCAGGGGGACAACGGACACGGCGACGTCTTCGTCGGGATCGGGCCGGCCTCCGATGTGGCGCGGTACCTCGATCGCGTCCAGGTGGACCGCATCACTCAAGTCAACTGGCCGGGGGGGATGCGCACCGAAACGGAGCCCGGGACGAGGCGGCCGAAGCCGCCCGGTGAGCAATCGTTCTGGGTCGCCATGGCGCAGGGGTCCCCGGCGACGCTCACGTGGCCGGTTGCCCCAGGCACCTGGACGCTAGTGATCATGAACGCGAGCGGCGCCTCCCAGGTCTCCGTGCTCGCATCGGGCTCCATCACGCTGCCGGCGCTCGGCCCGATCGGCATCGTCGTGCTCGTCGTCGGACTCGCGATCCTGACCGGAGCCGTGCTCCTGACGATCAGCGGAGCGAAGACCCCGTCGGCCCGCAAAGGTGTCCCTCCGCCGCGCCCGGACGAACCCGTCGTGGCACTCAGCTGACCCGCTCGGCGGCTTCATCCAGATCCGCGCGACCGTCCCTCCGAGCGGCGGCGACCAGCACGACCCCGGTCGCGACGATCACGATCGCTCCACCCGCGATGGCGAGGGGCGGCAGCGACTCGCCGAGGAGGATCCACGCGAGGGTCACCGTGACCACAGGAGAGCATTGGGTGACCAGGGCCGAGAGCCACGATTCGACATGCCGGTGCGACCAGATCACCAACGTGTGCCCGACGAACCCCGGGACGAGCGCCACGCCCACGATGGCGAGCCAGTCTCGGGCGGCCGGCCAGTGCGGGACACCCGCCAGCAGGAACGCGGTCGGCGTCATGATCAGGGCCGCCGCCACCATCACGGAGGCGAAGTACACGATGGGGTCGGCACGCTCCCGCACGTGCCGCGAGAAGAACCAATACGCGCTCCAGGTCGCGATCCCACCGACCGCGAGCAGATCGCCGAAGGGGCTCCACGAGGGCAATCCGGAAGACGCGATGGCGACCACCGCGACCCCGACGAACGAGATCCCGACCAACACCCAGTCCCGTCCCTCGATGTGCTCGTGCAGCCGACGCGCCGAGACGATGACGATCGCGACCGGCGCGAGCGCGCCGATCACCGCGACGTCGGCGATCGTCGTGTGCTTGATCGCGCTGAACCCAAGCCCGATGTCCGCTGCGAAGAACACGCCCCCAAGCGCACATGCGCGGAAGGCCTCACGTGACAGGCGTCGTCGCGTGCCGAGCAGCGCGAGGCACGAGATCGCCGCGCCCGTCCACAGCCGGAACATCGCGAAATGCAGTCCGTCCAGACCGCTCCACTTCACGAGGATGTAGCCCCACGCCCAGGCGAACGTGGCTATCCAGACGGCAACGATGCCGAGCCGTCGCGCCGATCGAGCTGACGTGCTCGGGCGGTCGAACATGGCCCATCTTCCCAGCTGATACCACCGGCTGATCCCGCCGACTGACGCACTGCTAGTCTCGGCCGATGCGTGAGCACCGGGGCCTCGCCGCGGGGATCGCGATCACCTCGTTCGCGCTCCTCGTCACCCTCCCGTTCATGATCCCGACCACGATCTGGGTCGTGATCTTCGTCTACGCGATCGTGAAGGCGATCGGGTCGGCGCCCGATCACGCCGATCCCGCCGCCCTCCTCGTCGCGATCGTCGCGATCGTCACGTTCTTCACCCTCATGATCGCCGTGACCGTCTCGTTCCTGGGTCGCGCGATGAGCCCGAAGCGTCGGGAACGAGCGTCCTGAGGCTCACCGAACGGCCACGCCGTACGGTGATCCGAGCAGCTCGCGTACCTCGCCGTCATCGTCGAAGTACAGGAACCGATCCATCAACCGCATGAACCACCTGTCGTGCGTGACGGCCACGACCGTCCCCTCGTACCGACCGATCGCCTCTTCCAGCGCATCCGCCGAGGCGACGTCGAGATTGTCCGTGGGCTCGTCCAGCAACAGGAGGGTGGGCGAGTCGATCTCCATCAACATGATCTGGAACCGAGCCTGCTGTCCGCCGGACAACGCCTGGTACGGGTTCCCCGCGACGCGATCCAACTCGTAGCGACGGAGCGCCGACATCGTAGCGGTCCGGTCGAGTCCCTTCTTCAGGACCACATCGCGGATCGGCTGGTCGCCCACGTCGGCCCGATCGTGCAGCTGCGCGAAGTGTCCCGGCGTCACCCGCGCACCCAGCATCCACTCACCGTCGTGAGGCACGGGCTCGCCGGCGAGCAGCCGGATCAGATGCGTCTTGCCGGTCCCGTTCGGCCCGATCACCCCCAATCGCTCGCCGAACCGGACCTCGGCGTCGAACGGCTCGACGATCCCGGTGATCGAGAGGTCACGCGCGCGGATGACCACCTTCCCGGTTCGGCCGCCGCCCAGGCGCATCTTCACGTCCTGGATCGCGGCCTTCTCGGGCGGCTTCTCGCGCGTCTCGAACCGCTCGAGGCGATGTTCTGCCGATCGCGCCTTCGACGCCCAGCCCTCGTTGTATGCCGCCTTCCGCTTCATCTCCTTCACCATCTCGCTGAGCCGGTGGCGCTCGTCCTCGAACCGACGATGTTGGTCGTCCAGACGCTCGACCCGGGCATCTCGGGCGTCGGCATACGTCGAGAAGCCGCCGACGTGGACCCAGGCCGCTCTTCCCTCGAGCGTGACGATCCGGGTCGCCGCCCGGTCAAGGACCGTCCGGTCGTGCGAGACGAACAGGATCGTTCGGGGGTCTTGCGCGATCGTCACCTCGAGCAATCCCTTGCCCTGGATGTCGAGCATGTTGTCCGGCTCGTCCAGCAGCAGGACGTCGGATGGCGACGCGAAGACGATCTCCAAGGCGAGCCGCTTGCGCTCACCGCCGGAGAGCGTATCGACCATCCGATCGGCGCTCTCGGGATAGCCGCCGCCGAACGCCGCCTGTGCGCAGCGGTCCCACAGGACCTCGGCACGGTAGCCCCCCGCCTGCTCCCACGCCGCTAGCGCCGATGCGTATGCGAGCTGAGCCTTCTCGTCGGGTTCGGCCGCAAGGCGTTCCTCCGCAGCACGCACCCTGGTCGCGGCCCCTCGGACGGCCGGCTCGCTGTGCCCGAGCAGGAAGTCGCGAACGCTCATCGGACGTTCCCTCGACCCGATGAACTGCTGCATCAAACCGACGCGGCCTTCGACCCGAACGGTCCCGGCCGCCGGTCGATCCTGGCCGGCCATCAACCGGAGCAACGTCGTCTTGCCGATCCCGTTCGCACCGATCATGCCCGCGTGCTCGCCGTCGGGTACGCGGAAGGACACCCCCTCGAACAGGGTCCAGCCCCCGGGAAGGGCCACGGTGACGTCGGTCAGCTCGATCACGCCCATGCCAACGCCGCAGCATACGAGGCAGCTGCCCGCCGGTTGCGCTCCGCGACGGCGGTGGGTACCTTTGTTCGATACGGGGGGAGGGGCTGGGCGTGGAGATACCGTTACGAAGGCCCCCCGGCGTCGTCATCGAGGCCCTCGATCTCCAGCCCTACGGTAGATTCCGGCCCACGTTGCAGGTCTCGACCCAACGACCATTCTCTTTGGCGCCGAAGGCCATGCGCGCCGTCGCGTGTTCGATCGGCGGCATGGTGTTCGTCGCGCTGGTCTCCGCCACACCCAACTCTCCTTTCTACCCGCTGCTGCCGATCGGGATGGTGGCAGCCAACCCCCTGCGCTGGATGTCGGGCGTGGTGGGACTCGGCCACCTCGGCGCGACCCCGTTGATGTTCGTCGGGCTGCTCGCCACCATCAGCGCCGCTTCGGGGTTCGTGCTCCTGGCGCGGGAGGCATGGGCGGGGCGCATCCCGGTGCGCACCGTCGTGCTGCTGACCGTCGGTTTCCACGCGATCGTGTTGATGCTGCCGCTGTTGTTCTCGCGCGACGTCTACAGCTACGCGTACTACGGACGGATCGTGAGCACGTACGGGGGGAACCCGTACGTGCTCACTCCCAGCGATTTCCCCCTGAACGGGCTGTGGCACCTCACCTGGCCCGGATGGCGGGAGACACCGTCGGTGTACGGCCCGCTGTTCACCTGGATGTCCGCGCTCATGACGAGGGTCGTCAAGAAGCCGACCGAAGTGGTCGCAAGCTTCCAGCTCCTCGCCGCGCTCGCGAGCCTGGGCACGGTCGCGGTCGTCGGACGGCTCGTGCAGAAGGTCCGGCCGGAACGAGCCGCCTTCGCGATCGCGATGATCGGGTGTAACCCGATCGTCGTGTACCACGTCGTCGGAGGCGGCCACAACGACATCCTCGTCGCGTTCTTCGTCGCGTGTGCGGTGTCGCTCCTGTTCGCGCGACGCGAGTTGCTCGCCGCGATCGCCCTCGCACTCGGGATGTCGGTGAAAGCGAGCGCCGTCGTCCCGCTCGTCCTGCTCGTCGTCGCCATCGTCGCGAACGTGCCGCCCGAGCGCCGCCGCCGCGTCCTCGCGATGTACGGCGCCGTCATCGCCGGTGTGTGGCTCGCGCTCGCCCTCCCGTTCCTGCAATGGACGAACCCGACGCTCGGGTTGATGGAGGTATCGGGACATGACTCGTGGATGGCACCGGGGCAACTGATCGTTCGCGTCGCCTCCGGGCTGGGGGGGCTGGTCGGCGATCCGTACCGGGAGCCGGCGGCGACGGCCGCTCGCATCCTGTTGTTCACGCTGTCCCTCGCGGCGGTGATCGCGATCGGGCACCGGATCTGGACCTCGGTCGAGGCTCGGACCCCCGAAGCGATGGCGGCCGCGTGGGGGTGGGCATTCCTCGCGATCACGCTGCCGTCGCCCGTGCTCTTCACGTGGTACCTGGTGTGGGCGCTCCCGCTCGCGTGGATGATGCCCAAGATCGCGCGGCGGGGCATGGTGATCCTCTCCGCGTTCTTCGTGGTGACCCAGCTCGTCACCGAGTCGTCACGATTGCCGACCTACCTGCAGACGGTCAAGCTCCCGTTCGGTCACCCGATCGCGATCGCGGTGTGTGTGTGGGTCGGAGCCGACTTCGTCCGGCGGATCCGTCGAGGGACGCCCCTTGAGGCGGAGACGGACGAGCCGGTGTTCGGCGACGCCTTCGAGGCCGGCGCGGACCGCGGAGCGGTGCGTGAGACGTCGCTCGACATCGAGCTCGAGGGGCCGACGTTGGTCGAGGTTGCCGAGCTGCTCCCAGCCGCCGTCGACGACCTCGTGCCGCTTCCCGTCGCCCTTCCGCTCGACGAACCGGGGCCGCTTCCCGTCGCCGTTCCCGTCGACGTCGTTTAGGTCCTATCGGCTCGTCAGCTATCCGGACGCCGACGCGCGACCCACGGCCGACAGCGCCAATTGGCCGCAGGCGGCGTCGATATCCCGTCCGCGGGTGTCACGGACGGTGACGTTGACACCGGCCCGGTCGAGCGCGGCCACGAACGTCCGGATCCGCGCCGGCGGTGACCCGACGACGGGGTAGCCCGGCGTCGGGTTGAGCGGGATCAGGTTCACGTGCGCATGGAGGCGCCTCGCGATCGGTGCCAGGAGCTCGGCCTGTTCGACCGTGTCGTTCACATGATCGATCAGGGCCCATTCGATCGAGGGCCGGCGCCGCGTGGCCGAACGCCACGCGGCGATCGCCTCCTCAAGCGCCACGAGGGGATAGCGGTGGTTGGGTGGCACCAGCTGATCGCGGAGCTCGTCGCTCGCGGCGTGGAAGCTCACCGCAAGCCCGACCTGCGGATGACCGGTCGCGAGCCGGCGGATCCCCGGTGCGATCCCCACGGTCGAGACGGTGATGTGCCGGGCACCCAACCCGAAACCGTCGCGGTCGGTCAGCTTCCCGAGCGCCCCGAAGACGTGGCGCTCGTTCGCGAAGGGTTCTCCCATGCCCATGAAAACGACGTTGCCGAGGCGCTGCGGCGTCGTGGCCGGCAGCCTGCCCGCTTCCCGTCGAGCCCACATCACCTGCGCCGCGATCTCGCCCGCGGTCAGGTTGTTCCGAAGACCCATCTGGCCGGTGGCGCAGAACGTGCAGCCCATCGCGCACCCGGCCTGGGACGAGACACACACCGTGACGCGATCTCGGTATCCCATCAGCACGGCCTCGATCACGTGGGCGCCCCCGAGCTTGAGCAGCGCCTTCCGGGTGGCTCCGCGGTCGGCGGTGCGCTCGTCGAGGGCCTCGACACCGAGCGGCAGCTCGGTCGCCAGCCGCTCGCGCAGCGCCGGCGCCACATCGGACATCGCGTCGTAGGTCGCCGCCCGCTTCCATAGCTGGGACCAGATCTGCTTGGCGCGGAAGGGCGGTTCCCCCCAAGCGACGAGACGCTCGGCAAGCTGCTCACGGGTCAAGTCGTAGACGGTCGGCACGCGTTTCCAGCCTAGTCGGGGCCTCCAACACGAGGTGGTCGAGTTCTTGCCAAGGACCCCCGACGTCACCGAGGTCATGGTGAAGAGCCCGGATGAGCGACCTGCTACACGACAGGGGGAGGTCGGTCGTGCGCGATAGGGAAAGACAGACAGGGGCGTGGTCGCCGGACTAGCCCTGACATCAGACCACAGGGCAGTCGAAGGGGAGGTGCCTCAAATGCGCTCGCGGGGATAGGAAGGAGCGGGTGGCGGAAAGTGGTACAGACGGGAGGTAACCGCCAGCCGGTTGGGCTCCACGCTTCCGGGTACAAGGAGGACGCGAGCCGAGCAACGATCGACCCACCAGCAGAGGACCGAGACCATGGCCGAGCGCGACACCCAAGTGAACGGAACGACGATGCCAGAACTGCTCGTGGACTTCATCACCTCACTCGATGGCTAGGGAGCCGCTGAGGTTGGCCGGGTTGGTGGGGATCGCAAGGTCCGGAGTACATGGCGTGGTTGGGCGATCGGCCGGAAGCCGATTACGCAGTCCTGATGGGCGCGAACACCTACCGCCTGATGTCGGGACTGGCAGCCGAAGGCGAGCCGGGCACGGATGCGCTCGCTGGCTTGTCGAAAGTCGTCTTCTCGACCACCTTGCAGGAGCCCTTGGCGTGGCCGAACACGCGACTCGTCACCCAAGACGCTGTCGAGGTCGTGAGGGACATGAAAGACGAGGGCGCCAACCACATGACCACGATGGGCAGCCTGACCTTGTGCCGCTCCCTCCTGAAAGCGGTCTCGTCGACCGCTTCCGCGTTGTCGTCTTCCCGGTTATCACAGGAAGCACCGGTTCGGACCGGATCTACGACGGGTATCCCGACGTTGGTCTCGACATGATCAACAGCCGTACCTTCGATGGTCGCATCCAGTTGCTTGAGTACGTTCCGAGAGTCTTGGCCGGTCTGCTTGGCACCAACACGGCTGAGACCTAACACGCCAGAACAGCCGCGAGGCCGGGTAACGGTCTCGAAGAGACGAGACGTGAGGAGGCGAAGCCGTGTCTGAGCTATTGGGTATCGCTCGATTCAAGCTTCACGAAGGCAAGCTCGACGAGTTCAAGCGCTTGTCCGCTCAGGCCATGGAGATCGTGAGGACCAAGGACACCGGGACGCTGCAATACGACACCTACTTCAACGACGACCGATCCGAGTGCGTCGTCATCGAGCGATACCGGGACTCCGAGGCGGCCATCGAGCACGCCGCGAACCTTCGCGACCTGTCCGAGTCGATCCTTGCGACGGTCTCCGTGGTTCACGGCGAGGTCCTCGGTGAGCCGAGCGCAGAGCTGAGAGCGAATCTGGCCGACAGCGAGGTCCCTCAACTCTTCACGCCCTACGAGTCGATGTGACGCGCCAGCCGTACTTCTCCGCCCAGTGCGCGTAGATAGGCAAGGGCGGAGGGGTGATGTGGTACAGCGGTCGTGCCGTCAGGACTGCATCCCCGTGAACGCAAGCTGAGACCGGGGTAAGCCGGGGCTACTTGCGGACGCGGAACCGGAGGATGGTGACGAGACCCGACCGCGTGCTGCTGATCGGTTCCAGGTCTATCCTCCCGATCCCCGGCGGCGAGAGGCGGATGCCGTCGCCGAGCAGCACCGGCAGTACGTACACGAGGATCTCGTCGACGAGCCCCCGCCGCAGGCACTGGCCGGCCACGTCGGCACCGAGGATCTCCAGGTCCTTGCCGCCCGCAGCGTCCAGCGCGGTGGCGACCGCCTCCCCGATGTCACCGGTGAGGTACGTGACCTCCGGGCCGGCCGGCTCCGGCGGCCGATGGGTGAGGACGAACATCGGTCCGGAGAAGGGGTAGTCGACGCTGCCCGGCTCCTCTGCTTCCATCCTGGCGCCTACGTCCCAGGTCCGCCGGCCTATGAGCATGGCGCCGGTGGCTGCCGCGATCCCCGCGAAATCGTCAGGCGCGTAGACGGCCAGATGACGAGGGCCCCAGTCTATCGAATCCCCTGGACCGGCGATGAAGCCGTCGAGCGACATCGCCCTGTTCACGACGACCTTGCCGTTCGCAGTGCTCCTATCGCTCATAGCTGCTCCTCCGAAGAACGTCGGTCAGCGTCGGTCATGTTGGACAGAAGCACCCTCGCACCTTCGCCTTCACCACTGCCAGCACTCTGGTTCGACGGCCCCCGACTGGCCCGCCCACGGGCCGTAAGGTCATTACGAATAATGACCGAGGTCGTTGAGGACGGCCCAGACGGTCTCCTTGCCTCTTCAGGAGCAGGGTGCGTCTGATCGCGACGGCGGCACTCGCCCCGGCGCGCCGATCCGCTGCCCCGGGACTACCATTCGCTCTCGTGCCGGGACCGATGGCACCGGGGGCTGGGGCAGTTGAGTACAAGGCAGAAGGCGACGGTCAGCCTCGGCTGGTTCGCGATGGTCGTCGGCACCCTCCTCGGCGTCGGGACGCTCTACTACAGCGTCGTCTCGATGTCAGCCGGTTCCCCCGAGTTCGCCGCAATCCTGTTGTTCATCGGCGGCGTCTTCGCGACCACCCTGATGGTCTCAGGCTTGCGGCTGCGGCGCGGATCGGAGCCAGCACGGCTGGAGGTCCCATGGGGAGCCACGACAGGTGCGAGACGGAAGGCGGCAGATGTCATCGGCTGGTTGGCGATGGTCTGCGGCGTGCTGCTCGGCTCGTGGTCGATCTCCAACGCCGCCACTCGGCCCAAGCCGAACGAACTCGACGTCATCGACCTGCTCCTCGGCCTCGCCATCGCCCTCACGCTGGTGGTGATCAGCATCCGGCTTTGGCAACGGCGCAGCCCATGGAGGGTGTTCCTCCTGGGGTTCGCTGTGTCCCTAGCGCTCTTCGTGCAGGCGCTACGGGTGGCGTTCAGGACCTTCAACTAGACGTCCTCGGTTCGCCGAACCGTGACCTGCGCCCGTTCGGCATCTGATGAACCAGGTGAAGCGCGACGCATAGGCATCCATCCCTACAGCCACGTGCCCCGTCCTCTGCTCGCTTGGCCGGCACAGATCCAGAGCGGATCGAGCTCTCGTGCGGGCGCCTCTGTGGAAAGCCCGTTGACTCTCTACTTCAGACGACCTAGGTTCGATGGCCTAGCGACCTTCTCCACGTTTGGGCGAAGTCGGGGTGAGGGAAGGAGGACCAGACCACTAGACGACGTGGCGTCTTCCCCTCGTCCAGGTCGTCGTTGTCAGCCGCGAAACGAAGGGATCGAAATGAAACGGTTCGCATGCTTCGTGACTGGGGCCCTTCTGATCGCACTCACGAGCCTTGCCATCGCCCCGCCGGCCTTGGCAAACAACGATCCGCACCGCGTTTTCTTGCCTGCAGGACCCGTCGATCTACCGGTGGGCTTCTGCAGCTTCCCGACGCATCTCGACGTCGTGGCGAATAAGGAGTACGGGAAGATCACAACGTCGCCAGACGGGACGACGATCATCGAGGAGACAGGCACGCTCAAGCTCCGGGCAACGAATGTCACCACGGGGAAGACCGTTTCGCTCGTCGCCTCCGGGCCGGGAACCATCACCCTCTACCCGGACGGATCGGTCACGGTCGATGGCACCGGCCACTGGCTCATCTTCAACTTGGCCGCTGCCGCTGGGTCATTCGGATTTCCCGGAGTGATGCTCACGTCCGGCCAGATCCACGAAACACTCGATCCGACTGGGGCGCCCACGGCGATGAGCGTGACGGGACGCGAGACCGACGAGTGCGTGGCGCTCGGCTGAAGCTGGGCACCGAAGAAGCTGAACTGCGGAAGAGGCGGGCCGCAGCCACGGTCGCTCCCCCACAGATGGGAGGGGTTTGAGGCGACCGGGTGTTCATAGCGGTCGCCCTGCAGTACGCCGGCCTCGAAACCGCCGGTGAAGCCTCCAGCCCTCGACGAGGGGCGAAGGAAGTGACCTCGAAGAGTTGATCGAGCCCATTGTCGCGAGTCGCTCCGCCGAGAGGTCGTCGACGGTGGTCATCGCGGACGAGCGTACGCTGAGCGGGCCATGGCGGTCTGTCGGATCGAGCTGGAGCATCCCGTCGATCTCCGGCGGACCGTCTTCCCGCTGATCCGTGGGACCGGGGATCCGACCGCACGGATCGAGGACGGCACTGTGTGGCGCGCGGGGCGGACGCCGGATGGGCCGGCGACGATCCGCCTCCGCCAGTCGGCGATCACCTCGATCGAGGTGGTGGCATGGGGCCCTGGCGCCGAGCACGCGGTCACCGTCGGTGCGCCGGGCGCGGTCGGTGCCTTCGATGACCCGACGGCATTCGCTCCACGGGACCCCGTGGTCGCGCAGGCGTGGCGCGATCATCGCACCGTCCTGCTCACGAGGGCGGACCCGTTCCCGGTGCTCGTCGCCGCCGTCCTGGAGCAGAAGGTCACGGGGAACGAGGCCCGGACCGCGTGGCGCGAGATCGTCCGGATGACGGCGGACGGGGCGCCCGGCGATCACGGCCTCAGCCTCCCTCCCGATGCCGAGCGGGTGGCGTCGCTCCCGTCGTGGGAACTGACGCGACTCGGGGTGACGGGCACACGCGCGGCCACGCTCCGCGAGGTCGCGCGCCACCCGAGGAAGATCGCCGCTCTCGCCGACGCGCCACTGGAGGAAGCGCGTGCGTGGCTCGGGAGACTTCCGGGGGTCGGCCCGTGGACCGTGGCCGAGGTGGCGCGGCTGGCGCTCGGTGACCCCGACGCCGTCTCGGTCGGCGACTTCCATCTGCCGAACATCGTCGCGTGGGCGCTGGCCGGGGAGGCCCGTGGCGACGACGCCCGGATGCTCCAGCTGCTCGAGCCCTACCTCGGTCAACGCGGCCGGGTACAGGTCCTGTTGGAGGCGAGCCGTTTCACCGCTCCGAGGTTCGGCCCGAAGCTGGAACCGCGCACCTTCGTCTGAGCCGGCGACCTATCATCGCGGCGTGCCTGAGCGGTACCGCACGATCATCGAGCCGTTCCGGATCCACTCCGTGGAGCCGCTTCGGTTCCTCACCGACGAGGAGCGCCGGACGAAGATCCGCGACGCCGGCTACAACCTGTTCAACCTCCACGCCGACGAGGTCCTGATCGACCTGCTCACCGATTCCGGCACGGGCGCGATGAGCCGCGATCAATGGGCGGCGATCCAGCACGGCGACGAGAGCTACGCGGGATCGCCCTCGTGGTTCGTGTTCCTCGGAGCCGTGCAGGAGCTGTTCCCGTTCCCGCACGTGATCCCGACGCACCAGGGACGCGCGGCCGAGAAGATCCTGTTCGCCGCGATCGCAGGGCCGGGGAAGGTCGTTCCGAACAACACGCATTTCGACACGACGCGCGCGAACGTCGAGTTCACGGGGGCCGAGGCGGTCGACCTCGTGATCCCCGAGGGTCGCGAGCCCGCAGCGCTGCATCCCTTCAAGGGCAACATGGATCTCGAGGCGCTCGAGAAGCTCCTGATCGCGCGGGCGGATGACGTGCCGGTCGTGTTCGTCACCGTGACGAACAACTCCGGCGGGGGGCAGCCGGTCTCGCTCGAGAACCTGCGCGGCGTCCGGTCCCTCTGCGATCGGTTCGGGGTGCCGCTGTTCCTCGACGCCTGTCGGTTCGCCGAGGACGCGTGGTTCATCAAGGCACGCGAGCCGGGGCAGGACGGCAGGGCCGTCCCGGACATCGTGCGGGAGATGGCGTCGCTCGCCGACGGCATGACGATGTCGGCGAAGAAGGATCCGATGGCGAACATCGGCGGCTGGCTCGCGCTGCGCGACGACGGGTGGGCCGAGCAGTGCCGCAACCTCTTGATCCTGACCGAGGGGTTCGTCACCTACGGTGGGCTCGCCGGACGCGACCTGGAGGCGATCGCGCAGGGGCTGCGCGAGTGCGTCGACGAGCACTACCTCCGGTACCGGACGCGTTCCATCGAGTACCTAGCCGATGCGTTGGTGGCCGCCGGCGTGCCGATCGTTCGGCCCGCCGGCGGCCACGCCGTCTACCTCGACGCTCGCGCCCTCCTGCCCCACGTTCCGCCGCTGCGGTACCCGGGGCAGGCGCTCGCGGTGGCGCTGTACGAAGCCGGAGGGATCCGTGGATGCGAGATCGGCACGGTGATGTTCGGGATGAAGCCCGACGGCACCGAGGAGCCGGCCACGACGGACCTCGTTCGGCTGGCGATCCCGCGCCGAACGTACACGCAGAGTCACGTCGACTACGTCATCGAGGTCGTGACGGACGTCGCCGCGCGCGCAGAGGACCTGCCCGGGTACCGGATCGTCGAGCAGGCGCCGCAACTGCGGCATTTCACGGCCCGGTTCGAGCCGCTTCCCTCGACGACGTAGCCGGGTCGACGGCCACGGTACCCTGAAGGTCATGCGGATCGCGTTCGTGTCCACCTACCCACCCCGCCGTTGCGGGATCGCGACCTTCACGTCGGATCTGATCCACGCGATCCGGCAGGCGGACCCATCGACGCGCGCTCGCATCTCCGCGATCGACGAGCGCAACTCCGTGCGTGCGTATGGGTCCGAGGTCCGCTGGCGGATCCGACAGGGAAGCCCCATGCCCTACCGGGCGGCCGCCCGGGCGATCAACCGCTCGAACGCCGACGTCGTCTGCGTCCAGCATGAGTTCGGTCTCTACGGCCTGTGGAAGGGCGGCGGCTGGGTCGGCGATCACTGGATCGAGGGCACGTACGAGGACCACCTGACCCCGTTCCTCGACGAGCTCGAGAAGCCCGCCTTGGTGACGCTGCACACGGTCCTGCCGGAACCGTCGCCTGCGATCAGGGGGGCCGTACGCTCCATCGCCGACTCCGCACACGGCCTGACCGTGATGGCCGAGACCGCGGTCGACATCCTGCGCGACGTCTACGGCATCTCGCAACGCCCGATCGTGATCCCCCACGGGATGCCGCACATCGAGCCGATCGGCCGGCGCCGCCTCAAGGCGAAGCTCGGCCTCGACCACCGCCAGATCGTGTCCACGTTCGGTCTCGTGGGGCCCGGCAAGGGGCTCGAGTACGTGATCGAGGCGATGCCGGCCGTCGTCGCCCGACACCCGGACGCGCTCTACCTGATCGCCGGCCAGACACACCCCGAGCTCCTCAAGCAACGGGGCGAGGAGTACCGCAACCGTTTGATCGCCCTCGTCGAGGAGCTGGGGTTGACCGACAACGTGGTCTTCGTGAACCAATACCTCGAACAGAAGGACATCATCGACTACCTCCTCGCCACCGACGTCTACGTCACGCCGTACCTCGACCCGAACCAGATCACCAGCGGAACCCTCTCGTACGCGCTCGGCGCGGGGAAGGCCGTCGTCTCTACGCCGTACCTGCACGCGAAGGAGGCGCTCGCCAACGATCGAGGGATCCTCGTCGACTTCCAGGCCGCCGACCAGATCGCCGAAGCGGTCAACACGATCTTGGACGATCCGAAGCTGAAGGCTCGCCTGGAGAAGAACGCGTACCGCTACGCGAACGAGGCGACGTGGCCGAAGACCGGTGCCCGTTTCCTCGACGTGATGCGTGAGCTCGCGGCCGAGCATCCGCCCGTCCAGAAGGAGCGGCGTCGAGAGAAGCCGCTCACGGTCGCCCACCGCTTGCGCGACAACCCGCTGATCGAGCCCACGGACGTGGAGCCGCAACCGGGGTTCGAGGTGATCTCCACGATCAACCCTGGTGTCGCCACCGTCGGCGACGACACGGTCCTCCTCGTGCGGGTGACCGAGCGGCCGCGACCCGAGCCGGGTCAGGACGCGCGGATGGTCGACCTCTCGGGTCCCGAGCCTCGGCTCGTTCCCCTCCCCAGCGGGCTCCGCCCCGAGCAGCTGATCGGGATGGCGTTCTTCGACCATCAGCAGGAACCGCCCCAGATCGTGATCGGCTACGTCCCGAGGGACCTTCCGGGGCTCGATCTGTCCGACCCGCGGACGATCCGGTACCGGAACACGGCCGGAGGGTTCACCCAGGGACAGGCGGAGTTCACTGATTACCTGGCGCACATCTCGCACCTGCGTGTCGCGCGCAGCTCGGACGGGCTGCACTTCACGATCGATCCCGAACCGACGATCGTTTCGTCGACGCCGCTCGAGGAGTACGGCGTCGAGGACCCGCGGATCACCCGGTTCGGCGACGAGTTCCACATCACCTACGTCGCGGTGAGCCGGTTGGGGATCACGACCGCACGACTGATGACCACCGACTTCCGCTCGTTCGAACGCCACGGCACGATGCTCGAGCCCGACCAGAAAGATGTCGTGCTGTTCCCCGAGCGGTTCGAGGGCCGCTACCTTGCCCTGACGCGGCCGATGCCAGGGTCGTTCGGACGCGTCCTCGGTCTGTGGCTCTCGGAGAGCGATGACCTCGTGCACTGGGGGAACCCACGGCCGATCGCGCAGCCGCGGAGCGGAACGTGGGACGAGATGCGGATCGGCGCGTCGTTGGTGCCGATCCGCGTCGACGGTGGCTGGCTCGAGATCTATCACGGCGCCGACCGGGACAACCGGTACGGGGTGGGCGCGCTGCTGCTGGATGCGGGGGATCCGACGAAGGTGCTCGCCCGCACCGACCGGCCCCTGCTGGCGCCCGATACCGAGTACGAGCTCGACGGGTTCCTGCACGACGTCGTGTTCCCCACCGGACACGTCGACCTCGGCGACGGTGACATCCGCGTCTACTACGGGGCGGCCGACACGAGCATCTGTGCTGCCGACATGGCGATCGACGACGTGTTGTCGGCGCTGGACCCGGTGTAAACGAGCGCTGGTCCTTCACGTCCCATCCTGCGAGACTCCGCAGCCATGCTCCGACAGCTCGCCCGCCTGACCCGCCCCATCCCCGCCGCCGGCCAGGAGGCCCTGGCCGTCGCGGTCTACGGGGACGGCGGCGGCGCGCACATCGTCGCCAAGGAGTCCGGCTTCGAAGGGGTCGCGTGCGTGGACGACGCCGCCCGACTCCTGGACGTGTTGTGCGACGTGTGGGCTCGGACGAACCAGCCGTGGGCCGAGCGATGGGCGCGGGGGTTGCTCGAGTTCGTGCTGTGGATGCAGGAGCCCGACGGCCGATGGATCAACTTCGTCTACGATTGGAACGCTGCTCGCAACCTGCACGGCATCACGTCGGCGACCGGCGAGAGCTTCTGGCACGCGCGCGCGCTCGTCGGCGTGAGCCACGCGTGGCTCACGTTCGCCGACGAGCGCGCGCGCGACGCCGTGCTGTCGGGGCTGGACCACGCGGTCTCCAAGCCCGCGCCGCCCGATGTCCGCGCGCTCCACATCCTGACGGCGCGCCGGCTGGTCGCCGACGCGGGCGTCACGTCGCTGCGCGCGGCGATGCTCGGATGGGTGCAGGAGCTCGCGGCGTGCCGGGACGGCGACGTGCTCAAGAACAACGACGAGGAGACCGGCCCACCTCATCTGTGGGCGCACATCCAGGAGGGGGTGCTCGCCTGGTCGGCGTCAGTGATCGAAGAGCCTGAGCTCCTGGACGTCGCCGCACGGAGCGCCGAGGCGCTCGTGGTTCCTGCCGTGGATGCCGGGTTCGCGGCGACGAGCACCTCGCCGTACGACGTCGCGTCGTGCATCTACTCGCTGGACCGGCTGCACGAGGCGACGGGCGAGCAGCGATGGGCGGCCCTGGCGGCCGACGCTCGCGCCTGGTTCGACGGGCGGAACGCGGCCGCGGCGCCGGTCTACGACCGGCGCCGCGGCCGCGTCGCCGACGGGATCGACCAGGGCAGGGTCTCGAAGAACTCGGGCGCCGAGTCGAACATCGTGGCCGCCGAGGCGCTGTTCGACGATGCGCTCGACGTCGCGCGATCGCTCGAGGATCCGTTCGCGCATCCACCCACTGATCTGCTCGGCCCGGATTGATGGCGCTGCTCGTCGTGATCGCCGCCACGGTGGCCTTCGCGGCGGCGATCCAGGCGACGATGGGGTTCGGCTTCGCCCTGGTCGTGGTCCCGATCATCGCGGTCGCGGACGATCCGAAGGTCGCCGTGGTCGCGATGACGGCGATCGGCGTGCCGATGAGCCTGTGGAACACGATCAGGTGGCGCGCGCACCTCCGGGTGACACCGATCGCCACCGTCGTCGGCGCCTCGTTGGTCGGGATGCCGTTCGGCGCGCTGATCCTCTCCCGAGCTCCCGATCGCGCCCTCACGTTCGCGATCGGGGTCGTTGTCCTCGGCCTCACGGCGTGGCTCTGGCGGGGGTTGCAACTCCCGCCGGGACCGCGGACCGAGGTCGCGGCCGGGATCGCCTCGGGTGCGCTCGCCACCAGCACCGGGACCAACGGGCCACCCCTCGTGATCGCGTTCCAAGCGACCGGGATGGAGCGGGATGCCTTCCGCGCGACGCTCGCGGGATGCTTCCTGGTTCAGGGCGTGGTCGCCCTCGTCCTGTTCTGGACCGCCGGTTTGCTCACGCGCCACGTGGGAGCCGCCTTCGTGGTCGGCGTCCCCGCGGTGCTCGCGGGCACGTTCGGCGGCGAGCGGCTCTCGAGCCGGCTGCACGGACATCCGTTCCGCGTGGCCGTGCTCGCCCTGCTCGGGCTCTCCGGCGCTCTGGCGATCGTCGGCGCCCTCACGTCATAGAACGGGACGGGACCGATCAACGGTCCCGCCCGTTCCACCTCCCTCGCCGAGCTCAGGATCAGGAGCCGAGCTTCGGGATCACGTACCAGGCGAGGAATGCCAGGATCGCGAGCACGATGATCACGATCGCCGAGTACTTGATAGCCGCGTACCCGGTGAGGCTTCCGCGATCGGGCTCGACCGGGACCGGCTCGACCGGCATGTGCTCATGCGTCTGCGGATAGCGGTCACTCATCTCGTTCGACCTCCTTCCGTCGCGGCGTTGCTCGCGCCGCCGGAGCCCTTGTGATACCCGCGGCTGCTTCGCGCGAAACTACGTGGAGCCGTCCGGGGCAACCGGTTCGATCAGCCCGCGACGCGCTCGGCGAGGTCGATCAAGCCGGTTCGGGCCGTCACGCCGAAGTCCGGCGTCCAAGCCACGGGCCACGTGGAGAACTTGGCGATCACGACGTCCGCCGGACCATGGACCAACACGGTCTGGCCGTTGATGCCCGATGCCATGACGATCGGGCCGCGCGGATCGATCACCCAGAACTGGTTGCGGTAGTAGGCGCCGCCGGGGAACTCGGAGGCGTCGGGAGCAGCTGTGAACGCCGCCACGGTCTCGGGGGCTGCGGCCAGGATGTCCTGGATCCACGTGCGTGGGATCACCTCCTCGC
>VAYU01000023.1:0-137343 GCA_005884925.1 Actinomycetota bacterium | reverse complement strand
GGATCAGGAGCCCGAACCTCGCGAGATCCCGCAGCGTGCAGGAGATGCCCCCGTCCGACATCGCGTTGCCGTACCCGTCGACGGTCACCTCGGCGTCGTCCTCCGCCCCCATCGGTCCCCAGAGCTCGCTCGCGACCAGATCGGCGAACCGACCGCCGGCAGCGCGCTCCATCACCCACGCCAGCACGTCCGTGAGGATCGATCGGTAGTCGAAGCGGCCGCCGTGCGGACGCTCGTTCCCGAGGGTCGCGTAGTAGGCGGTGATGTCGGCCGGCAGGTCGAGGTTCGTCCGAGGTCGCCACAGGTAGATCTGCTCGTAGACGCGAACATCGGCATCGAGGTTCGTGTAGTCCTCGTTGAACCGAGTCCCGGCCCGCATGTCCAACAGGTGCCTCACCGTGCACCCGTCCCACGACGTCCCCGCGAGCTCCGGCAGGTGCGCGGTCACCAGGTCCTCGGGCCGCAGCAGTCCCCGGCCGACGAGCCGGCCGCATACCGCCGACGTGACGGACTTCGAGACCGACATCAGGAGATGGCGCGTACGAGCCGCCATGCCGTTGAAGTAGGACTCCATCACGACCCGTCCGCCGTACAGAACGATGATGCCGTCGGTGTAGGTGCGCTCGAGGAAGGTCGCGAACGGCACCGGCCGCCCGTCGGCGTGGACCGGCGTCCGCGAGAGGTCGCGGAACGCCTCGGGCAGTCGCCACGCGGGGCCGTCACCGTGCGCGATCCGGGCGGTGGGGATCAGCTCGCCGACGTGCTGGAACGCCCAGCGGTTGAAGGGCGGATCCTGCCAGTTCGCGAGGGTCACCAGACGGTCGGACGGGAACGGCGGCGGGCCCGCCATCAGCCCGAGGTCCGCCGCCGTCGGGATCTTCTCGCGTGTCACGTGCCGTCGAGCCGATCCATCCCGCGCAGGATAGGCCGTCCACCGCTACTGGTCTGTAGCCTCCGGTCATGGACGCCAACCGAAGGTTGAGCCTCACCGCGAACGAGGACGGCACCGTCATCGTCACGAACCGGCACGGCACGCAGATCACGGTCGACCTGCACGGCCTGCGCGGGCTCACACCACTCGAGATGCTGCTCGCGGCGCTCGGGAGCTGCAGCGCGGTCGACATCGTCGAGCTGATGCGGAAGCAGCGGGCGCCGGTGACGCCGCTCCCCGTCGACGTCGAGGGGCTCAAGGACGACCAGCGGATGCAGTGGTTGCGAGTGACGTATCACGTGGCCCAGGAGGTCGACCCGCGCAAGTTCGAGCGCGCCCGGTCGAAGACCGCCGAGGATCTCTGCACGGTCTCTCGGACGCTCACGCACGGCTGTCCCGTCGACCACCTCGTCGGATAGCGGTTCCTCCTGAGCCGACGTTCAGCCGAACGGATCGCCGAGGCTGGGGGTTCATGCTGGTGTGGCGATGGAGACGGTCTCGGATGTGGAGAGAGGAAGGACCGAATTCGAGGACCTCTACCTCGCCGAGCAGATCCGGCTCGTCAGGGCGATGCTCCTGCTAACCGGACGGGTCGGCGAGGCCGAAGACCTCGCCCAGGAGGCGTTCGTGCGGGTGTACGAGCGGTGGCCGCAGATCCGGGAGATGGATTCACCGACCGGCTACCTCTATCGAACGGCCCTGAACCTGCACCGGAAGCGTTTGCGACGCCTCGCCGTGGAGGTTCGGAACCGTGCGGTTCAACATGAAGACGACCCTGGCGGGGACGTCGCCGACGAACGTCTCGATCTCCTGCGGGCCGTCGCCGCGCTGCCGATCGCGCAACGACAGGCGGTCGTGCTCGTCGACTGGCTGGGGTTCCCTCCTTCGGAGGCAGCACTCCTTCTTGGGATCGAGGCCGCATCGGTCCGCGGGCGGCTGCATCGCGCGCGACTGGAGCTACGGCGTCAGGTAGGAGGCAACGATGCGTGAGGACGTGAACGACCTTCTCGATCGTGCGGTTGGCTGGTACAGGCCGAGGACCGCGCCAGATCCGGCCTCCATCGCTGGGATCGCCGGCAAGCGGCGTCGACGGCGGCGGCTCGGCGCGATCGCGGTCTCCACGGTGATCACGCTCGGCTCGCTCGTCCTCCTCATCGGCACCCTGAAGCCGGGCGGATCGCAACCGCCCGTCGGCAGCGGCACGCCGAGCGGCACTGAGATCCCGGCCTCGGCCGGCCAGGTCATCGGGTTCCACGGCGTCGACGTGACCGTGCCCGCGTCCTGGAAGATCAACGACATGACCTGCGGGACGCCGCAGAGCGACACGGTGATCCGCGACGAAGGTGCCACAACCACTTGCCTGATCCCGCGGCTTCCGGGGATCAGCAGCCTCGAGCTGGTCGACAACCCTCAGTACTGGCAGCCGAAGATGCAGTCCGTTCGCACGCTGACGAACCCGCATGGCGTGCGGCTGGACCGAGGCACCGTTCCCGATCGTCCCGGCACGGCGATCTATGTGCCCGATGTACGCGTCTTGATGTTCTTCGACACAGCGACCGACGCGGAGACGAACGCCATCATCGATTCGATCCAGCTCGCCGACACCGATCCGAACGGATGCGCCATGCGCGAGACTGAGCTCGACCCTCCCACCTCGTACCAACCCGGGGCTTCGATGAAGGATGTGCTGATCCCTGGCTCGCCGTCGGCGATCGCGATCTGCCACTACGTCGATAACTGGCTCGCGAGTTCGGCCACCGTCACGGATCAGGAGATGACCAACCTGATCAGCGTGGCCGACGGACTGCCCGAGGGCTTCGTCCGCGCTCCGCCGAGCACATACGATCCGTCCCTCTGTAACGAGCCGTCGTCATCCGGCGGCGAGCTGGGTAGCGGGTTCATCCTGTGGGTCAGCGAGTCGGGCGGCGACGCCCGCCTCCCGCTCTGGGCCCACGTCGGCTTCTGTGGCCATCTCGGAATCACGAATGGCGCTCGGGATGGACAGTTGACGCCTGACCTCGCCGCAGCGTTGAACGAGCCGCTCCACGCCGGGTACGACGTGCCCGGACGACTGATCCCGGACCCTCCTTCTCACTGATCAAGTCGCACCGGGACCTCGGCTTGCACTGCCCCCTCCGTGGAACGACTATGTCGGAGGTGGCCGAGGCGATGAGCGTGCGTCAAGTCGCTACCTTCGGAAACGATCGAGTTCCTCCCGGACCTCGAGAGGTGCCCTCGGGGGACTTGCGAAGTTCGCGCAGGAACTTCTCGTTCTCGCAACGCTGTCGAGCGCGGCGTAGCAGATCGCCGACGACGATCCCAAGCGCCACCAGAGTCAAGGAACCGAACACAGGGTCATCGTACGGCGGGACCTCGGCTCGCGCTACTCCGAGATTCGCTGCCGCCCAAGCAAGGAGACGCTCCGAGACATGACCCACCGGTGCTCTTGGATGTCTCAAGCTCGTGCTTGTGCACCGGATGACGCGAACCGCAGCAGGACTAGGATTCGCAGATGTCGACATGGCCGAGCCCCGTCCGAACCCGTCCTCCGCAGGTCTCAGGAGAGCGGGACTCGCTTGATGCCTGGGTGGACTATCACCGCGCGACGTTGCTCATGAGATGTGCGGGATCGAAGACGGAACAGCTCGCGAGCCGCTCCTGCCCACCGTCGACCCTGTCGCTCCTGGGCCTCGTACGACACCTGACCGAAGTCGAAGCGTGGTTCCACGACTTCGATAACAGGCCGTCCGGCGAGTGGTACTCGGATGACGAGGATAGCGACGCATGCTTCAACGCGGTCGACTCCGCACACGCCGATGATGATCTGGCTGCGCACCGTGCCAGCATCGAACGCGCTCGAGCGGCCATCAAAGGGTCGAGACCTTGACGAGCTCTCGCCGGAACCCGACGGGGGGCGACCTGTGTCGCTGCGCTGGATCTACCTCCACATGATCGAGGAATACGCCCGCCATAACGGGCACGCGGACCTCTTCAGGGAGCGTATCGACGGCATGACGGGCGATTGATGGGCAGCCGATCACTCTAGAGGTGAGGCGTCATGGCCCACAGACTTCTCTTGGATGTCTCGAGCATGATGTACCGCGCGTTCTTCGCGCTCCGCGAGCCCGGCGTCTTCACGCGCGACGGCCGACCGATCGCCGCCGTGCACGGCTATCTCGACATGGTCACGAAGCTGATGGTCGACCGGAGCCCGGATGAGATCGTCCACGTCTACGACCACGATTGGCGGCCGGTGGCTCGCACGGACATCTACCCGGCGTACAAGGGCAACCGGCTGCCCGATCCCGAGGATCTGCCGCAACAGTTCGTCCTGCTCCGCGAGGTGCTCGACGCGACCGGGATGCTGCAGGCGCAGACGGAAGGCTGGGAGGCCGAGGACGCGATCGGCGCGTTCTGCCTGGATGCGCGCGAGGACGACCGGATCGAGATCGTCTCCGGAGACCGCGATCTGATCCAGCTCGTCCGCGACCCGGTCGTGAAGCTGCTGTTCACCGTCCGGGGGGTGTCGGAGCTCCTGGAGTTGGACGAGGCGGGGGTCCTCGCGAAGTACGAGGTCCCGGCCGCCCGGTACGGGGAGTTCGCGATCCTGCGCGGGGACCCCTCGGACGGCCTCCCGGGCGTCCGAGGGGTCGGCGCGAAGACGGCGCGCGACCTGGTCCTCGTCTACCCGTCGATCGACGCGTTGCTCGAGGCGGCCGGCGCCGGGGACCGCCGGATCAAGCCCGCGCTCCGTTCGCGCCTCGTGGAGGCGCGCCCGTACCTGGACGCGATGCGCCGCCTCGTCCCGGTCAACGCCGACGCGCCCCTGTCGCTGTGGGCGGGCGACCGGGACGAGGCGGCGCTGAAGCACCTTGCGAACGAGCTCGGCCTGAAAGGGCCCGTCCAGCGCCTCCTCGCCGCGCAGGCCACCACGGGTACCGGCTGAACGACCCACGGCCGAACGGTCCCTACCGAAGGCCCGATAGCATCACCCCGGTCGGCCTTGTACCCTGGGTCGACACCGGAGCGGGACCCCGGCCGTTCCGATCGGAGGGATCGAAGGTGGCTACCACGAGCGACGACGTCCGCGCTTCGAGCGTTTCCACGCTCGACAGTGTCTTCGTGGAGCTCGTCAGGCGCTTCCACGCCAACTACCCCACGTTCCGGATCGGCGACGATCTGATCCGCCGCTACCACCTGGCCGCGTCCACCCGCGGGTTCGTGATCCTCTGCGGGCCGAGCGGAACCGGCAAGACGTGGCTGGCGCAGGCGTACGCCGAGATCGTCGGCGCGCGGATCAAGCTGGTCGCCGTGGACCCGAGCTGGTCGTCGAACGAGGACCTCCTGGGCTACCTGTCGCCGCTCGACGGCTTCTACCACCACACGCCGTTCAGCGAGTTCGTGGCCGACGCCGCGCGGGAATGGAACTCCGCGAACGGTGCGGGCCGCACGGCCCGCGAGTTCCACGTGATCTTGGACGAGATGAACCTCGCCCGCGTCGAGCACTACTTCAGCCGATTCCTGTCAGCCATGGAGATCCGCACGCGCGAGGGCGTGGCCCGGCTCGACCTCGCACCCGGGCACACGGTCGAGCTCACACCCAACCTCAAGTTCTCCGGGACGGTCAACGTCGACGAAACGACGCATGGGTTCGCGGACAAGGTCTACGACCGCGCCCAGGTGATCGAGCTTCCGCTGTCGCGCGAGCACGTCGTGGATCACATGCGCGGCCGGCCGTACGCGGACGTCGTCCTGCAGGTATGGGACATCTTCCACGACGTCTCGCCGTTCGGGTTCCGCGTCCTGGACGAGATCGACGCCTACGTCACGGCCGCCGACGAGGTCGGCACCGATTGGCGAACGGCGCTGGACGAGCAGCTGATGCAGAAGGTGCTGCCGCGCGTGCGCGGCGACGCGTCGGCCGGCGAGGCGATCGACGCCTTCCTGGAACTCGTGTCGAACGACTACCCGCTGTCGGCAGCGAAGACGCGCGTGATGCGTCGCGACCTCGACGAGCATGGCTTCGTCGCCTACTTCTGAGGCTCCGTCCCCGGACGCGCTCGCCTCCCTCCGCGTGGCGGTGCGCGGTGACGAACGCAAGCCGGGGCTGGCGGCGATCCTCCCGAAGCTCCAGCAGGGACACCGCCGTGAGCTCCGCAGGGAGCCGCACTGGTCCAAGGAGGAGCTCGTCCGGCACCCGGAGCCGCGCGAGCTGATCCGTTCGATGCGCAAGCCGGGCAACCTCGACATCGAGGGCCGACCGGTCTACACGTTGGACGAGCGCCGGCTGCTCACGGCCGACATCTACGAGAACCGCATGGTGCGCACCGTGGTCGAAGACGTCCGCGGCCGGCTGCGCTCCACGTCGCGATACGACCCGGAGGCGAAGGAGCTGCTGCACGAGCTGGACGCGGCCGTCGCCTTGACACCGTTCCTCGACGAGGTGCGGATCCTGGCCAACCCGAGGTACCGGCCGACGGCGACCCTCACGAAAGACCCGCTCTACCGAGCGGTGCTCGCCGTCCGGCGTTGAGTCAGTCGGTCCGTCGCTTGCGGCGGCGTGCACGACGGAGCGGGCCCACGACTCGGGCACGTTCGGCCGCACGACGGAGGTCGCGTTCCCGCCGGATGAGCTCCTCGCGGCGATCGCTCCACAGAAGGTTCATCGACACCTTGGGTTCCTCCTTCCGACCGATGTATCCTTCGATGCGAAGATACTTGAGATGGAACTTTGATGTCAAGCCTTCCTATCTCGAAAGGAAAATGAGGACGTCATGGGAAAGCAGCGGAAGGACTCGATCGACCAGTTCGTCGAAGGCGCGGTCCTGCTCTTCCCGACCTTGGAGCCGGAGGTCGAGGCGGCTGTCGACCGGATCGGGAAGATCACGAAATACCTCGACCGGCTCACCGAACGCACCGTGGGGATCTTCGGCATCAACACCGGGGAGTTCCGGCTGCTCCTCCTGATGCACCGCCAGGCACGAGGCACGCGGATGAGCGCCGGCGCGCTGGCGGACCGTTTGAACCTCTCCTCGAGCGCGATGACCAACCGGCTCGATCGGCTCGAGGAGCGCGGACTGATCGTTCGGGAACGCGACCCGGACGATCGCCGCAGCGTCCTCGTGTCCATCACCCCCCGAGGCGAGGACGTGGTCGGGCAGGCGGTGGAACAGCAGGCCAAGAAGGAGTCCGATTTCCTCGGTGCGTTGAAGCCCGAGGAGCAACGGCGCCTGAACACCTTCCTCCGTTCCCTGATCCTGGAGATCGAGGACCGGGGCGAGCTGGCGTCGCTGCACGGTTCCGGGCCGGATCAGAGCGACGAGTAGGTCTCCAGATCGGCCTCGACCTTCGGGACGACCCCGACGACGTAGTTCCCGTCCAGGCACGCCGGGCACCAGCTGGAGGCCGCGATCCTCGAAGCGGTGGCCGACGCGGCATCGCAGCGACGGAGAGAGGTCACGATCGCGCCGTAGCCGTAGACGTCCCACCCGTTCTGGATCGTCTCCTTGGTGGCCTCGAGGCCCTGCTCCAACGAGACGAAGTTCTGGACACCGACCCCGTTGAAGTCGGTCGAGCCCGTCATCCGGTGCGTCGTGGCGAGCGGGTTCCACGCGGCTTGCGTGAACTCCTGCACCTGCCATGCGACCACGACGACCCGGTTCTCACGGCAGGTCGGCGCGCCGAAGATGCGGAGCAACATGTCCGCCCAATCGCCGTAGGAGACGTGGTCGGCACCCTGGAACGCGCGGGCGACCGCGGCGACGTCCTCCGTGTGGAGACGCTTCTTGAGCCGCGCGATCAACGCCACGATGCGATCGCGGGTCTGGCTCAGCTGCGCGAGCGCCGTCTGCTCGCTCGCGAGCGCGTTCGCTTGCTCCACGCGGGCGGAGCGCAGCTCCGCCACGGTCGCCTGCTGCGCGGCGAGCGCGCCGTCGAGCGCCCTCGCGCGCGCGTCGAGCTTGGCCTTCGCCGCGGCGAGTCCCGACACGGCCCGCTCGCGCTCGGCGACGATCGCGTCGCCGAGCGCGAGCCGGTCCTGGAGGTCCACCATCGAGCTCGCCTGGAGGAAGGCTCCGAGCACGTCGGCCTCCGCCAGCCCCCCCGGCGAGTTCATGAAGGCGTCCACCACGGTGTCGTGCAACCGCGACTCGGCGTCGGCGTACGCGGCCTGGGCCGCCTCGAGCTCGTCACGGACCGCCACCCGCGAGGCGAGGACGAGTCCGAGTGCCCGTTCGGCGACGTCGATCCGACGATCGGCGGCCGCGACCCGGCCGCGGAGGCTCTCCACGGCCGCCGCCTGCTCGGCGATCTGGGACACCAGATCGCCGAGGTCCGCCTGCGCGTGATGCAGCTTCGTGTCGGTCGAGGCGCTGCTCGCCGGGACGACGCCGACGAGCAGCGTGACCACCACGAGCAGCACACACGCGCGAACGCCAGACCCATCCCCGGTCATGCAGGTGCTATCGACGCGCCACGGAGGGTGGTTGAACGGGCGCCCGCCGGCGGCCCCCTAGACTGCGGCCGTGCCATCGCGACCCCGACTCGGCGTCCAGCTTCCCGAGGTGGAACGGGAGGTTCGCTGGCCCGAGTACGCGACCATGGCGCTGGCAGCCGAGGAGATGGGCTTCGACTCGGTCTGGGTCGGCGACCACTACCTCTACCGGGGCGACGGCCGCCCAGAGCGGGGCCCCTGGGAGGCGTGGACACTCCTCGCGGGGCTCGCCACCGTGACGCGACGCGTGCGGCTGGGCCCCCTCGTCGCCTGTCTCAACTTCCACCCGCCGGCGGTGCTCGCGAAGATCGCCGCGACGGTCGACGAGCTGAGCGACGGCCGGTTGATCGTGGGGATGGGGGCGGGCTGGAACCGCACCGAGTTCGATGCCTTCGGGATCCCCTTCGACCATCGTGCCTCGCGGTTCGAGGAGTCGTTCGAGATCGTCCGACGGCTGCTGGCCGGGGAGCGCGTCACCTTCACCGGCCGGTGGCATTCGACCGACGAGGCGGTCCTGCTGCCGAAGCCTGCCCGGCGGCCGCCGCTGATGGTGGGCTCGACGGGCCCACGGGTCCTGGCCGCGGCCCTCCCCCACGTCGACGTGTGGAACAGCTGGTACGACCTGTTCGCGAACACACCGGATGGGTTCGCGCGAGAGAGCCGGTCGATCGACGAGGCTTGCGAGCGAGCTGGGCGCGACCCGACGAGCCTCGCGCGGAGCGCGTGCGTGCTGGTTCGGTTCCCCGACGGTGGGGGTGAACGGCCCGACGAACCTGGCGTCGAGGCCCTCGATCCATCGGACGTCCCAGCCACGCTCGGTGCGTTCGCCGACGCCGGCGCGGACGAGGTGATCCTGGTCTGCGACCCGATCATCGAGACGTCGATCCGCGCGCTCGGCGCGCTGCTCCTCTGACGTCCTGCGCGGGTCAGTCCCGCAGGAACCGGCGCGCGACGGCGGACACCATCATGCCGAGGCCGGCGCCGCCGACCAGATCGAGCGGGAGGTGCGCGCCCACGAACATCCGGCCGAACGCGGTGGTCACGGTTCCCGCTGCCAGGAACGGGTGCGCCCATCGCGGGGTCGCGTGCCACGCGGTAACGGCGATCGAGGTCGCGACCGCCGTGTGGCCCGAGACCCATCCGAGATCGCCGTCGATCTTCTCGCGGGTGCAGACGTTCATGAGGACGCCTTCGGGTCGCGGACGCCCCCCGAGCACCTTCGCCTGCTTCGCCAGCACCCACGCCGCGGTGCCGCCGACCCCGAGCGCGGCGGCGAGGCGCGGCTTCCCGGCGAGCCGGGCCACCGCCGAGACGACGGGGACCGTCCCGAACGTCCCCATCTGCATCACCGAGCGGACCGGGACCGTGAGGGCGTCGGGCGCGTCATTGGCGGTTCGGAAGATCGCCTCCTCGACCGGGTCGACGCCCGGGCGTCGCGCGAGCGCCAGGCTCGCCCCGAAGAGCGCCGCGCCGGCGAGGAACAGGCCCACGTCCCGGCCGAGCGGCCGGCTCACCCCACCACGACCTCACCGCCGCGGATCACGGTGCGGATCAACGGGACCCCCGGCCGGTACGCGAGATGTACGCAGGAGGGACCGTCGATCGCGATCAGGTCGGCTCGTGCGCCCACGGTGAGGCGGCCGACATCGGTCCGACGGAGCGACGTCGCCCCGCCGGCGGTCGCGGACCAGACGGCCTCGTGCGGCGTCATCCCCATCGCCGTGACGGCGAGCGCCACGACGATGGGCATGCTCGTGGTGAACGACGTCCCGGGGTTGCAGTCGGTGGCGAGCGCCACGGTCACCCCTGCGTCGAGCAGCGCCCGGGCATCCGGCCACGGTGACCGGGTCGACAGATCGGCCACGGGGAGCAGGGTGGCCACGACGTTCGCCGCGGCGAGCGCCTCCCGATCCTCGGATCGCAGATAGGTGAGGTGGTCGGCGCTCGCCGCGTTGAGCTCGGCGGCGAGCTGAGCGCCGGGGCCGTGCTCAAGCTGGTTCGCATGGACGCGGAGCCCCATGCCCCGGTCACGCGCCGCCGTCAGCACGCGGCGAGCCTGCGCCGCGTCGAACGCGCCCCGATCGCAGAACACGTCGCACCACCCCGCGAGCGGTGCGCACCTATCGAGCATCGCGCCGCACACCAGGTCGACGTAGCCATCCGGGTCGTCGGCGCACTCGACCGGGACGACATGGGCGCCGAGGAACGTCACCTCGTCGCCGACCGCCCCAGCGATCGTGAGCAATCGGGCCTCATCCTCGACGGTGAGCCCGTACCCCGACTTCACCTCGAGCGTCGTGGTCCCCGACCGGAGCGCTTCGCCGGCCAGCCGGTGAGCGCCCTGCACCAACGCCTCGTCGGGCGCCGCTCGGGTGGCATCGACCGTCGCGCGGATGCCCCCAGCCTCGTACGGAACCCCTCGCATCCGCGCATCGAACTCCTCGGTCCGGTCGCCCGCGAAGACGAGATGCGTATGCGCGTCGACGAAGCCGGGGAGCGCGGCGCGACCATCGAGATCGAGCGCCGGCCCCGGGATGCCCTCGGGGGCCCTGGCTCGCGGCCCCGTCCACACGATCCGGTCCCCGTCGATCGCGACCGCCGCGTCGTGGACGATCCCGAGCGGCGGGCCGTGCGATGGGTCGTTCGTGACGAGCTCGCCGATCCCCTCGACGAGCACGGGTCACACCTCGGTCATCGGGATCCGAACATCGCGCTCGGCCGCGACGTGCTCGGCAGCCTCGTAGCCGGCGTCGACGTGGCGGAAGATCCCCATCACCGGATCGTTCGTCAGCACGCGCTCGGCCTTCCGCCCGGCGAGCTCGGTGCCGTCGACCACGACGACCTGTCCGGCATGGATCGACCTGCCGATGCCCACCCCCCCGCCGTGATGGATGCTGACCCAGGAGGCGCCGCTCGCGGTGTTGACGAGCGCGTTCAGCAGCGGCCAGTCGGCGATCGCGTCCGAGCCGTCGAGCATGGCCTCGGTCTCGCGGTACGGCGAGGCGACGGAGCCGCAATCCAGATGGTCACGCCCGATCACGATGGGCGCCGACAGCTCGCCGCGTGCGACCATGTCGTTGAACCGAAGCCCCAACCGGTGCCGCTCGCCGTACCCCAGCCAGCAGATCCGGGCGGGGAGCCCCTGGTAGGCGACGCGCACTCCCGCCATCCGGATCCAGCGGGCGAGGGGCTCGTTCCCGGGGAACTCCTCTAAGACTGCACGGTCGGTCGCCGCGATGTCGGCTGGGTCGCCGGACAGCGCGACCCAGCGGAACGGGCCTTTGCCTTCGCAGAACAACGGTCGGATGTACGCGGGGATGAAGCCTGGGTAGTCGAACGCACGGTCGAGACCCCCGAGCTTGGCCTCCGCCCGGAGGTTGTTGCCGTAGTCGAAGACCTCAGCTCCTCCGTCGAGGAACGCGACCATCCCTGCCACATGTGCGGCCATCGAGGCGCGCGCTCGGCCCGTGTAGCCCTCGGGATCGCGCTCGCGCAGGGATGCAGCATCGGCCAGCGACAGCCCCTGCGGGACGTATGCCAAGGGGTCGTGGGCGCTCGTCTGGTCGGTCACGATGTCGATCGGGGCGTCCATCGCGGCGAGGGAGGGCACGATGTCGGCCGCGTTGCCGAGGACGCCGATCGACAGCGCCTCCCGGCGGTCGCGGGCATCGGTGGCCAGGCGCAAGGCTTCATCCAGGTCGTCGACCATAACGTCGAGGTAGCGGGTCTTGATGCGTCGCTCGATCCGCGCGGGGTCGATCTCGACGCAGAGCGCGACACCGTCGTTCATCGTCACGGCGAGCGGCTGCGCACCCCCCATCCCGCCCAGGCCGGCCGTCAGGGTGATCGTTCCGGCGAGCGATCCGCCGAACCGCTTCGCGGCGATCGCCGCGAACGTCTCGAAGGTCCCCTGGAGGATCCCCTGCGTCCCGATGTAGATCCACGAGCCCGCCGTCATCTGGCCGTACATCGTCAGCCCGAGCGCCTCGAGCCGCCGGAACTCCTCCCAGGTCGCCCACTCGGGGACGAGGTTGGCGTTCGCGATCAGGACGCGGGGAGCCCACTCGTGCGTGGTGACGACCCCTACGGGTTTGCCCGACTGCACCAGGAGCGTCTCGTCGCCCTCGAGTCGTTGCAGCTCACGAACGATCGCATCGAACGCGGGCCACGAGCGCGCGGCCCGCCCGGTCCCCCCGTACACCACGAGGTCCTCGGGACGCTCGGCCACATCGGGGTCGAGGTTGTTCATCAACATCCGCATCGCGGCTTCCTGCTGCCAGCCCTTGCAGGTGATCGTCGCGCCACGGGGGGCGCGAACCTCCCGCGGCCCGGCCGATGTGCCAGATGTCATGATCCGCCTCCCGCCGACGCGGCGTGCCGTCCGACGGGCAGCCTACCCGGTACGGTTCTCGCGCATGGAAGCGGATCTGCCCTCCGGCGCCCGCGCGGCAACCGCGATGGGTCTCGACTTCGTCCTGGTTCGAACCGAGCGACCTTCGAGCGCCGACGAGAGCGCCCGGCTCCAGGGCATCCGCCTCGAGCAGCTCCTCCGCACGATCGTCGTCCGCCGCGGTGAGGGCGACTACGTGTTCGTCCTGGTGCCCGGAGGGAGGCAGATCGACTGGCCGAAGCTGCGGGCGCACCTCGGGACGCGACGCCTCTCGCTGCCGGATCGGGAGGAGGCTCGCGTGGTGACGGGGTACGAACGGGGGGCGATCACGCCGTTCGGTTCGCGCACAGCATGGCCCGTCGTCGCGGACGCCGGGATCCGTTCCGTCGGCCGGGTCGCCATCGGGGCCGGCGCCCACGGCGTCAACCTCCACGTGGCCGGCAAGGATCTCATCCGAACGCTCGGAGCGAGGGTCGTCGACGTGACGAGGCCCGACGACGCGTGACGCGTCAGTACGGACGCCGCTGCGACAGGACGATCACGATCACGGCGGCGGCCATCGCCAGCAGGACCGCGACGATCACGAAGAGCTGCGCGGAGCTGCTGATCTGCAACTGCGTGGAAAGCTGCGTTCCTAGATCCTGATAGATCGTCGTCAGGGCTTGGGCGGACCCGGCCGTCGACGTCTGCGCACCGGTGGCGCTCGCGATCCGCGACAACAGCTCCTCGTCCGCGGCGCCGGGCCCCGTCGTCTTGCCCAACACCACCGTGTACACGGGCACACCGATGGACGCGGCGCGCGCGACGGCGTCGAGCGGCTGGATCTGGCTCCCGGTGTCGCGGCCGTCGGAGAGCAGCACGGCCACCGCCGCGCTCGTGCCCTGCGCCGTCCACTGCGTCTGGATCATGTCGAGCGTCGCGGACAGACCGTCCCCGATCACCGTGCCGCGACCCTGCTGCGGGTGGTCCAGCGCCGTGCCGACCTTCTCGTGATCGACCGTGGGGGCAACGAGGACCGTCGCCTTGTCCGCGAAGGTCACGAGCCCGACGCGGAACGACTCGGGGAGCTGCGCCACCAGCGTCTCGGCCGCCTGCTGGGCAGCCGCAAGGCGGCTCGGCTGCACATCGGTGGCGTTCATCGACAGCGAGACGTCGAGGACGAGCGCAACGGTTGGCGGCTTCGCGGTTCGCGACACACGGAACTGCGCGAGCGCAACACCCAGGGCGACGACCGCGCCAATCAGCAGCAGGATCGGCAGACGCCGGAGCCAGGCCGGGGCCTGTTGGAAGGATGATGACTTCTTCACGGGCTTGCGGCGTGCGGCCGCGGCCGAAGGCCGCGGCCGCACGCCCGAAGGCCGCGGCCGCACGCCCCTCGTGCTCGTGGTGCCCCCTCGTTGCCGCGACCCAACGAGGAAGACAACGCCGATGACCACGGCGAGCACCGCGATCGTGATCAGGATCTGCATGGGGCGCTAACGGTATCCGACGATGCCTACCCCCGTTCAGGTACCGCCTTTCCATCCCCCTCGGGTATGTAGCGATATCCCCCAACTTGCCGACACCCAGAGCATGAAGAACATCGGGAGGCAGATCACACGGGGCGCCGCGATCCTGGTCATCTCCGGCCTGATCCCACTGGTTGCGGCGACGCCGGCCTTCGCGGCCCGGCAGAAGTCGATCCGGATCAACGACGCATCGATCGTGGAGGGCGACGCCGGTCAGAAGACCATGACCTTCACGATCTCGTGGACGGGCTCGAAGGGCGGCGCAGCGCCGTCGGTGCACTACGCGACGGCGGACCTCGGCTCCGGCGCGGGCTTCGCCACCGCCGGCTCGGACTACACCCCTTCATCCGGCAACGCTTCGCTCACGAACGGCGGGTGCAAGTGCGCGACCGTCGCGATCCCGGTCCTCGGCGACACGATGACCGAAGGGACGGAGACCTTCGCGGTCAACCTCTCGAGCCCCGTCAACGCAACGATCCTGGACCCCCAAGGCATCGGGACCATCTACGACAACGAGGGGCCCCCCTCGTTCGTCGTCACCGACGTCGCGGGCGCAGAGGCGAACGGTACCCTCACGTTCTGCGTGATGCTCACGAACGCGAACGGAGCGCCCGTGAGCATCGACTACGCCACCGCCGACGGGACGGCGATCGCAGGCTCCGATTACACGGGCACCTCCGGCACCCTCACGTTCAACCCTGGACAGACCTCGAAGCCGGTCGCCGTGACGATCGTCGACGATGCGCTGGCGGAGGACGACGAGACCTTCACGCTGAACCTTTCGAACGCGACCGGTGGGATCGCGATCGCCGACCCGACCGGGATCGGCACGATCCAGAACGACGACCCCGATCCGACGGTGTCGGTGGGGAACGCCTCGGTGATCGAAGGCGACATCGGGTCGACCACCCTGTCCCTCCCCATCACGCTCTCCGGTCCGAGCGGACGTGAGGTGGATGTCGATTACGCGACGTCCGACGGTACCGCGACCGCAGGCAGCGACTACGCGGCCAAGACCGGGACGCTCGTCTTCGCCGCCGGCGAGACCTCGAAGCAGATCGAGGTCACCGTGAACGGCGACTTCCTGGACGAGGGCGACGAGACCTTCACCGTGACGCTCTCGGCGCCCTTCAACGCCGACCTCGGCACCAGCGTCGCGACAGGGACGATCACGAACGACGACGCCGGTCCCAAGCTGGTGGTTAGCGACGCGACCGTGCTCGAAGGCAACTCGGGCACGACGCGGCTCATCTTCACCGTCGCGATGGTCCCCGTCTCGGCCTCGGACGTGACGGTCGACTACGCCACGACCAACGGAACGGCGACCGCAGGTTCCGATTACACCGGGGCGTCCGGCACGCTCACGATCCCGGCGGGTCAGGCCTCCGGTACGATCTCAGTGAGCGTCATCGGTGACAAGACGTACGAGCCCAACGAGTCCCTCACGCTCACGCTGTCGAACCCTGCCGGGGCGAAGATCGTGGTGGGCACCGCAACGGGCACGATCCTCAACGACGATCGGATCCTGACCACGCTCTCGACGAAGCTGGCGAAGGGAAGGACCGCGATCAAGGCCAAGGGTCTGATCGAGGCCGCCACCGGCGGGATGAAGATCAAGGTCAGCCTCCTTCACAAGGTCGGGCGGAGGTACGTGGCCATTTCCACGAAGATCGTCAGCGCCAAGGGCCTCTTGGACCGGAACAACGACGGCATCATCGACGCCGCGTACGTCGCGTCGTTCAAGCGGCCGGCCGCCGGGGCCTATCGGTTCGTCGTCCGGTACGCCGGTAACACCACCTACGCACCGAGCAAGCGCACACTCTCGTTCAAACTCTGAACCGGCTGACCGTCGATCGGAGGGCTACGAGCTACGAGCTTCCCGGATCCTGCACCTCCGGCCCCGGCCCCGCGGTCGGATCCTCGATGTGCCCCTCTCGGATACCTTTCTTGGATCCTCCCTGGGCTCGACCGCGCGATCTCCGGGAGCCGCTTGGCGCCGAAGAGCACGGCAACGGCGATCACCGCCACGATCTCATGCAACCGCCGTACGGAGGTTACGACGTTCAGCCGCGGTCCAACGTACGTCCACTCGCCATCATGGGACCAGCCATGACACATCTCTGCGAGGCGTCCCGATGAAGCGGGCCATCCACCTCGTCCTTGCTGCGGCCATCGTGGGCCCTCTGATCGCCGAAGCACAGCCTGCTCGGGCAGCCATCGCAGGGCAGGTCGTGCGGGTGACGAAGACCTCGGCTTGGTCGACACCCAGTCCAGACCCGTCCGGCATCACCTATCTCCCGGGGAAGCACCGTCTGCTGATCTCCGATTCAGCCGTCGACAACTCGCGTGTCTGGCATCGTCGCGATCTCTTCATCGCAGGGCTGAAGGGTCATCTTCGTGCCGCTCGCACGCTCACGAAGGCCACGTACAACCCCGTGGGCGTCGCGTGGAATCCGAAGGCGAAAGCCCTGTACGTCGCGGACGACAACGCCGATGCCGTCTACAGGTTCACGGCAGGACGCGACGGCAACCTCGGTACCAGGGATGACCACGTGAATTGGATCATCAACACAGAGAACTTCGGATTCAGCGACCCGCACGGCCTCGCGTGGAGACCCACAGGTCACATACTGATCATCGTCGACTCGACGACCGGTCGCGTCTACAAGATCCATCGGGGGAAGGATCGCCGGTTCGGGACGCGCGATGACACCGTCGCGAGCTTCGGAGCTTTCCGGCTCGGTCTGACGCATCCAGAGGGATCGACGTACGACAGCCGGACAGATCATCTGTTCATCGTCAGCAGCGGTCAACGGTTCATCGTTGAGACCACGCTCAAGGGGCGCCTGATCCGGAAGATCGATCTGTCCACGACGGGCATCGATCGGCCCTCTGCCGTCGTGTTCGCTCCGGGGACCGATGGGGGCAGGCATCGCATGTACGTGACGGACCGAGGCGTCAACTTCACCTTGGATCCGAACGAGAATGACGGCCGTCTGTTCGAGTTCAAGCTCGTCAGGGTGCCGTAGGCCTTCTTCAGGCGTACGAACTCCGGGCGGTCACCAGTACCGGGCCGTCGCCATCGCGACGACCGTGATCCCCAGCAATCCCAGGCTGGTCCTCGCCAGCGTCTTGATCAGGTCCTGCAGCGACTGGACCTTGGCGGTCAGATCGGGCGAGGGGGGCCCCTCCGAGGACGCGATCTGCCGTCCGAGCGCCAGCAACCGTTGCACGTTCGGACGGGTGCCGAACAACCCGACGAGGAACGCGGCGAGCGCCGCAACGCCGCCGATCGTCAGTGCAACGCCGGAGTGCGTCCCGAGAAGATCGCCGAACCCGCCCGCATCGTTCATGTCGCGCAGGTACAGGATCAGCCCCGCGGCGATCGTCACGCTCGCGATGATCAGGATCCGGTCCACCAGGCGCCGGGCGCCGAGCAGCTCGGACATGAACGGCGCGCCTGCCGGCGCGATCGCGGCCGCGCTCGGTTGGACGAACACGACCAGGAAGAAGACCGAACCCACCCATACCGTCCCCGCACCGATGTGCAGGATCCGGAAAACGATGAAGAACCACTCGGCAGCGATCATGAGGGAAGCGTAGCCTCGACTCCCGCTATGGGTCGTATCCCTGCGTGGCGGAGCGGCGCCGCCTTGATGCTCGTTGCCTGCACGGCCGTGGCGCACCCTCCGCCGTCCGGGCATCCGACCCTCGTCCCGCCCTCCGGAGCCGCCCTCGGATCGTCGGCCGCCGCGTCCCCGGGATCCGCGGGCCCGACGCCTCCACGACCGCGGATCCTGCTCACGGATGCGTCGTGGACCCGCGCGATCGATGGCGTCGTGGCGGGGCGGGACGTCGCCGTGGCGGTCGGGGTCCGTGGACGGATCATCTACCTCCATCGTGGACGAACTCCCCGCGTCCTGGCGTCGAACGAGAAGATCCTCACCTCGATGACGGCGCTCGACGTGTTCGGAGCGCGTCACCGGTTCCCGACCGTGGCCGCCGCGGACGCACGCGTCCGCGGCGGCCGACTCAGGGGCAACCTCTGGCTGATCGGCGCCGGTGATCCCGGGCTCACCGCCGCGCGGCTCGCCACGCTCGCCGCGCGGCTTCACGCGCTCGGGATCCGGCGGATCACCGGCTCGATCGAGGGCGACACCTCGGCGTTCGACCGCGGTTGGTGGGCGCCCGGTTGGCTGGCCGGGATCTCACGCAGCTACGTGACCCGTCCCACCGCGCTCGCGATCGACGGCAACCGCGGCGCCGGCTCCCCCGAGCGCGACGCCGCCTCGGCGCTCCGTGCCGGTCTGGTCGCGCTCGGCGTCCGGATACGCGGCGGTGCGCTCGCCGGGCCCGCGCCCGAGCACCTGCGACGGCTGGCGTGGATCCGCTCGGCTCCGCTCGCTTCGCTCGTGCACAGCCAGAACCACGACTCGGTCAACTTCATCGCCGAGATGCTGACGAAGGCGCTGGGCGCGCGGGTCGAGGGCAGGGGCTCCACCGCGGCGGGCGCACGTGCCATCCGCGCGTGGGCGCGCGGATGGCACGTGCGCGCGAGCGTCCGAGACGGGTCGGGGCTGTCCGATCAGGATCGGACGAGCCCCCTGGGCATGGTTACCTTGCTCCTCGACGCCCGCCGGGCGCCCTGGCGTGCGGTCTTCGTCCGGTCGCTCCCCACGCCGGGGCAGGGAACGCTCACGGACCGGCTGGTCGGACTCAGGGTGCGCGCGAAGACCGGGACGCTCTTCGTCCGGCCGGCGTCGGCACTGTCGGGGTACGTCCGGACGGCCTCAGGCACGATCGCGGCGTTCTCGATCCTCACCGCCGGGTACGGGTCGTGCGAGGCCGAGCCCATCGAGGACGCGATCGTGCGCCTCCTGGCGGGGGCGCGGATCCCGGGCGCAGCGGACGGCCCGGCCTGAGACGTCGGGTCCGCTACACCGCCTTGCGGTACTGCCGCACGGCGATGGGAGCGAAGACCACGATCAGACCGATCAACCACGCCAGTGCTTGCCACACGTAGGTTGCCGTCGACGTACCCGGCGTCGTGTTGCCGATCATGAGGGCTCGGACCGCCGAGGCCGTGACCGACACGGGCTGATGCTCAGCGAAGGGCCGGAGCCATCCCGGCATGGTCGCGACGGAAACGAACGCGGACGAGGCGAACACGAGCGGGGCCATCACCGGGAACGAGGCGGCCTGCGCCGTCTCGGGGTCGCCCACCGCGAGCCCTACGGTCGCGAACACCCATGACAACGCGTACCCGAACAACAGGACCAGGCCCATCCCGGCCAGGAACCCGAACACGTTCGTATGGATCCGGAACCCGACGATGAACCCGGCGATGCTGACGAGGATCACCACGAAGAAGTTGCGGGTGAGATCGGCGGTCGTGCGTCCCGCGAGCACGGCGGAGCGCGACATCGGCAGCGAATGGAATCGCTCGAGCATCCCGCTCTTGAGATCGGCCGCCAGTCCGACCGCCGTCAGCATGGCGCCGAAGACCACCATCTGGCAGAAGATCCCCGGCATCAGGTAGTCGACGTACGGCACGGTCAGGGTCTGCGAGACCGCGCCTCCGAAGACGTAGCGGAACAGCAGGACGAAGATCACGGGCTGGAGCGTCGAGAACACGATGGTCTGCGGGGTCCGCCGCAGTCCGATCAGGTTCCGCTGCCAGAGCGCGATAGCGTCGGAGATCGCGCCGCCGATGCGACCGAGGCCGTGCCGTTCGTCCGGGATCGTGAACGGGATCGCTGCGGTTCGACTCATCGGGCACCTCCCACGGGTACGGTTGCATCCTCGAGCTCGGAACGCTCCGCCTTGTGACCGGTCAGCTGGAGGAAGACGTCGTCGAGGCTGGGCTCGCGGACCATGAGGGTGTCGGGCTCGAGGCCGGCGCCGTCGAGCGCGCGCAGCACCTCCATGGCCCCGCCGGGGACGTTGCCCGGAAGGCGGAGGATGGTGCCGTCCAGCTCCGGCCGACCCAGATGCGACAACGCCCGTTCCGCGCGGAACGCGTCCGTCTCGTCCGCCATCGAGAGCTCGATCACGCTACGGCCGAGCTTCGCCTTCAGCTCCGAGGGCGTGCCCTCGGCGATCACGCGCCCCCCGTCGATCACCGCGATCCGGCCGGCGAGCCGATCCGCCTCCTCCAGGTACTGGGTCGTGAGGAGCAGCGTCGTGCCCTCGGCCACGAGCTCCTTGATCATGGCCCACAGCTCGTTGCGGCTGTGGAGGTCGAGCCCGGTGGTCGGCTCATCCAGGAAGAGCACGGGCGGACGGGCGACGAGCGCGGCGGCGATGTCGAGCCGCCGGCGCATCCCTCCGGAGTAGGTACGAGCGGGTCGGTTGGCAGCGTCCGTGAGCTCGAACCGCTCGAGGAGCTCGTCGGCCCTGGGCAGGATGAGGTCGTTCGGCATCTGCGCGACCTTGCCGACCAGCCGCAGGTTCTCGCGACCCGTGAGCAGGGGGTCGACCGCCGCGAACTGTCCGGCCATCCCGATCCGGAGCCGCACCTTCTGCGCGTCCCGCACGACGTCGTATCCGAGCACCTCGGCCCTCCCGCCGTCGGGCGGAAGGATCGTTGTGAGGATGCGGATCGCGGTGGTCTTGCCCGCGCCGTTGGGTCCGAGCAACCCGAACACGGTTCCGCTCTCGACCTGGAAGTCGACCCCGGCAAGTGCTTCGACGTCCCCGAACTTCTTGGTCAGGCTCTCGACGACGATCGCGGTCTCGTCCGTCATCCATCCACCCCCTACCTTCTTCGTGAAGCCGCCACCCTTGCACAGATACTTGAGCGATGTCAACTATCGAACGACCCCGATGGTGAAAGCGCTTGGAGGTTCAGGCGACCGTGGGCTACGATGACGAGCATGGCACGGGTGCTCACGAACGAAGAGCTCGCGGCAGCGGCATGGCGTCCGCTCGCACGCTTCTTCTTCGAGACCGCTCGCCATCGGTCGCGGATCATCGGCGACCATGGACTGACCCCCAACGATGCGAAGGCGCTCCACCTGCTGTCCGAAGACGAGGGCAAGACGATGAGCGCGCTCGCGGACACGTGGATGTGCGATGCGTCCAACGCCACCTGGATCGTCGACCGGCTGGAGGAACGCGGGTTGGCCGAGCGCCGAGCCCGTCCCGGTGATCGTCGCGTGAAGCTCGTCGTCCTGACCCCTCGCGGGGCCCAGGTCAAACGGCTGCTGATGGACGCGCTCTTCGAGCCGCCGCCCGAGCTCCTCGCGCTTGACCGAGCCGACCTCGAAGCCCTTCGCGATGCGGTCGCCGCGCTGCCCCTCTCCGAGACCTGAGCTGGGCAGGGCCCTCATCACCGACGTTCGCCGGGTACCGGCCAGCGAGCCCTCCGTGCTATAAGCGGGAGTCCGGGAACGTGCGTCCGGATCACGGGAGGGGCGAGGATGCATCGGCAGGCGTTCCGGGCGGCCGCCGCGGCGGCCGTCCTGTCCGTCGTCGTGGCCGCGATGGCCGCCGCGGCGGCCGCCCCCACCGCGGGTCCGCGGCCCGACGGAACCGCCTTCACGCCGCAGGGCTGGCACGTGACCCCGGCCGGCACGCAGACGGACCTCGGGCTGTGGCCGATGGACGTCGCGATGAGTCCGACCGGGAACCTGCTGCTCGTCGCGAACGCCGGCTACGCGCATCACTCGCTCATGGCGATCGACCCGTCAACGGGTGACGTCCTCCAGGTGATCTCGGCCGCCGGAGCCAAGTCCCACGGATGGTGGGATTGGGCGAGCGGGCATCCGACCGGCTATTACGTCGGACTCGCGTTCTCGCCGGACGGGCGCTCCGCGTGGGCCTCCGACGGCCCCGGCGGGGCGATCCATGCGTTCCGGATCACCGGACGAACCCTCACGGAGATCCAGCACATCAAGCTCACGGGCAATCGGGGCAACGAGCACCCGTGGCCGGCGGGGATCGCGGTCGGGGACGACGGCACGAAGCTCTACGTCGCGGGGAACCTGGACGACACCCTCCGCGTGGTCGACCCCACCTCGCGCTCCGTCCTGGCCACCGTCGCGGTCGGCCACTTGCCGTACGGGGTCGCTCTCGACACCGCCGGCACCCGCGCCTTCGTGACCAACTGGGGCGCGAGCACCGTCACCGTGATCGACACGAGCACCAACGCCGTCGTGAAGACCGTCGCGGTCGGGATGCATCCCTGCACGATCGTCGCGAACCCCGTCGCGAACGAGCTCTACGTCGCGAACGGCGACAGCGACAGCGTCACCGTTCTGGACGGCACGACCGGGTCCGTCCGTCGGACGATCGACCTGACGCCCTATCCGGGTGCGCCGGTCGGCGCGGGTCCGGACGGGCTCGCGGTGAGCCCGGACGGAAGGACGCTATACGTCGCTAACGGCGGTGACGACGATGTCGCGGTCGTCGAGCTGGGGAACGCATCGACGCCGGACCGCGTCGCCGGCCTGATCCCCACGGCCTGGTACCCGAGCGGCGTCGCGGTCGCCCCGTCCGGACGGACGGTGTTCGCGATCAACATGAAGGGCCTCGGCGCCGGTCCGCACACCGATCCCACGACCTACTGGCCGGCGTTCATGCACGGGACCCTCTCGACGATCCCGGTGCCGGATGCGGCGCAACTCGCCGCGTACACGGCACAGGTCTCGGCGAACGATCGGTTCGGCGCGCCTCCCGGCGTCCCCAGCGGCAGCGTGATCCCGTCGAAGCCCGGCGATGCCACGCCGATCACGCACGTGATCTACGTGATGAAGGAGAACAGGACCTACGACCAGATCCTCGGCGACCTGGGCAAGGGGAACGGCGACCCGTCGCTGGCCATCTTCGGGCAGGACGTGACGCCGAACCAGCATGCGCTCGCGCGGCGCTTCGTCACCTTCGACAACTTCTACGCCGACGCGGAGGTCTCGGCCGACGGATGGAGCTGGACCACGGGGGCGTACGCGAACGGGTACATCCAGCGGAACTGGCCGGTCGACTACAACGGCTACGGCAGGCCGTACGACTTCGGCGGCTTCGGTGAGGGCACCACCGCCGGCCTCCCGGGCGAGCATCCCGGGCGAGGGTTCCTGTGGGATCAGCTGGCCACCGCCGGCGTCCCCTACCGGAACTTCGGCTTCTTCGTGGACAACCCCGTCGATCTGCAACCCTCGATCCCGGGGCTCATCGGGCACACGGACCCCCAATACCCGGGGTGGGATCTCATCGTGCCGGATCAGGTTCGGATCAACCGCTGGCTCCAGGTCTTCCAGGGATACCAGACCCGCGGCTCGATGCCCGCGATGCAGTTCGTCTACCTCCCGAGCGACCACACCGCGGGCACGACCCCTCGCGCGCGGCGGCCCGATGCGATGGTGGCCGACAACGACCTCGCGCTCGGCCGGCTCGTCGAGGCGGTGTCCCATTCGTCGTTCTGGGGCTCGACCGCGATCTTCGCGCTCGAGGACGACGCGCAGGACGGGCCCGATCACGTCGACGGGCACCGGTCGACCGTGTTCGCGATCACCCCCTACACGCAGACGGGTGCGATCGACTCCACCTTCTACTCATCGGTCTCGGTGCTCCGGACGATGGAGCTGATCCTGGGCGTTCCGCCGATGAGCCAGTTCGACGCGGTCGCGACCCCGATGTCTGCGGCCTTCTCCTCGACCCCGAACCTCCGCCCGTATACGGCCGTCGCGCCAGGCGTGTCCCTCACCGCCAAGAACACCTTCAACAGTCCGATGGCCGCGGCATCGCTCCGGATCGACTTCTCGAACCCGGACCTGATCCCGATGCGACTGATGAACCGGATCCTCTGGAAGGCGATGCGCGGGTAGCGGCGACCGCGAACTCTCAGTCATCTCCCAGGGCCGACCCATGGACCTCCAAGCTCTGCGCGTTCCACTGCTCCTCGACCGGAACGTGGTTCCCGATAGGAGGTTCCCGTGTTCTTCCGTTATCTCGCCAGAGAGCTCCGCCGCAGGAGCAAGCAAGCTCTGGTCGTGTCGCTCGGCCTCGCCGTGGGCATCGGGCTCGTCGTCGCCGTCACCGCGATGGCCACGGGTGTCCAGCAGGCGCAGGGGACCGTGCTCCATTCCCTCTACGGGGTCGGCACCGACATCACCGTCACCCGCTCCGGCACCGGAGGTCCGCCGACGGGCCGGTTCCAGGTCGGCGCCGGCAGCGACCGGAAGCGCATCTCGCGCGACCAGGTCCTGACGAGCCCCGGCCAGGCCTCTTTCGACGCCTCGGAAGCCGACACGATCGCGAAGCTGGATGGGGTGGCGGGTGGGGTCGGTGGACTCGACCTCTCGCTGATCCACCTCAACGGGAAGCTCCCGAAGATCTCGTTCCCCAGGCAAGGCGCGGCGAGCGCGGGCGCGCCGACCGCGCAGTCATCCGCCGTCGTCACGCCTGGGCAACTCAAGGTGAGCACGTCGTCGGTGGCCGGCATCGATACGTCGAACGTGTCGATCGGACCGCTGTCGGCCACGCAGCTGGCGCAGGGACGCACGTTCGCGCCGTCCGATGCGAAGCGGGACGTCGCGATCCTGGACGCATCGTTCGCGAAGCAGAAGGGCCTCGGGGTCGGGGACACCATCACGATCGGTGGCACCTCCTTCACGATCGTGGGGATCACCTCGCCCTCGGCGCAAGGGGCGGGATCGGATATCTACCTCCCGCTCACGAGGGCGCAGGCGCTCGCCCATGCGAAGGGCCGGATCAACACCGTCTACGTCAAGGCGACCAGTTCGACGACGATCACGACGGCGAAGCACGCGATCATGCAGGCCGACCCGAACGCCACCGTCTCGACGTCGAGCGACCTGGCGAAGCAGGTGACGGGTTCGCTCTCCAGCGCTTCGAACCTCGCATCGAAGCTCGGATCGTGGCTCTCGATCGCAGCCCTCGTGACGGCGGTCGCGCTCGCGACGCTGCTGACGCTCGCCGCGGTCGGTCGCCGCGTCCGCGAGATCGGGACGCTCAAGGCGATCGGCTGGCGCACTCGGCGCGTGGTGGGCCAGGTGATGGGCGAGACTCTCGTCCTGGGGCTGATCGGCGGCGCGGTCGGGATCGGCCTGGGCATCGCCGGCGCGTGGATCGTGACGAAGGTGGCACCGAGCCTCACGGCGACGGTGTCGAGCGCTCAGGGGCTGGTCGGCCCGCCCGGCACGGGGAACCCGTTCTCGCGGACGATCTCGGTCGCCCTGCACGCGTCGGTGACCCCCTCGCTGGTGGCGACGGCCGTCGGGCTCTCCCTGGCCGGCGGCGCGATCGCCGGGCTGTTCGGTGGATGGCGGGCCGCGCGCATGCGCCCCGCGGACGCGATCCGGCAGGTCGTGTGAGAAGGAGGAGTCATGTACGAGCTGAACGATGTCACGAAGCGCTACGGCAACGGGCGAGGGTCGGTCGATGCCCTCGCGGGCGTCGACCTCTCGATCGGCGACGGGGAGTTCGTCGCGATCCAAGGGCCGACCGGTCAGGGCAAGAGCACGTTGCTCCAGCTGCTCGGCGGCATGGACCGCCAGACGAGCGGGACCGTTGTGTACGACGGCCGCGAGCTGGGCGCGCTCTCGGAGGGCCAGCTGACGCGGTTGCGCGCCCACGACCTCGGGTTCGTCTTCCAAACGTTCAACCTGATCCCCACGCTCTCCAGCTGCGAGAACGTCGAGACGGCTCTGGTCCCTCTCGGCGTGCACGGTGTCGAGCGACGACGGCGAGCGGAAGAGGCTCTGGCCGAGGTCGGGCTGTCGCATCGAGCCGCGCATCTCCCCGGCGAGCTTTCCGGCGGCGAGCAACAACGGACCGCCATCGCGAGAGCGTTGGTCAAGGAGCCGCGCGTCGTCCTTGCGGACGAACCGACCGGAAACCTCGATCAGGAGACGCGCGACGAGATCGTTGGGTTGCTCGAAGAGCTGTGGACGACCCATGGAGTCACGCTGATCGTCGTGACGCACGACGACCTGGTGGCGATGCGGGCGCCGCGCCGCATGCGCCTGGAAGCCGGTCGCGTGCACGAAGAGCTCCCGATGGGGGCGTAGTCGTCTCCGACGGGGCCGCACCACGTCACGGCGGCGCCCGGTCTTCCAATAGCGATCTGTCCGGTCACTCGATCGCCCGTGCCGACGAAGTCTGGTCACCGCTGCCGAACACAGGTTCTTCGTCCATCGGGACCGGCTGATCCGGGCGGGTCGGAGCCTCGGGCGGGCCGCCGACCGGGAGCCGAACGTCGAAGACCGTTCCGCCCTCCTCGCCGGAGGTGGCCGTCACCTCTCCGCCGTGTGCCGCTACGATCGCCTGAACGATCGAAAGGCCGAGGCCAACGCCACCGGTCCCGCGCGATCGCGATGGGTCACCGCGCGTGAACCGTTCGAAGATCCGCCCCTCGACCTCGGGATCGAGTCCAGGCCCCCGGTCGCCGATCCGGAGCAGGGCCTCCTCACCATGGAGCGAGACCTCCACGCGAACGGGGGATCCGGGTGCGTGCACGCGGGCGTTATCGAGCAGGTTGTCGATCACCTGTCGCAGGCGGGGGGCGTCGCCGACGATCCGGACCGGATCGTCGGCGACGAGCTCGATCGGCCGATCCGGCTCGATCGCCCGCGCGCTCTCGACGGCGTCGCGCGCAACGCCGGCGAGATCGAGCGGTTCGCGCTCAAGCGGGCGGCCCTGATCCAGCCGGGCGAGCAACAGCAGGTCGTCGACGAGCACGCCCATCCGTGACGCCTCGGACTCGATGTTGGACATGGACTTCGCCAGATCTTCGGGGCGCGTGTCGGCGCCGCGCCGGAACAGCTCCGCGTACCCGCGGATCGACGTCAGGGGCGTGCGCAGCTCGTGCGAGGCGTCGGCGACGAACCGGCGGAGACGCTCCTCGGAGCGACGCCGTTGCTCGAAGGCGGCTTCGATGCGCGTGAGCATCGTGTTGAGGGCGATCCCGAGGCGCCCGACCTCGGTCCGCTCGTCGGCCGGTTCCACCCGGCGCGTGAGATCGCCCGCCGCGATCGCGTCCGCGGTCCTGCCCATCCCCTCGAGCGGCTGCATGCCGACCCGGACGAGCCACAGGGCGAGCCCGGCGACGATGAGGAGCACGATCGCGCTCACGAGGAACTCAACCCCCATCAGATGCCGGAGCGTCACATGTACCTCGGTCAACGGGATCGCGACGACGAAGGTGACGGTCGTGGGTATCCCGTTCTGGATGACCTGGTCGTCATGCGCGAGCACCCGATAGCGAAGTGAGCCGTCGACCGAGCGGACGGTGATCGGCGCGGAATCATCCGGAGACCACATGGGGAGCTCGGCAGGCAGGCTAGGAGGAGAACCGGCTGCTCCGAGGAACCGGTCGGCGATCGTCTTTCCCGACCCGTCAAGGGCCGCGACGTAGGTTCCGAACGCGACTCCGGGGATACCGCCCGGACCTTGGTCGCCCGGCGGTTGGGCAAATGCGAATCTGGCGCCCGGGACCGCGGCCACGAGTTGCTGATCCACCCGCCGCAGCAGGAACCCAGACAGGTAGTGATAGGTCGCGAGGTTCGCCACGAGGAGGCCGGACGCGACGAGCACGACCGTCACGATCAACAACCGCGCCCGGAGGGACATCCTCACTCCTTGGGCAACCGGAGCGCGTAGCCGACCCCGCGCACCGTGTGGATAAGGTGCGGTTCGGTCCCATCCACCTTCTTGCGCAGATAGCTGATGTACGTCTCGACGATCGACGCGTCGCCGCCGAAATCGTAATGCCAGACGTGGTCGAGGATCTGTTCCTTGGACAGCACGCGTCGCGGGTTGACCAGCATGAACCGAAGCAGGTTGAACTCGGTGGGCGTGAGCTCGACCGGACCTCTCGCGCGCCAGACCTCGTGCGTGTCCTCGTCCATCTCGAGGTCTTCGAATCGAAGCCGACCGGCCGACTCCTCGCCGTGACCCGCACGTCGTAGCACCGCCCGGATCCGCGCGATCAATTCCTCCAGGCTGAATGGCTTCGTGACGTAGTCGTCGCCTCCGATCGTGAGCCCGCGAACCTTGTCCTCGGTCGCGTCACGCGCCGTGAGGAACAGCACGGGGATCCGCCGGCCGCGATCGGCGAGGCGGCGCTGCACCTCGAAGCCGTCGAGGTCCGGCAGCATGATGTCCAGCACGATCAGCTCGGGCCGGAACGACTCGACCATCGTGAGGACGTCGCGACCGCTCCCCGCGGTCGCGACGTCGAACCCTTCGTACCGGAGGGCCGTGCCGACCAGATCGGCGATCGCGGGTTCGTCGTCCACCACGAGCACGCGGACGGCGTCGGCGGCCGACTCCGTGGGTCCGCCCGCCGCCGTCCGCTCCATCAGACCCATCTCCTCATCCGCTCGCGGGGGCGGAGTCATCCGGAGGCACCGAGCGATCGACGGGCGACGCTCGATCGCCGATATCCGTGCCTCCCAGGTCGCGCATCCGCTGCGCGAAGTCCTCCCGCTCGAGCTCGCCGCGAGCGTACCGGATGCGCAGTTCCTCCAGGGCCGGATCGCGCGGCGGGAGCGGAGCCGGGCCGACGCCCGCGCCGAGCGGGATCGGTCGCGACGTGAAACGAATGACCGCCCAGATCCCCACGCCGATCAACAGGAGGAGCATCACGAAGGGCAGCAGGTGGAGGATCCCCCACCAGGCCCCGTGGTGCTCGAACCCCGGCCCCTGCCACGGTCCATATGGCTGACCCATCGACGTACCTCCTGGTCCTGCCGTTACCGCAAGTGCAACAGTCGAACCTGGGAAGTGGCTGAGAACGGACCGAGCGTTCGGCCAGCGAACTCCTGCTCACGCGGGTTGGAACAGCAGGTGGAGCTCGATGGTGCCGGTGTTCGCGATCGACAGAACCAGGAACCCGGTCGGCGCCTGGATCCCGTGATCGGTCAGCGCGATGTCGACGCTGCCGATGGCCTCGATCTCATCGCCGTTGCGTTGTGCTTGGATCGACACCTCGACGCTCCGCGTCACCCCGTGCAGCGTGAGGTCGCCGATCGCGACGGCTTGGATCGTTCGGCCCTCCTTCGGCACCGACCCGACCTCGATCGGCTTCGTCAGGGTGAAGGTCGCCGTCGGGAACTGGGCCGACTGCAGCCCATCCGTCCGGAGCCGGTCGTCTCGGCGGCTGTCGTCGCTCTGGAGCGTGGTCATGTCGACCGTCGCCTGCATCGCGGTGATCGTGTTCCCGACGATCGTCAGGGAGCCCGACACATTCTGGGTCCGACCGACCGCCGTGTTGGCGCCGGTCCCGCGAGCTCCTCCCTCACGCGGTAGCCCGCGAACGACGACGTGCCCTCCGCGAGCGACCCCGACGTGTTGTCGATCGTCCACGTCCCGTCGAGGCTCCCGCCCGAGCTCGGGGTCGAGCTCGCGCTCGTCGACGATGAAACGTTGTTGAGCGCGACCGGCGGCGGCTCGCTCCCCCCGAACAGCTGCCAGAGCTCGAAGCCCCCGGCCGCGAGAACGACGACGAGTCCGACCGCGGCGCCGACCGCCACCTTCGTCCTGCGCTTCATACCGAGGCTGCCTCCGCCGCCGTCCGACGATCCGGTCGGGCCCATCCGAGCAGGCTGAGGTTACGGAAGTCTGAGCGCTCGCTGGGGAGGAACCGAGGATCGGTGGCCGCCCCGGTCCCTTCCGGTCACTCGTCGGATCCGCGGAGGCGGACGGCCCGGTCGAGCATGTCGAGCTGATCGGCGAGCCAGGTCGCGGGCGTATGCGCGAGGACCGTCCGGGAGAGCCCCCGGGCGCGCCGCGTTCGCTCGTCCTGGTCCATCTCCAGCGCCTGCTGGATCGCGTCCGCGGTCTCCCGGACGTCGAAGGGGTTGACGCCCAGCGCCTGGCGGCCGAGCCGCCCGTAGGCTCCGGCGTTCCGCGACAGGATCAGGACCCCGCCGTTGCGGTTCACGACGGGGCCCTCCATCGCTACGAGGTTCATCCCGTCGTACACCGCGTTGACGAGCATGGCGTCATACATGCCATAGGCAGCCACCGCGTAGTCCATGTCGTGCTGGAGCCGAACGACTACGGGGACCCATCCGTCACGCCCGAGCTCGGTGTTGATCCGGTGCGCCTCGGCCAGACACGCGTCGCCGTATTCGCGATAGGCGGTGAGCTCCTCGCGCGAGGGTGTGAGCAACGCGAGGAAGCGAACCCGGCCGCGCCACCCGGGGTTCCGTCGGAGGAACAGCTCGTACGCGAGGAACCCGCGAAGGATGTTCTTCGACGGCTCCAGTCGGTCCACGCGAAGGAGCAGCCGCTGTTCGCCGAGCGAGGCCCGGATCTCCCGACGGATCGCCTTGGTCTCGGGTTGCAAGGCGATCGAGCGCAGGCCTTCCGCGCCGACCGAGACGGGGAACGTGCGGATCAGCGACGTCCTTCCGTCGAGCGACAGGCGCCACCGATGGAGGTCGGCCTTCGCCCCCGCGAGGGATCTCGCGGACAGCAGGAAGTTCTCGGCCCAGGTCCGTGACTGGAACCCGAGCACGTCCGCGCCCGCCAAGCCGCGGAGCAACGCCTCCCGCATGCCGATCGGCAGCATCCGGAGGTACGTCTGTCCCGCGAACGGCGTGTGGGAGAAGTGGATGATGCGGGCCTCCGGTCGCAGCTCGCGGAGATACATCGGGACGAGCGAGAGCTGATAGTCCTGGACCAGGAACACCGCATCGTCGGGGAACCGGTCGAGCACCTCGGCGAACGCCCGGTTCGCTTCCTCATACGCGTGCCAGGCGTCGTCGGTGGACTCATCGAACGTTGGACTCCGAGCGATGTCCCACAGGAAGTGGTGGGTGAACCACAAGATCCCGTTCGAGATCCCGTTGTAATAGCCGTCGTAGATCTTCGGATCGAGCGACACGAACCGAAGCCGAAGATCGGTCGCGTGATCCAGCGCCTGCCTCTTCGGGACCTCTCGGTCTGCTTCCGTCATCGCGGCCGCGACCCAAGTCGCCTCGTCCCGATAGAAGACGCCCGCCAGCGTCGTCACGAGGCCTCCCGCGCCTCGTTGCGCTTCGAAGCCGCCAGCGTCGTTGCGCTCGAAGGTGACGGGGCCCCGGTTGGAGACCACCACGAGCGGCGATTCGATCGCCGACGGCAGGTACTGGTCCGCCATGGGGAGCAGTCTAGTCAGGGTTGCTCTTCGAGGGTTCCGGTCGATGGCTGAGACCGAGCGCGACCATACACTCCGCCCGTGACCGAGCGCACCCTTTCCCAGCGCGAACGCAACCGCGCGTTGCTCGCCCGGCAGCTCCTGCTCGAACCGGCGGACCTCTCGATCCCCCGTGCGGTTGAACGCATCGGCGGGCTCCAAGCGCAGTACGCCCCGTCCGCCTACATCGGGTTGTGGACCCGGCTGAAAGGGTTCCGTCGGAGCGCTCTCACGGCCGCCCTCGAACGCCGTTCCGTGGTCCAGGGAACCTTGATGCGGAGCACGATCCATCTGGTTTCGGCGCGCGACTACCCGGCGCTGGCCGCCGGGGTTCGCGCCGCACGACGAGGCTGGTGGTTGCGTGCGGCCCGCCGCACCGCGGACGAAGACACGATGGTGCGAACGGCCGAGCGGCTGCGCGACCTCCTCGCGGGCGGGCCGCTCCCCAGGCGAGAACTCGTCCGTATCCTCGATGTCGAACCGGCGATCTGGAACGGGCTAGGCCTGTGGGTGGACCTGGTCCGCGTCCCGCCCTCCGGGACCTGGGAGCGGCGGAGCGCCGACCTCTACGGCCTGGCCGATGCGTGGATGGACGTGCCGGAGGTTACCGAGGCCGAGGGCATCGACTCCTCATCCGACGGTACCTGGGGGGATCCGGCCCGTCCACGACGAAAGAGATCTCGGGATGGTCGGGCGTGCCGGGCCCGCACCTCGAAGGAGTGCTCGCGCGGATGCGGTTGCGCCGGTTCCGGAGCGAACGCGGCGAGGTGCTCCACGATCTCCACCGCGCACCGCTCCCCGCCGCCGACACCCCGGCCCCGATCCGGTTCCTGCCGACCTGGGACGCCACCCTGCTCATCAACGAACGAGCGACGCAGATCCTCCCCGAACATCACCGTCCGCGAGTCTTCAACACGAAGACCCCGCACTCGGTTCCCACCTTCCTCGTGGACGGACAGGTCGCCGGAACGTGGCACGTCGAAGGAGGACGCGTCCGGGTCGAGCCCTTCGAGCGGCTGCTGCGGGGCGGTTCGGATCATGCTCGACGACGAGGCCGAACGGCTCCGCACGTTCCATGAGGACGGGGAATGAGATGCCGGGACTCGAACGCGTACCGCCCGACGTGCGCACCGTCCACCTGGGGCAGTTCACGCCCGAGCACGCGGACGCGATCGCGGAGGCGCTCGAGAAGGAGGGGATCGTCTGGTGGGTGAAGCTCCCCGGGTTCTTCAGCCGGATCTGGGAGTTCGGCGCGGTCCACGTCTTCGTGGACCGCGCCGAACTCGAGGAAGCGCGGGCGATCGCGGACCGCATCGCGGGCCGCGATCGCTAGCTGACCGGAGGGCTACCCGGCCGACAAGGCCGAGAGCGCGTTCGGCACGGTGTCCTTGGGGGTGACGCCGTACCACGCCCGCTCGATGTTCCCCTGCTCGTCCACCAGGAAGGACGACCGGATGATGCCCTCGACGGTCACGCCTCCTCGCGTCTTCGGCCCCCAGGTCCCCCACGCGTCGGCGACGGCGTGGTCCTCGTCCGCGAGCAGCGGGAAACCCAACCCGTACTTCCGGTCGAACGCGAGCTGCTTGTCCGGGTCGTCGGGCGAGATCCCCACGACGTCCACGCCGATCGCTCCCAGATCCTGGCGATGATCCCGGAGGTCGCAGGATTGGGTCGTGCACCCGGGCGTGTCCGCCTCCGGATAGAAGTAGACGAGGACCTTCTTCCTCCGGTAGTCCTCCAGCCGAACGACGTCGCCGTGCTGGTTCCGGAGCGCGAAGCTGGGCGCCGGGTCGCCCGGTTGGAGCTCGACCATCACGTCCGGGCCACCCGGCCGCGACGGGCCACCGCGTCGATGGTCACGGCGACGAGCAACACGAGCGCGGTCACCATGTACTGCGAGGCGGCGCTGAACGCCAGGAGCCCCATCCCGTTGGCGATCCCCGCGATCACGAGTCCGCCCAACAGCCCGTGCAGCGCTTTCCCCCGTCCCCCGAACAGGCTCGTGCCGCCGATCACCGCGGCGGCCACCGCGTACAACACGAGCGTCCCGCCCTCGAAGGCGGTGGAGACCGAACGGAGGCGAGACGCGTAGATCACCCCCGCGATACCGGCGGTGAACGAGCAGAGCGTGAACGCGATCGTCCGGATCCGGGGGAGGTTCACCCCGGCGCGTCGAGCGGCTTCGGCGTTGCCTCCGATCGCGTAGATGTACCGGCCGAAGCGAGTACGCCCCAGGACGAACGTCCATATGGCGAGGACGCCGAACACGAGGATCACGACCCATGGCACCCCACGGATCGGTGCGCGGATGCCGCGGTTCGTGTTGCAGAGCAGCACGATCGCGACGGCCCCGGCGAGCGCGGTCCCGATCTTCAACGCCGTGAAGCTCTGCGGCGGCGCCACGAGTCCGGCGGTTCGACGCCGCGCGTCGCGCCGCCAGGTCATGATCGCGAACACCCCGACGATCACGAGCATCACCACCCAGCTGGCGATCGGAGTCAGGTTCCCCGACGCGATGTCGTTGATGACGCTCACGTTGATCAGGACCGAACCGCCGTTGCCGAGGATCTTGAGCAGGACGCCCTGCCAGAACAGGAACCCCGCGAGGGTGACCACGAAGGACGGCACCCCGAGCCGCGTGATGATCGTTCCCTGTAACGCGCCGATCACCGCGCATACCAACAGAGCCAACGCGATCGCGGCCCACCATGGCCAGTCGAGCCCGGAGGGCTTGACCAGCTCCGCCATCAGGACGCCGCCGATCCCGCTCACGAACCCGATCGACAGATCGATCTCGCCGAGCAGCAGCGCGTAGATCTCACCCATCGCCAGCACGCTGACCACCGCGGCCTGCACGAGCAGGTCGACCAGGTTCCGGGCCGTGAGGAACTGCGAGTTCTGGGATCGGAACAGGATCGACACCAGCAGCATCCCCGCGATGACGGGCAACACACCGGTCTCCCCCGCACGGATCCGCGCGAGCGAGACGCGGAGGTACTCGGGAACGGAACCGGCGACGAGCTCCGGCGAGACCGCCAGCGTGGCTCTGCTGGCAGCCTCCGACGAGAGCTCTTCGGCCTCGGGAGCCGGTTCCGGCGACGGCGTCGGTTCGTCGACCTTGGCCATGATCAGCTTCTCGCTGGAGGCTGCGACCCAGTGCCGCGCGTCGAGACGCCGCTCGTCATGAAATCGACGACGATCTGACGATCGACATCCGCCGTCGGCCGGACCGAGACCATCTTCCCCAGGTAGAGGACGGCGATCTGGTCGGCCACCTGGAACACGTCGTTCATGTTGTGCGACACCATGATCACCGCATGACCGCGGTCGGCCAGCCTGCGGACCAGCTCGAGCACGTTCGCGGTCTGCGTCACACCGAGGGCGGCCGTCGGCTCGTCCATGATCACGAGCTTCGCGTCCCAGAGGACGGCCTTGGCGATCGCGACCGACTGCCGCTGGCCGCCCGAGAGCGAGGCCACGGGCTGGCGGATCGATCGGACGGTGGTCACCTTCAGCTGCGCGAGCGTGTCGCGCGCGGACGACTCCATGTCTTCCTCGTCCAGCGTGGAGCGCCGCGACCGCTCACGGCCGAGGAACATGTTCTGGACGATGTCGAGGTTGTCGCAGAGCGCCAGGTCTTGGTACACGGTCTCGATGCCGAGGCCGGCCGCATCACGGGGCGATCTGATGTGGACGGGTTTGCCCTCCCACGAGATCTGACCGCTCTCGGGAGCGTGGATCCCGGCGATGCACTTGATCAGCACCGACTTGCCGGCCCCGTTGTCTCCGGCGAGCGCCGTGACCTGTCCGGACGGCACGTCGAGGTCGACGCCGACGAGCGCCTGCACCGCCCCGAAGCTCTTGTTGATCCCACGGAGCCGCAGGAGCGGCTCGGCGCTCCGGGTCGGAGGGGCCGGCGGCGTTCCCGACTCGACGTCGGTGATCACGGTTCCCGTGGCTTCCCCCTCGTGATGTGTGGCTGGAGCGGGGATCGGGCCGCATCCGCGTTCCGCGGATGCGGCCCGATCCCGACCCGACGAACTAGCTTATGCCGGCCGCCGTGCACGCGCTGGCGAGCCCGCCGGTGCACAGGTCGGAGGCCGTCGGCCCGATACCCGTCGTGCCGGAGTCCTTGACCACGGTGTCCGCCATGTTGTCCGTGGTCACCCAGACCGGCGTCGTGTAGACGGACGCGATCTCCTTGTTGATCTCGCTGTCCTTCGTCGTGGAGTTCACCAGCGACGAGGGAGGCGTCTGGCCGGCCCGCAGGTAGAGCGCCAGCGCTGCGGCCGCCTCTGCCTCGGCGTAGACGGGCTTGTAGACGGTCCCACACTGGTACCCCTTCAGGATGTTCTGCAGGCCCGGCACCGATGCGTCCTGGCCGGTGGTCGGGAACGTGTTCGCCGGGATCCCGTCCTTCTGCAGGACCGAGATCACGGCGTTCGCGTTGTCATCGTTCGGCGTCACCACGGCGTTGATGTTCGGGTGCGCGGTGTACTGCTGCTCGAAGTTGGTCTGCGTCACGGCCGGCGTCCACGTGCCGGGTGGCTCGCCGACCTTCGTGTACGAACCGTCGCTGAAGTGCGGGGCCAACACCCCGTTGTAGCCCTGCGCGAACAGCTTCGCGTTGTTGTCGGTTGGGTCGCCGTCCATGATCAGGATGTTCGGGCTCGTCACCTTCCATGCCGAGATGCAGTCCACCTCGCCCTTCCCGATCAACTGGCCGACCTGCACGTTGTTGAAGCTCACGTAGTACCGGTCTGCGGGGCCGCCGGATACGAGGCGATCGTAGTCGATCACCTTGACACCCTGCGCTTCGGCCTTCGTCTCGATCGCGGCGCCACTGCCCGGGTCGAGCGGATCGATCAACAGGACTGAGGCGCCCGCGTTGATGTCGGCGTCGGCCTGCGTCTGCATCGTCGCGGCGCTGCCCTGGGCGTTGTCGACCTTGAACTGGTCGGCGCTGAGGCCTGCGGCCTCGAAGGCCTTCTTGAGGAAGGGCGCGTCGTACTGGACGTACCGCGTCGACGTCGTGGTGTCCGGGAGGAGGACGCCGATCAACCCGGTCCCCGACGATGCGAGCCCGGTGAGCTGCTGCATGACCGAGAAGTCGGCCGTGAAATCACCGGCCGCGATCGCCGGCACGGACGCCGAGGACCCCGGCGCCGTCGTGTTCGTGGTCGATGACGAGCTGCACGCTGCGAGCACGGTCCCCAGCAGCAGGACGGCAGCGGCCCCCGTCAGCGTCTTGAGCGGTGTTCTCAACTCGACCATCTCCCCCCGAGGCCGTCGCTCGGCCTCATCCTCGACCGCCGAACCGGGCGGTCACTCGTTCATACGGAACCCGATCGACTGGACGGTCCCGCTTCGACCGCCTCCTTGACGGCGGGCTGGATCCGGGCGACCGGGACGGGACCTCGCCGCGGTTTGAGCTCGAACGGATCGACCTGCCGGAACACGAGGCTCAGCGCGCCGAGGACCGTGGCACGATCGCCCAGCTCGCCGGCGACGACCTCGGCGGTCGCCGCGGCCATCGGGAGCGCGCAGCGTTCGATCGACGCGCGGATCGGGTCCAGCAGGATGTCGCCGGCGGCGCTCAGCGAACCACCGATGATCACCCGTCGTGGGTTCAAGAGGTTGCAGAGGTTGGCGACCTGCACGCCGATCAACCGCCCCGCGTCGCCGATCACGCGGCGACAGCCCGAATCGCCGGCCGCGGCCAGGTGGAGCAGGTCGTGCACCGTCAGGTCCCCGTGGCTCCCCCGCAGGCTCTCTAGGAGGGCCGGGGTCCCGACGAAGCGCTCGAGGCACCCGCGGTTGCCGCACCGACACACGGGCCCGTCCTCGGCGATCGTCGAGTGCCCGATCTCGCCGGCCGTCCCGACGGCTCCGCGGTAGATCTGCCCGCCGAGGATCAAGGCCGCCCCGACTCCTGTGTCGACCTTCACGTACGCAGCCTCGCTGGCGCCGCGACCGGCGCCCCACATCGACTCCGCGAGGGCGCCCAGGTTCGCGTCGTTGTCGATGTGCACGATGTGCCCGACGTGGCGCCGCATCTCTCGAGCCGCGTCCACGCCCACCCAGCTGGGCGAGATGCTCGAGGGGTTGGGGCGGCCGGTCGCGTGATCGAGTGGGCCGGCCAGTCCCATCCCAACGCCGAGGATCTGTGACGGCTCCAACCCCGCCTCCGCGACGACCAGGTGCATCAGGTCGGCGGCGAGTGCCATCGCCGTGTCGGCGTCGTGGTCGATGTCGAGCGGGCGCTGGGCTTCGGCGAGAACCGTGTGGGACAGGTCGGCGACGACAACGCGGAGACAGTTGTGGTCGATGTCGATACCCACCGCCGCGCCGCTCGCGGGGTCGAGGGTCAGGAGCGCGCTCGGACGTCCGACCCGCCCGTCGCGAGCGCCGCTCGTGGGTGCCAGCTCGTGGATGAATCCCTCGTCGAGCAACGCCGCGACGACGCCGGACACGGTCGCGCGCGAGATCCCCGACCGGCGGACGAGATCGGCCCGCGTCAGCGCACCATGGTCTTGGAGCAATGCGAGCAGTCGCCGGCGGTTGCTGCCGCGGAGCACGGTTCCCCCCCTTGGGACCCGTGAACAGTCCCATCGGCAAAGGGCATCTGTCAAGGCAAGACCGAATCACTCCGCCATGAGGCCCGCATTCCGTCGGATCCGGCTCTATCCGGGCGGCTCACCTCGCCCAGACCCCGACGGGCGTGTATCGCACCGGCACATCGATCAGGATCAACTCGGCCTCTTCATCCGTTGCGATGCGGATCTGCTCGGGACCGAAGATCTTGACGGCATCCCCGGTGCCGAGCCGATCCTCGTTCAGCCGCACGGCCCCCGCGATCAGGTAGAGGTAGCCGGCGCGGGCCTCGCCGAACGCGTGCTCCACCACGGCGCCAGGTGGGAGGGTGGCGACGTACGTCGCTGCGTCTTGATGGACGGCGACGACGTCGCCGCCCTCCGCCCCGATCACCTTGAGCAGCCGCCCGTACCGATCCTCGCGCGTGAACTGACGTTGCTCGACGCTGGGTGGGATCGACGGCGTGTCCGGCAGGATCCAGAACTGCAGGAAGCGCATCGGCTCGATCTTCGATCCGTTGCGCTCCGAATGCAGGGCGCCGGAGCCGAGCGTCATCCGTTGCACGCCGCCGGGCAGCAGCGTGCCGTCCTGTCCGAGGGAATCGGCGTGCTCGAAGGTCCCCTCCACCACGTAGGTGAGTCCCTCGACGTCTGCGTGCGGATGCATCGGCCAGTCGGCGCCGGCAACTAACCGGTCGTCGTTGAAGACGCGCAGCGGCCCGATGCCCATCTGTTCCGGATCGCGGTAGTGATCGAACGAGAAGTGCCAACGTGCCGAGAACCACCCCCCCTCCTCGGCATGGATCTCGGCGTCCCGACGGATCTGCAACATGTGGTCCCTCCTCGAGCTCACGACCCGGCGACGCGGAACAACCGAAGCGGTTGCGAAACGCCCTTGAGCTCGGTGGGGTCGATCTCCTCGAACCTGACCGTATCGGCGTCCATGAGACGGGTGACAACTTCGGTGACGAGCACCTCGCCCGGCCCGGCCGCGCTCGACACCCGCGCCGCGAGGTTCACGGTGCTCCCGAACAGGTCCCGATCACGCTCGATCACGGGCCCCGCATGGACACCGGCGTGAGCGGCGACACCCAGGGTGGCGGTCATCGTTCGCACCAGGTCGATCGAAGCTTCGACCGCGCTGCTCACCTCGCGGAACTCCATCATCGCCCCATCGCCGAGCAACTTCACCACTCGACCGTGGCGATCGGCAGCGGCACGTTCCGCGTGACGCTGCAGCGCCGTCGCGATCCGCACCGCGACGTCGTCACCCCGTTGCTCGGTGACCGTCGTGTAATCGGAGATGTCGACGAAGGCGACGGCCGGGGGACCGGCCGGCGGCGGAGCCGGAGCGAGCCCTCGAGACGCGAGCACGTCCTCGAAGCTGTCCGCGATCCCCGACGTCACGATCTGTTCGATGTAGCGCTGGATCAACCAGGGGACGAACCGGGGCAACAGCATGTACAGGTTCGCTGCGGCATCGGCGACTTCGGGAGGGAACGCTGAAACCTCCTTGCGCAGCCACCGATCTCGGGCCGGTCCCGCGATCCGTTCGTTGAGCAGATCAGCCCACCCGGCGACGACCGTCCTCGTCCCGTCGCCCAGGAGACGAGCGGCGCGCGATGGGGTGTCATCGGTGTCGGCGAGGCTCCAGACGTGGAGGAGATCGCGCAGCAACGTCTCCTCATCCACCGGGAGATGCGATGCGGGATCGGGCTCCGCGAGGCCGAGGAGCTGGTAGATGCCCGGCAGGACGTCGGGCGCGCGAGGACCCAGGCTGCGGGCGAACTCCGCGAACGTCCGCGCCGACCGTTCGTTCGGCTCGAGGATCACGTAGCGGTCGACGTGCCGGAGATCCAATCCCGCTGAGGCGACCGCCGCCTCGATGTCCTCGTGGGTGAAGCCGGCTCCGAGGAGCGACAGGATCATCTTCACGCGGAACGCGTCCCCGAACGTGTACGTCTGTGGCGTTCGGGTCTGGAGGATCCCGATCCGCGTAAGCCAATCGATCACCTCGACCGAGCCGTCGGTCTCGGAGGCGAGCTCACGTGCCGAGAGGGTCCGCGTCACCCGTCCGATGGTAGCCGCGGGGCGGCGTCGGGTACTCCGATGAGCCGGTCTTCCCGCTCATGCCCAGCTGTTCGGCGGCGGCCTTCACCGACTCCGACAGGGTCGGGTACGCGTGGATCGCGTCGCCGATCGTTCGGGCCGCGACGTGCCCGGCCATCATCGCGACGACCTCGTGGATCATCGCGCCGGCCCCGTCGGCGACGATGTGACCTCCCAGGAGCTCGCCGTCCGTCGCGTCGGCGACCAGCTTGACGACACCGAACCGCGCGCCGTCGATCGTCGCTCGTTCGTTCTCGGCGATCGGCACCACGGACGTTCGAACCTCGTGGCCCGCCTCCCGGGCCTGTGCTTCGGTGAGCCCGACGCTCGCGACCTCGGGATCGCAGAACGTCACGCGGGGAACGACCCGGTAGTCGCGCGCGCGCGGCCGGCCGAGGATGTCGTCGACGACGAGCCCGGCCTCGTACGTCCCCACGTGCGTGAACAGAAGCTCGCCCGTCGCGTCGCCGGCGGCCCAGATGTCGGGCGACGTGGTGCGGAGCGTCTCGCCGAGGACGGGCTTGCCCTCGTCGTCCAAGGTCACGCCGACGGCCGCCAGGTCGTGCCCCTCCAGGTCCGGGACGCGGCCTGCCGCGACCAGGAGTTCGTCGGCGCGCACGGGCTCGCCGTCTTCGACCTCCAGTCGCCACCCCTGCCCGTCGCGCGACGCCCGCGGGATCGTCACGCCCGCGCGGAGCTCGATCCCCTCCTCCTCGAGGGCCGGCCCGAGCGCGACCGCCGACGCTTCGTCCTCGTTCGGCAGGATCCGCGGCGTCGCCTCCAGCACCGTCACGCGCGTACCGAACCGTGCGTAGAGCTGGGCGAACTCGATCCCGACCGCGCCGGCGCCGATGATCGCGAGCGACGTCGGCACGGACGTCGGGGACCAGATCGCCTCGCGGTTGGTCCAGAACGGTGTGCCTTCCAGACCAGGGATCGGCGGCGTCTGCGGCGTCGTCCCCGTGGCCAGCACGATCCGATCGGCAACGATCCTCGTTCCGTCGGCCATCTCGATCTCGTGAGGACCGACCAGCCGCGCGTCATCCTTCACGACGGTTATCCCGAGATCCTCGAAGGGTCCCGCCTCTTCCCCGGACGAGGCGTCGATCACCGCACGGACCCGGTCCATCACGGCGCCGAAGTCGATCTCCACGGTCGGGATCTGCACCCCGAAGCGTTCGGCGTCACGCGCGAGCGCCGCGATCTTCGCGCTGCGGAGCATGACCTTCGTGGGAACGCAGCCGTAGTTGTTGCACTCCCCGCCGAGCCGGTCGCGCTCCGCCATGCCGACGCGGAGGTCGCTCCCACGACCGAGCCGATAGGCGACCTCGGACCCGGTCCCGCCGCCTCCGATCACGAACACGTCGAACCGCTGCACGCGACCAGTATCGCGAGAAGCGGTGCGTCGAGTGGTTCAGGACGGCAACGTCGTGGGGATGCTCTGCGCGAACCGGAAGGCGTCGTCGGGGTCGTACCGGCGTTTCACGTCGACCAGTCGAGCGAGGTTGTCGCCGTAGTAGGCGCGGAGCCAATCACGGAGCTCCGGGTCGATGTAGTTGACGTACGCGGCGCCGCTCGCGGCGGGGCGGAAGGCTCGCCACAGGTTCGTCAACCACCCTCGGTTCGTCCCGAGCGTCGCGTCGGTGATCGGCCCGTGGAACGTCACGAACTCCTGCCCGAGGAACCTGGCGCCCCGATGCGGGAACGCGGTCCCGTCCGGGGCGACGTCCGTGATCGTCCCGCCCCAGGCGTCGAAGAGCACGCCGGCGGTCTGCGCCGCGAGCGCCGTGGTCGCTCCCCGGCCTTCGATCAGGGCGAGGGCCGCCCGCACCACGTCGGCGTCGATCGACCGATCGAAGAAGTCGGACTTCGCGAGGGACCCTTCCCGCGTCAACCGGCCGCCCTGTTCCGTGAGGCGGCAGTCCTCGATCGAGTAGCTGCTGCATCCGGCGAAGTACCTGGCGGCGTCGAGCGGCGACATCGTCACCGTCGATCGTGACGGCGCGTGGCGCGATGCCGATGCCAGTTCGTCGAGATGCCGCGCGAGCTCCGACGCGGCGCTCGACCACGCCCCGCTCACCGACACCGACGGGCCCGAACCCGGGATCCACCGGAGGCGGCAGCTGGACCAGAGCGGCGCCGGCACCGAAGGTCCCCACGTCTGCCACGCCGCGACGACGTCTGCCGCGTCCGACCAGGGCCACGACATCGAGAACGCGGTGATCGCGTTGAGCGGATGCGACACGAACGTGAACGACGTGACGACTCCCAGGTTGCCGCCGCCCGCGCCCCGGAGCGCCCAGAACAGGTCCGCGTCCGTCGATGCGTCGCACGTCACGATGCGCCCGTCGGCGAGCACGACCGTCGCCGCTCGGAGCGAGTCGCAGGTCAGCCCGAACCGCCGCCCGACGATCCCCTGACCGCCGCCGAGGGTCAGCCCGCTGATCCCGACGGTCGCGCAGGTGCCGACCGGGATAACGGCGCCCGCGGCTGCGAGACCCGCCGCGACGTCGATCACCTTCGCGCCCGCACCGATCATGGCGGTTCCTGCTCCGGTTCGGATGGTCGCCATCTCAGACGAATCGATCACGATCCCGTCCGAGAGCGAGTACCCGCCGTAGCTGTGGCCGCCGCATCGCGCGGCGAAAGCCAGGCTGTGATCGCGCGCGAAGAGGATCGTCCGCGCGACGTCGCCGGCGGTGTTCGCCATCACGATCGCGCGTGGGCGGATGTCGTCGAACCGCGGGTCGTACGCCAACCGCGCGCCCGGATAGCTCGGGGTGCCCGGACGGATCAGCCGGCCGTGGAGGCCCGCGGCGAGGTCATCCCATGGGATGCCCGGAGGGACGCTGGTCGTCGGCGTGGTCGGCGGAGCGGACGTGGTCGGGGTCGACGTGCTCGTCGCTCGCGTGCACGCCCCGACCAGCGCGGCGAGCGGCGGGCTCGCGAGGATCAGCCCTCCCGCTCGACGGAGGAAGCCTCTGCGATCCATCAGCGGCTCCGGTACACGCGACGCCGATGCTGCGCGCGATGGACGAGCACGACGTGTGCTCGTTCGTCGATCTCGAAGATCACCCGGAACTCACCTCGTCGAGCCGAGTACAGGCCTTCCAGCTCGCCTCTGAGGGGCTTCCCCGCTCGATGCAGGTTCTCGGAGATCGATCCGACGATCGTTTCGATGACGGCCGCTCGAACCTTCGCCGGAAGCCGGTGGAGGTGCCGGAGGCCTTCCGGCGTGATCTCGAGTTCGTACACGAGCTAGACGTGATCCTTGAGCCGAACCCGCTTGCCTTCAGACGCCTCGCGCCGGGACGTGCGGATGGACTCGAGGAGCGCCTTGTCCTGCACGATCTCGACGGTTTCTTCGAGTGACTCGAGGTCGTCGGGAGAAAGGAGCACCGCCGCCGGTACTCCATTGCGCGTCACCACGAACCGTTCGTGCTCGCGTGAGGTTCGGTCGACGAGTTCCGAGAGATGTGCCTTCGCTTCCGTGAATGCGATCGTCTCGCTCATGACTGGTCAGGATCCTAACCACTGTGAGAAGGGGGGACAACCGAGGATGTCGATCCCGTCGCGGAGGAGGCCGGCGCCGGACGCGGCCGCCATGGCGACCAGCGCCGCGCGGCCGATCCACGTGGCGGACCCTCGACCGCCAGGCCTCTACGAGACTCGGTGCCGAGCGGCCGATGGCCCACACGCCGAGCGCAACGAGCAGGATCGGTGCCCCCACGATGTTCGCGAACAGGAGCGGTAGCAAGCTAACGATCCACGCCCAACGCCCGCGTCGCAGGATCGATCCCTCGCGCGCAGCAGGCGTTCTGCCATCCACGGCATCATCGCGCCGTAGGCCGCGGGGATCACCACGAAGAACGCCACAACGAGCGCGAGCGGCGAAAGAAGCAAGAAGTCGACATCGCTCGGACCGATGACCCCGGCGCGGGACCTGTCGACGCTCCGGTGCCTTCCAGAACGACCGGGCGAGGCCGGGCTTGCGTACCCTGGATGTTGTGCCTTCCCACTACGCTGCAAACGACCCTCATGCCGCTCAGCCGGCTGAAGTCCCGCTGCTGGGAGGCCGCGTCACGCCGGGCGTCGTCCGAGTCGGTGACACGGTTCGGCGGCCGGTCGGTCCGCACTCGGCCTTCGTACACGCCCTCCTCCGCCACCTGGAGCAGGTCGGCTTCGCGGACGCGCCGCGCTTCCTGGGGATCGACGACCAGGGGCGAGAGCGCCTGTCCTACATCGAGGGCTTCGTCCCGGACAACCTCGACGCCGGACTGACCGACGAGCGATTGGCCGACGCAGCTCGTTTGCTCCGCCGATACCACGATGCGACCGCCGGCTCAGCGTTGGCCGGTGTCGAAGAGGTCGTCTGCCACAACGACATCTCCCCGGTGAACACCGTTTTCGTCGATGGGAGGCCGACGGCGCTGTTCGACTTCGATATGGCGCGTCCCGGTCCGCGCATCCGCGACGTCTCTTACGGCATGTTCCTGTGGCTGAACCTCGGATGGGATGGACCGCCACCCGAGGAGCAGCGCCGACGGATCCGGCTGTGGTGCGACGCCTACGGCCTCGCCGACAGGAGCGATCTCATGGACGAGGTCAAGCAGCGAGTGAGGGAGACGGTCATTCGCCGTAGCGGTGATGGATCCGAGGACGCGGCACGGTGGTGGCAGCACCAGCTCGAATGGCTGGAGCGGCATGATCGAGCCATCGCGCCATGACCACCCGCCGCCGCAGTCACGGCCCGTACCTCGGGCGCCTCCCCAACCGAGAACCCAGGATCATGCGAACCGTCCGCTCGTTTTGCTGGGCGGCGAGGCGCTCCACCCAGCGACGCGTGCCGTTTGCCCCCGTCCACGGCCCGTACCGTCCTCTACCGACATCGAATACCCGAGGAACAGGCCCGCTGCGGTGCGCGAGGGCATCACGAGCGCACCTGGAACGCCTTGTTAGCCGTCGGGCACTCACGACCGTCCACTCCGGCTCGCCTGATTGAGCGCGGCGCAGAACGCATCGGATTCACCGTTCACTGCTTGGTGCGGCCCCGCGATGAACCACTGATGCTCGCCCTCAAGGGCGTTTGCCGATGTTCGGGTACTGCGTGTTGGCCTGGTCCTGAACTTCCTGAACGAGGTGACGTCGGGAACCGGCGCCGATCCTCAGAAGGTAGATTGGCGAACGGTGGATCGAGACGACCCCGCCTACAAGGGCCAATCCGGCTACAACCCGTTCATGCTCGCGATATACGACCCGTGGGTACTCGGGTTCATGTCGCGCGCGGTGTGGCGGTGTCCCATCCCTGAGGCGGTTGAGCGCTACCGTCGGCATCTCGGACATCGACACCTCGACGTCGGTCCCGGCACCGGCTACTTCATCGAGAAGGCCGAGCCCTCTCCCGGGACCGAGGTCACCTTGCTCGACCCCAACCCGCATGTGCTCCGTCGCGCCTCTCGGCGGCTTGCGGCTATGCACCCGACCACGGTCGAAGCCGACGTGATGAAACCCCTACCCGTACCCCACGGGTTCGACTCGGCGGCGCTCAGCTTCGTGCTCCACTGCCTTCGAGGGCCCGACGCGAACAAGGCGATCGCGATCCGCAACATCGCCGACGTGCTTGCCCCGGACGGGGTGCTCTTCGGAGGAACCGTCCTCGGGCTTCGCGAGCATCACACCCCGCAAGCTCGAGCGGTCGTGCGGGTGTTCAACTGGGAGGGGGGCTTCGACAACCTCGGCGACACCGCTGACGGACTCCGCCAGATCCTTCGGGAGTCGTTCGAGTCGGTGGAGGTAGAGATCACGGGGTCGGTCGCTTACTTCGCAGCCACCAGGCCGCACCGTTAGCAGAACGGAGCGAGGCAGCTCGCTAGACTTTCACCATGTGCTCGCGCCCTCGTCCCCGTGCCCCCGGCCCCCGTAGCTCAGTGGAGAAGAGCATCGGTTTCCTAAACCGTGTGTCGGAGGTTCGATTCCTCCCGGGGGCACCGAGAAGCCGTGCAGAGCAGCCTATGTGAGCCGCTATGCCACCTTCAGCGAAGCTCCAGATCGAGGCGTTCACGCAGCCAAGTGGCACCGGAGTCCGTGATCGAGAGTGCTCGAGTCCCCGGGCGCCGGCGGATCCACCCCGAGGCGAGGAACAACTCGCACAAGGCCTGCCCGAGGGCGCCAGCGACGTGGGGCCGTCCTTCGGTCCGATCTGAACATGCGAGGACGAGCGGTCGCTTGGTCCTCCTCAGACCGTAGAGGTCTATGCCCAGCGGTCGGATCAGCTTGGCGCCATCCTCCGGGATGATGGATGTGCCGTCCTTCCACAAGAGAGCTCCGCGCTTCATCATCGGATCCGCGATCTCTACGCCCAGCTCCCCCGCGAGATGGTCGTAGCAGGTCCTAGCAGTAGCGAGCTGGCGTCGGATGGTTGCCTGCCGAAGAGAAGAGACATGATCGGGCGCACCTACCAGGCCGCTCAACGATTCCAAGGCGCCCGCTACCGCCGGGCCTGTAGCTGAAAGTGACGCTGCCGACCTTGGCGCTTGACGGTGACGAGGCGGCCTGAACCAGCGCGGAAAGATGTGCGCTCGCCGTGGATGGGGCGACTCCCGCATGGTTCGCAAGTTCGCGAGCCGTGTGATGGGTTCCGTCCATCAGCAGGTGCAGCATCGCGGCCCGAGCGCCGCTACCGAGGAGCTTTCCGACGGACGCGAACGATCGCGTGTCAGCCACGATTCGATACTGGCCGACACGATCGACCTGTACCCGTTCCTGAACGAGGTGTGCACCAGAGCCTGATCCGCTATCGATCCGCTAGCCAGTGACACTGGGCGCGTCATCACCGATGGTCCAACGAACCCATCCTCGGCCCGGGTATCACTCGACTTCACGACGGCTCTTTGAGGAGCGCGAACCGGACCCGGCTCCTGCCGCTCGTCCATGGCGCTCGCCACACCAACACCTCCAAGGCTCCAGCCGGCCTTCCCGTCAGGAACCAGTTCGCCCCGACGGACAACCGCTTGGACCGCCAGGACCCTCTCGCCGGCGCGAGTGTCCACTGCGCGAGCTCCCTCGCGTGGCGACCGGTCTGGGCGATATCGGACCACAGTACGAGCCGCCCGTCTGCGTACGCCCTGAAGACGAGGTGGTTGTTCCACGGGCGGCTTCGATCGATGACGGTCGGCGCCGCCCACGAAGAGCCCTTCCGTTTCGTCACGTCGACCTTTCCCGTCCCCATGTCCGCGCGCGGCTGGTACGCGATCCACGGTGTGCCCGGGTAGTGCCCGGTCGCTGCGATGGCTTTGAACAACCCGACGTTCTTCGCGGGGCGGATCACGACGAAGCGCGGATCGTCGTACGAGATCTGTTCGGAGGTGATGTCGATCGAGGCCGTCGCGTCAGCGTTCACCCAGTGTGTTCCTCCGTCGAAGCTCTCCGCGAAGTACAGCCCGTGGTCGCAGAACCCCGCGGGGTCCCCGCATGTCCCCGAGAGGTTCTTCTCCGTCCAGCCCCAAGTGAGGAAAAGCGGTGTCGGGGTCGTCGGCTGCGCCAGGTCCGCGGGGCCCGAGACCAACCTCCCGATCACGAAGATGTCGCATCCGGGGGCGGCTTGCCACGCGCACGCGTTCGGGTCCCGCCCGCCTTTCACCAGGACCTGAGCGGGTCGCGGATCCCCGGGGGTCGAAGATGTCCCCGGAGGGACGCGGACGTACAGGAGGGAACCCGCGCCGTTGGCGTTGTCCCCTTGCTGTCCGATCAGATGGTTCACCCCGTGGTTGTCGCGCGCGACCTCCACGTCGTACATCGCACCAGGGATGGAGAGGCGTTGCTGTGGCCCCCAGGTCTTGGGTGGGCCCGTGGTCGCGGCGGCCCGGAAGAACGGTCCGGTCTGGTCCCCAGTATGAGAGGCCGTTCCTCCTCCGTAGATCGCGTACACCCGTCCGGCCGGGTCGCTGAACACCGTCGGGACGTCGTGACGGTTCGGGTTCGCGCCCGTCGAATCGGTGCATCGGCAGTCCAGCTTCGTCCCCGACACCGTGGTCGCCGTGGCAGACCACCGCGATCTCGCGAGGTTCCAGGTCCGCGCCCGGACCGAGCCGCCGGCCGCGTTCCAAGCGAGGACGAGCCGCGAACCGATACGAATGGCGACGTCGTCGTGATACCAGACCGGATGGGTCGGGTGCCCTGCCTTCGTTGCCGTGCGGATGACGGGCGTTATTACCGCACCTCGGGCCGCGATCGCCGCATACGCAGCGATGAGCGTGGCGGCGAGGAGGAGGGTGAGGGTTCGTCGCACGGTCTGGCTTCCCGTTGGGCTCAACGAGCATCGGCAGCCCCCGGAAAGACCCTTAGCGCTCCGTGATTCCCTCAACCCACGGGACGGTTAGGCCGAAGGAGAGCTGTGCCTGCGTCGCGTACACAAGGGTCGGTTCCTCGCGAAAACAACAGCTGGGGAACGGTTTCGTGATGGCGCACCATCGGAGGCGAGAGGAGGCTTGCGATGGCTGATCCGCTCTCGATCGCGGTGATCGGTTCGGGCGTCGTCGGGACGGCAACGGGAGCCGGATTCACGGCCAAGGGGCATCGCGTCGTTTTCTGCGACGTCGATCCAGAGCGCGTCGCGCTGCTGAAGAGCCGCGGGTTCGACGCCGTACACGCCTCGGCGCTCGTCGACGTCCGGGCTTCCGCGTACCTGATCTCCGTTCCCTCCCCGACCGTCGACGAGCGCGTAGACACCTCCTATGTTCGTGAGGCCGCCGTCGCCGTCGGCCGCGCGATCGTCAGCGCGAAGCATCGACCGGTCGTCGTCGTTCGGAGCACGGTGCCCCCCGGGACCACGGAGCGGATCGTGATCCCTGCGCTAGAGCTGGCGTCCGGGCGTCGGGCGGGTCGGGACTTCGGGGTTTGCATGAACCCGGAGTTCCTGCGGGCCGCCACGGCCGAGCGGGACTTCCTTGAGCCCCGGGTCATCGTGATCGGCGCCCTCGACGAGGCGTCGGCCGAGGCGCTGCGGCGGCTCTACACGCCTTGGGGGGACGTACCGGTCCACGTCATGTCCCTCCGGACCGCCGAGGCGACGAAGTACGTCGCGAACCTGTTCAACGCGACGAAGATCAGCTTCTTCAACGAGATGCACCGGGCCCTCCGAGCGCTCAGTGCCGAACCGGAGTCGGCGTTCGAGGCCGTCGCGCTCGGCGCCGAGGGGATGTGGAACCCGCGCTACGGCACCCGTGGAGGGCTCCCCTACGGAGGTATCTGCCTGCCGAAGGACGCCGTCGGCTTCCTCGGGTTCGCGCGGGACCATGGCCTGGGCCACCTGCTCCCGATGCTCCGCGCGACGATCCATGTGAACGACGAGATCGCCGGGCTCGTGTGGGCAGAGGCGGAGCCTGAACTCGCGCGCGCGGAGGGGCGCGCGCACTAACGATGGCACGCGACGCTCGTCGGGGGCCGATCCCGCTCCCGAACGGATGGCGTCGGGTCGGCCGCGTGGCCGGTCCACTCCTCTACGCCTTGACCCTCGTGTTCGTCGCCTATCTGACGGTGAGCATCGACCTGCATCCTCCCGGGGCTTCGACCGGTGCATTCGATCACTCGTACCCACCGAACCCGGCGGCCGTCGAACGCCCGAAGGTGAACGGGAACCCGCCAGCAGCGGTGCGGCAGCGGACCCTCACGCACGGTCGCCTGCCGACGTTCGCAGCGCTCGCGGCGGCGCTCCCGAGCGGGACCCTGCGGCACGAAGGGCGTGGCCCCTGGCTCCTCAGGGAGCCGATCGCGATCGAACGCCGGGCGTCGCTCCGGGTGCGCGGCGGACGGCTCGACCTCGCGCCCGGCTCGTTCCTGGTCGTGGCACGCGGCGGCTCCGTCGATCTGACCGACGTCGCGATCACCGGCCTCGGGCCCGCGCCAACCGTGACGGCGCCAGGACGCCGCGCGTTCATCTCGGCGGAAGAAGGCGGCCGGCTGGTCCTTCGACGCGACCGGATCGCGCGGCTCGGTCACCCCGGCGTCCACAGCTACGGGATCGCGTTCTGGGCGCCGGCGAAGGGATCGGCAGTCGTGGACTCGACCATCTCGGGGAACTACTTCGGCGTGTATCTGACCCACGCGGTCGGTGTCCGGATCGCGGGCAACCATGTGGTCGACAGCACGGTCTACGGGATCGATCCGCACACCGTGTCGAGCCATCTCACGATCGTGGGGAACACGGTCGTCGGCAGCGGACTGCACGGGATCATCCTGGCCGACCGGGTCAGCGCGAGCATCGTGAAAGACAACACGATCGTCGACCCGAACGACCACGGGATCATGCTGTTCGACGGTTCGGATGGCAACCTGGTAGCCGCCAACCGGATCCGGGGAGCGTTCGACGGCATCGTCGTGGAGGGCTCCTCCAACACCACGATCGCCGGCAACACCATCTCCGCGCAACGCTTCGGGATCAGGATCTCCGGCGCCTCGAAGTCGACCGTCGCGACCCGCAACGATATCTCCGGAGCGCTCGTCGGCACCTACGTCTACGCCGGGCCGGCCGGGACGACGCTATCCGACACGACCTTCTCGGGCACGCGCGAGACCGTCCGGGTCCGCAACGACGCGACCGGTACGACCGTGCGGCCGGTGCCGCCAAACAGCGAGCTGGGGCCGCCGAACTCCCTTTCGGGCTCGGGAGGTCTTCCGTGGTGGCTCCCGCTCTCGTTGCTCGGCGCCTTCGTTTGGATGGGGTGGCTGGTCCGTCAGTATCTGGGCTACCGGTACCGTCCGCGGACGGCGCCATACGAGGCAGGCGTCTCGGTCGTGGTTCCGGTGTTCCGTGAGGACCCACAGCTGCTCGAGCGATGCCTCCAGAGCTGGCGCGCGAACGACGTCGAGGAGGTCCTCCTCGTGATCGATCACACCGAGCACGACCTGATCCCTCTCGCTCGCGGATGGGCGAAGGACCACCACGAGCTGCAGGTCATCGTCGTCGAGCCACCTGGGAAGCGGCATGCCCTTGCCGTCGGGGTCCTCGCAGCCACCCAGCCGATCGTGGTCCTGACGGACTCGGACACGTTGTGGGATGACGGTTTCGTTCGGAAGATGTTGCCGGGTTTCTCCGACCCCACCGTGGGCGGGGTCGCCTGCCGCCAGAACGTCTACCGTCCGGGGGCGTCGCTGTGGCGCCGCGTCGCCGACTGGATGCTCGACGTCCGTTTCGTCCATCAACTGCCCGCCACGGCCAGGCGGGACGCGGTCCCGTGCGTCGCGGGGAGGACTGCCGCCTACCGCCGCGACGTGATCCTGCCTGTCCTCGACGAACTCGAGTTCGAGACCTTCTTCGGACGGAGGTGCGTCAGCGGCGACGACGGCAGGCTCACGTGGCTCGTCCTGCGCGACGGCTGGGGCACGACATACCAGATGAACGCGCGTGCATGGACGGTGTTCCCCAACACCTTTCGCGCATTCTTGAAGCAGCGCATACGTTGGAGCAGGAATTCATACCGGTGCTACGCGCGTGCGATCGGACGCGGTTGGATGTGGCGCGAGCCGGCCGTCACATCGATCACGGTGATCCAGAATCTCGTCGGACCCTTCACGCTCACCATCGCGGTCTTCTTCCTCGTGCGCGCGGTCGTCGATCAGGCGTGGTTGGTCGCTGCCGCGACGGCGGTCTGGCTGATGGCTGGGCGGGCGATCAAGGGCATCGGCCACCTCGCTTCCGAACCCGCTTCCATCCTCTATGTCCCCCTGGTCAGCATCGTGTTCATCTTCGTCATGATCCCGGTGAAGCTCTTCTCGCTCTTCACACTGAACCGGCAGGGATGGCTCACGCGGCTGATGGACGGCGGGGTCGCGGAAGGTCAGGGGAGCGCTACGCTCGACGGGTGACGTGCCCGGCGCAGGTTCCGCGGGGCACCGAAGCGCTGTTTGGTGCCGCCGTCTGCGATCCATAGGCGGCTAGAAGCGTCCGTCCCCCTCGTCGTCCCGGAAGGCACCGCGCAGGCGTTCGAACAGGTCTACCTCGTGGGCCATCCCCACGGTCATGTGCGGTGAGGCGTTCCAACTGCCGTTTCAGCTTCCTTTCCTCCTCGTCCCGCTGAGTGGCGGTGCGTTCGAGAGGGTCCAGACGGTGGTGAATCTTCTTCGCCGCCCTCTCGTCAGCCGCCTTGGAGAGCGAGGCCTTCTGTTCACGCCGGGAGATACCGCGTCTGCATGTTGACCTACCCAAAAGGGGACCCATAGATTCCTCGAGCTGGAGCCGGCGAGAGGCGTTCCGGCCCAGGCCGACTTGTCTTTGCGCCTTGGAGGTGATGGATGGCCCTCCCGGCCGTGCTCGGTGCCGCGCGGGATCCTCCGGCCGCCCCGGACGACACGTGACGAAGGACGTCTCAGGAAGGGGAGAACCGATGCGAAGGGCAATCGCCAGCGCCGTCGCCTGCGTCGCGGTACTCGCGATGATCGCGATTGGGAACGATCCGGCTTCCACCCAGACCGCCGTCCACCGCAACCCGGCCCTCACCATGGCCTTGGCCGCGGCGCAAGGCAAGGCTCCGCCACGACTGCCGAACGGCAACTTCGTCCCGATGCTTTCGGGCGCCGTGGTCCAGAGCGCGATGGAAGGGCTCGGGATCCGGACGAGCGCGCAGGTCCGCGCGACAGCCACTCTGCCCGATCCGACGATCGACACCGCAGGGTGCGCGAACGTGTTCGCCGGCAGCCCGAACAACGTCCGGGCCAACACGGACTGCGGCTACCGGTTCCAGTCCGAGGAATGGGTGGCGGTCAACCCCACCGACCCGAGCAACGTCGTCGTGAGCCAGAACGACTCGAGCCTGTCGGGGAACCACACCGGCGTCGACTTCTCGGTCGATGGCGGGCAGCACTTCGGTGACTCCCGCCTGCCGAGCGGACGGATCAACATCCCCGAGGCGCCCGGCGGCGTCTGGTCGTTCGACTTCTTCAGCGATCCGGTGCACGTGTTCGACTCGCAGGGCAACCTGTTTTACGTCACCCTCGGGGCGGACTTCGCACAGGATGGTTTCGATGGGGTCTTCGCGTGGAAAGCGAACTCCTGCCTGAAGGGATCGGCCCTTCACACGCCGGGCTCTGGGAGCTGTAGTCCGTTCAGTCCACCGCTCTCGGCATCGGCCGTTCCGATCAGGACGAACTTCTCCAACCCGCTCCTGTTCGACGACAAGGAACTAATGGCTGCCGACACGTGGCCAACGAGTCCGTTCACCGACAACCTGTACGTCACCTGGACGATCTTCGACTTCACCTGTGGAGGCGGGGGCTCGTTCTGCGACGCCCCGATCTTCTTCTCCCGCAGCAGAGACGGCGGTCAGACGTGGACGACGGCCAAGGTGATCAGCGGGCGGAACTCGAACATCTGCAACTTCGGCAACGCCTTCGATCCCAGTCAGCCCGCGCATGCCTGCAACAACGATCAGTGGTCCGACCCGGTGGTGGGACCCGACGGCACGATCTACGTGTTCTTCATGAACTTCAACACCAACAAGGTGACGGTCAACTCGCCCGGCGGGCTCAACAACCAGATCCTGATGGTCAAGTCCTCCGACGCCGGGAACACGTGGACCCGCCCGGTCCAGGTGGCCAGGGACTCGGGGACCGAGCCGTACTCGCTGCCCGGGCACGAGATCCCCGACTGCTCGTTGTTCCGCCAGTGCCTGCCCCCGAACAGCTACCGCATGAGCGACTATCCCACGGCAGGCATCGACCCCACCGGGAAGCTGGTGGTCTACTGGTCGGACTTCCGTCACGGCGGACCGTGTGATGAGTTCCAGGGCCTGCCGGTCACGCCGTGCGGCAACTTCAACGCCGACATCCTGTTCAGCGAGTCCACCGATGGCGGCTCGTCGTGGACCACACGGCGCGATCTCACGACGAACGGAGGGACCACGGCGCAGTGGATGCCATGGGGCGGTCTCGGTCCGGACGGAAAACTCTATGTCGCCTATTACGACCGAAAGTACGGCAACTGCGAATCGAGTGGCTGCAACGACATCACGCTCGCAACGTCGGCGAACGACGGCACGAGCTGGAGCTACCGGAGGATCACTACCAGCTCGATGCCAAACCTGACCTGCGCCAACAACCCCAGCGAGTGCGGGTTCCTCGGGGACTATATGGGCTTGGCCGTGGGAGGCGGCAACGTCCACATCACTTGGGGCGATACTCGGGGTCGGAACGGGACGATCGAGGAGGACGTGTACTACGCGTCCATCCGGACGATCTGACCGTTCCTTCGTTACTGCGTCGCAGGGGCTCCCCCGCCAGGGGAGCCCCTCCCGCTATGTCTGCACGACGTCCGTCAGATCCAGAGGGCCGGGGGGCCCACTGGTGATTCGGTCTCGCAACGGCTGCCGTCGCTTTCGGCATCGCGGGTCTCCCGGGGGGCACCAAGAAGGCCTGTTGCGCAGGAGATACCGGGTTCGGCGGGGTGGATGACTTGCTCCCTTTTCGAAGGGCGGAGTACCGTCCGATATCGAGATGACGAAGCTGACCATCCGTCTGCCCACAGCGGCGCCACAGGCATACCTCGCTTGGGTGACGTGGTGGCGCGACGTCGAGCAATTGCTCGGCTCGGACCTGGGTAGGGCGATCGCGCCCGGAGGTGACGACGGTCAAGCGACCGACCGGGAGGCTCGATCGATCGTGTTGCAGCATGTCCGATCGCTCGAGGAGCAGGCGAAACGAGCCTCGGAAGAAGGCAGGGAGACGATCTCTCCTGAGCTGAGCGCCGAACGGGCAGAGTGGGACGAGTGGCTGGACTACTGGGCAAGGCGGAGGGAGTGGCTCGAGGCCCTCGCTCTGCGAGAACTCCCTGAACCGATGGTCCCAGAAGGGCTCGTCACCCTGTGGGAACGGACCCTCCAAGTGATCGGTGTCGAGCTGGCGATCGACATGGCCCATCTGCACAATCTGAAGGTCGTCGAAACAGGAAAGCCCGGGTGCTTCCGTCTCCTCGGAGAACTCGAGGTCATGAACGTGGACGCTGTGGGCCGTCACCTCGAGATGGAACTTCGGACTGGCAAGCGACTCACACTCGACCTCTCGGGCCTTACCTTCATCGATAGCAGGGGCCTGGCCATGCTGCTGCAGCTTTCCGAACTCGCCAGTGAGCTGGACCTTACCCCGCTCGTGCTGAAGCTCCCCTCAGAGGTCGTCCGGCGCGTGATGGAGGTCGGACTCCCAGCACCGATCCCCGGCGTCGAGATAGAGATGTGACACGTTCCTCACACTTGGTCGTTCGAGTATCCGGGCCTGGTCTGGTTCATGGCGTCCTCCGATCGAGACTCCAAGTCGATCACGCTCGGCAGCCCCGTCAGTTCGAACGCCCTCCGGACGGGAGAATCAACAGGGACCACGACGCTCAGCCTTTGTTGTCGGGCTTGTATCCGCTCGGCCAGACGAAGAAGGAGCGCCAAGCCTGCACTATCCAGATACGTCGTGTGAGTGAGATCCACGACCAACCTGACCGTCTTTCGAGCCACGGCCCCCTCTATCGCAGTCAAGACTTCTCGATCGTTGGACATATCGATCTCTCCGTAAACGCGAACGAGACAGAGGGAGCCGTGCTGCTCCGATTCAACGCGCGCGAGTTCGTTCACGATCAGCTCCCACCTGAAGGCTGCGGCGCATCCGGACGACCGTCCCCCCCGGCCCGCTGTTCACGTCCACTGAGTCCATGAGCTCTCGCATCAAACGTTGGCCGAGCCCTCCGCGTCGTTCGGCTCTTCCCGAACCGGACGAAGGCCTCCAGCTCCCAAGGTCTCGGATGGTTACTTCGACCGTTCCATCGGACAAGACGAGGTTCACCTCGAAAAGGCCATCCTTCGCTCCATAAGCGTGCTGGATCGCGTTCGCGCATGCTTCCCCACAGGCGATCAGGACGTCGTCCGCAACTCTCGGATCGGCATCGATCTCTCGAAGCCACCGGCGAACGGTATGGCGCAGCGGGGCGAGAACATGCGGTTCCGCGGGAAGGCGAAGGAGCAACGGTTCCGCTGCAAGCGGAACTTGCCGGAGTGCCAGGAGAGCGATGTCGTCTGAGACCTGACTCGTCACCATCGACCCCAAGAGATGGTCACAAAGGGCCTCGAGATCTTCGCCACGATCTGCTGCCAGCGTCTTCAATCGGGTGAGCCCGTCACGGATCGAGGTTCCGCGCCGCTCCACGAGTCCATCTGTGAAGAGGAGCAAGGTCGAACCCGCGTCCACGTGAGCTGCGACCTCGATGTCCTGCCCGAGATGAGTCGTCGCCCCCAAAGGGGGCCCTAAACCGCCTTCCAGATACGAGGTCTCCCCTTTCCATCCGACAAGCAGGGGCGGAGGATGGCCTGCGTTTGCGAACCGCAAGGTCCCGGACTCGGGGTCGAAAGTGAGGTAGATCATGGTCACGATGTCCGGCACGAGCAGTCGCACGAGATGACGAACCCGACTGACAACCTGGGACGGTGATTCCTCTTCGAGCGCATAGGCGCGCAACGCCATCCGCAACTGTCCCATGGTGGAGGCGGCCCGCAGTCCATGGCCGGCGACGTCGCCGATCGCCAGCCCCACGGTCCCGTTCGGAAGCTGCACCACGTCATACCAGTCGCCGCCGACCTCGATATCGGAGGTCGCGGGGAGGTAACGCGCCGCCAGCATGACCCCGGGGATCTCTGGGAGACGGTCAGGAAGAAGGCTCCGCTGCAACGTCTCGGCGATCCGATGTTCGCGTTCGGCCTTCTTGCTCTCCGTGATGTCCTTGACCGTCCCGATCATCCGGAGCGGCTGTCCATCCGAGCCGACGCTCAGTCTGGCCTTCCCGAGCAACACGCGCTCCGCCCCATCCGCTCGGACGATGCGGTACTCGCTCGGAGGCAGATCGTGGTCGCGGCCTCGCCCTAGGGCGGCCTGCACGTTGGCGCGGATGCGGGCGGCGTCCTCTTCCTCGACTTGCTCCACCGCCTTCTCGAACGTAAGGGGAAACGCCTTCGGGAGGTGCCCGTGGATGCGGTACATCTCGTCCGACCATGACACTCGATCCTCCGGGATCACCCACTCCCAATTTCCGACCTGCGCCTGCTGTTGAACCTCAGCGAGCTGCCCCTCTCGTTGTCGAAGCTTCCGGTCTGCGTCGTGGCGCTCGGCGATCTCGTGTTTCAACCGTGCGTTCGCGGTGGAAAGGTCAGCTGTTCGCCGCCCAACCCTGTCTTCCAGCTCGGCAGCAGCGCGCTCCAGGGCTTCACGAGCGCGCGTTCGTTCGGTCACCAAAGCGGCGAAGAACAACGAGGAGAAGGCGACGGTCGCATTGAATGCTTGGAGGGTGATCATCTTCTCGAGCAACGTGCCTTGTTGGAAGGGGCCCAGGCCGTGGGCTGCGGCCCACGAGGCGATCCCGGCAGCGAGCAATGCCGCCGGGGCCGCCCCACGCTGCTGGAAGCGCCATGCCGTCCATCCCAGGAATGGGATCACCAGGAACATCAGCCGAAGGTCGGTGTTCATCACAAGGACGGACACGGTGGCGACGAGGAGGAGGAGCACGCCCGCTTCGGTGCGTTCTCGGAGCGACCCGCTCCACGGCCTCTGGAACAAGCCGAGGAGGAAGGGGGCAACGACGAGAACTCCCATGGCGTCGCCGGTCCACCACACCGCCCATGCTGCCGGGAACTTGCTCGCTGGTATCGCTCCGGAAAGCACGAGGGTGCCCGCCCCTACCGAAGCGCTGATCAGCATGCTAAGGAGGGCTCCCAGGAAGACGATGGCCAAGGCGTCCTGCAGTCGGTCGATCTCTTTTCGAAAACCCACTCTGACGAGGAGGAGCGCCGCAACGATCGGAGCCAGCGTATTGCCCGTTGCCGTCGCGGCGGCGGCCAGCCCGTTCGTGCTGATGGGCATGTTGACCGCGAAAGCTGCCAGTGCAACGCCTGGCCACACGCGCCACCCGAAGATAATGAACGCCACGACCGCGATGCCCGTGGGGGGCCAAAGCGGCGTTACGTTCCTCTCGATCAACGCCAGCCTCAACCCAAGGATGGCAGCCACGTAATAGGCACCACCTACCAGGACGATCTTGCTCGTGTATCGAAGAAGCGTCGACCTGCTCATCTGCTTCGGGTGACCTCGCAAACCCTTCAACAGCGCTCCTTCACGAAGGGTCGTCGAGCCGTCATCCTCCGCTCCGGATCGTCGCATCGAAACAGCGTAGCCCCGGTCGCTCTTCAGGCGCCATGTCGTGCTCGTCAGATCGTTGAGGCGATGGCGATCCCGCGCGTCCTTGTCGACCGAGACGAAGCAGCCTGAGGCGGAGGTCTCTGGTCGACGCCGGGTTCTACAACAACGTTGACGAAGTCTTCCCGTCAGCGCGCCGACGGTCGTTCTCACCGAGCGAGCAGCTCGGCCAGGATCTCGTCGTGTCGGCGGTACGGCTCCAGATGACCGGCCTCTCCCCAGAGTCGCAGGTCTACTCCATCCATCGTGGCAACGAGACGTCGCACGGCTGTGATAGGCGCATTGGCGTCATCCGCGCCGTGCCACCAGGTAAGGCTGCACGACACGAGCGATGGATCGAAGTCCCATGGTCCCAACACGGCCATCGCTTCGTCTGTCCACCCTTCGGCGCCGGGGGCGGAGCGCCTCCTCCTGGTCCTCGATGAACACCCGTTGCCGATCGGGATCGTCCATGACCGCGCGATCGGCTGGAGGTGCGGCGTCCATCACCCGCCGGAACGCACCAAGGGGGTCGCGGAGGAGCTCGCCTCGCACGGGAGCGAGGACTGCGTACATCGCGTCCCACCCTTCCTGCGACGACACCCAGGCCTCGCGGTTGAGGCCGATGAGCCCTCCGGTGTCCTCGTCAAGAAGGGGTGCGGCGCCGACCACGACGGTCGCCGCGCGCACGCGCTCGGGGTATAGGGCAGCGAACGCGAGAACGTGGGGTGAGCCGCCGCTCGTTCCCGTGATGTAGACGGAGTCCAAACCGAGGTGATCCAGCAGCTCCAAGGCGTCAGCAGCTACCACGCGGATCCCCCTACCCTCGAGTCTCGTCGATGCCCCGTAGCCAGGTCGATCCGCAACGATCAGACGAACCCCGGATCGGTCGTAGGAGTCTTCGTGAGGGTGTCGAGATCTCCGTGATCCGGGCATGCCCTGGAACCGCAAGAGTGGTCGACCACCAGGCGGACCGTATTCACACCAGGCGAGGGTGCGACCATCGCGAAGCGTCAGCCGGCCTTCGCGCATCACGGGATCATGCGACTTCGGTTGAAGGGCGAGGCTTCCCCAGTCCGACCCTCTTCTGCACTCACGAGGGATCCACGTTCCACTGCTCGCGGGACACCGCATAGTGGGCCCAATCGACGTCCCAGCGGCTCTTCACGCCCTCGAACCCGAAACCGAGCTTCTCGAAGACTCCGCGCATGGCTGGGTTCGATATCGCGGTCGAGCTCTCGATCCGTTCCGCACCGGCCGATCGGAACAACCAGTCGCACAGCACGCGGACGGCGTCGGTACCCAGGCCACGGCCGCGGTCCTGCGGACGGAACAGCGCGATCGACAGGAAGAACAAGCCGGGCCGCATCTCCCGACCGGGCTCCGCGTAGGTCCCGATCTCTCCGATCAGCCGGCCATCGACGTCAACGGCCAGGTCCAGGGTGCCGTGACGCAGCTCGCCCGACCGCTCGACACGCTCACAGAGCCTTTCCGGGTCGGGCGGGCCAACGGGGAACTGGGTGCGATCGTCGGCGCTGGCCATCCTGGCGCTATGCCACTGGTCGAGCTCCTCCGGCCGGAACGGTCGAAGCACGACCCGCTCACCCCGGATCACGACACCTGAGTTGTTCACAGCTCGGCAGACTACGTGGGTCAAGATGGCACCCCTGACATCCCCGCCGGAACGGTCTCCCGCGTCATCAAGATCACGATCTTGCCCGAGCGCAGCGTGCGGTGCACCCGTGGGGATCCTGCTGACCTGCATCGGCGAGCTGATGAGGCCTATCCAGGGACGAGCTCGTCGTACGTGTCCACGTGGAAGTTGTAGGTCGCCGGGGAGCAGCCGATGCTCGGCGAGAGCAGCAGCCTGACCTCGATGGGGTACGGATCCACGTCGCTGGTTGCGAACCGGCAGATGGCCCCGCCATCGGTCACGACGGGCCACAGCCAGCCGTTCGGGTCACCCACCGTCTGCCGGCCGAGTGACTTCCACGCGCCGTCGATGAACTCGAAGGCGGCGACGGATATCGTCGCGCCGCCTCCCGAGCCCTGGACGGCCTGGAGGGTCACGCGGAAGTCGTGACCCAGCGTGGCGGTAGCGATCTGCTTGGTCGTATCCGCCGCCGAGGCACGGGACGACGCGTAGGCGGATCCCACGATCGCCAAGAGCGCCAACCCCAGAGCCACCACCGGGAGGATGATCCGAGACCTCCTCAACAACCGCAGCATGGATGCACCTCCTCTGAGTTCCTCATCCTTGAGACGCCCACGGAGCTGCGGAGGTTATGTCGTGGCGCGACGTTCTCATCGAGAGACCACTCGTCCGCGCTCGACGGCGAACAGGAACGGCGCGGAGCATCCATCGGTCTCGTCGGTCGCAAGGCTGACCTCGATGTATGCACTGGGCGGCGCGTCCGCAGCCACGAGTCGGCAGACACCGCCCGGCGCTATGGAGCGGTCCCACCGCCAGCCGTCCCGCGAGCCCACGAGCGCGTCCCCGGTGACGCGCCACCGCCCATCACGGTTGGTCAGGACGATCGCGTGGACCGTTGCCTCCACACCCCCTGCCGACGCCCGCTCAGCGATCAGGACGACCTCGAGATCGCCCGCGATGGTCGCGGATGCGATCCGTGTCCTCGTGGCGCCCTCGCCTGCTGTGTTCGAGCTGGTGAAGAGGCGCATCTCGACGATCCCGAGAAGGGTCCCGACAAGGACCACCGCGATGAGGGATCCCTTCTCCACCGCCCGCAGGACCCGCCGCCGGCGAACCCGTCGCGCGACTGCAGGGAGCGCACCGGAGGTGTCCACCTGCCGGGCCATGCGCTCGACCTCCGTGCGTACGTGCTCGTCGAGGTCAGGCATCGAGCACCCCGGTTCGGTAGCTCGGGCCAAGGGCAGCAGCCAGGGACCGCCGACCCCGATGGAGCAAGCCCCTGGCCGCCCCCTCCCGCGTCCGCATGGCCCGCGCGATCTCCGCAACACCGAGTCCGGCGAAGTAGTGGAGCACCACCGCCTCCCGTTGACGCGCGGGCAGCGTCCGCAAGGCTGCGGCAAGATCGAGGTGTTCATCGGGGGATGACCGAGTCGCGTCCGCTTGCGCGTGCCCGGGTTGACGGGCGGCCGCGCGCTCCGTCGCTCGCCGCTCGGCCCCGAGCCTGCGCAATCTGCTGCGGAGCAGGTTCATGGCCACGACGGCAACCCAGTCCCGCAGCGAGTCGATCGCTTCACCGCGCAAGGATCGCTCCCACGCTCGCGCCAGGGCCTCCTGGACGGCATCCTCGGCGGCGGCTTGTCCGCCGAGCACGAGACCGAGGCCGGCGACCAGCCGGGGGTAGTCCGACGATAAGAACGCCCGGATGTCCGCCTCCTCGAGCACGAGCCTCCTGCATCACCTCACGAAGTGGAGACGCTTCTGGCGGGGTCGCGGTTATGCGACCTCATCTGGGATCGCGAAGCACGGTATCCCGCTCGACCCTCCGACGAAGTCTCGGGCATCAGGCGAGCGGGCACCCGACGGTCACCGATCGCCACACTTCCGGAAAGGTCGCCGCGCGCAAGCCCTCGGGGAGGGTGGCGCTCAAGCATGCGGGGGGATAGAACGTCAGGAAGCGAGCTCCGAGGTGGCCGATCTGAACGTTCCCGTGCCGTCCGCGTTGCGCAAGACCTCCGTGCCGGAAGACGGGGTGCATCTTGGCGCTCAGGAGGGGGATGTCTTCGTGGGGCGCCAACGCGAACTGGCGGAGCTCGAAGCGGGCCTCGGCGATGCGCTGGCGGGGCGGGGAAGGGTCTTCCTGATCGGCGGGGAAGCAGGGATCGGTAAGACTCGCCTCGTCGATGAGCTGGCGAGCCGCGCACGGGACCGAGGGGCTCGGGTCCTCTGGGGTCGTTGCTGGGAGGCGGGAGGGGCTCCCGCGTATTGGCCTTGGGTCCAAGCGCTCCGGTCGTATGTGCGGGATCAGGATCCGGAGACGCTTCTCGTCCAACTCGGGTCGGGGGCACCGGACATCGCCCAGGTTCTGCCCGAGCTCCGGGACCAATTCCCCGAGGTGCGCGTGTCGGCTTCGTCCGACCCTGAAGGGGCGCGGTTCCGTCTGTTCGACTCGACGGTCGCCTTCCTTCGCATCGCCGCTGGCGTCCAGCCGCTCGTCCTCGTGCTCGACGACCTCCAAGCTGCGGACGCTCCGTCACTCCTCCTTCTCCGGTTCGTCGCGAGCGAGATCGATGACACCCATCTCCTCCTGGTTGGGCTGTACCGGGATGACGGGCCGGAGAACCCTCATCTCACCTCCACGGTGGCGGAGGTGGCCCGTCACATGGCGACCCGACAGACCTCCTTGGCGGGTCTCGAGCGCCCCGATGTCGCGGCGTTGATCCAAGCGACCGTCGACGTCCAGGTTCCGCCGGCCGTGATCGAGGCCGTGCAGGGGCAGACCGAGGGGAACCCGCTATACGTGAACGAGGTGATCCGGCTCCTGGTGGCTGAAGGCCGCCTCGAGGACACCGACGAGGCAACCCTGGCGCGCGCCGAGATCCCGGCGCGGATCCGGGAGGTGATCGGCCGACGTCTGGGCCTCCTCTCCGAGCGATGTCGTCACGTCCTGTCCCTCGCGTCGGTCCTCGGCCGGGAGTTCCAGCTCGACGCGCTCGCACGCGCGAGCGGACTGCCTACGGACGAGCTCCTGCAGATCGTCGACGAGGCCGTCGCCGCGCGTGTCGTGACCGAGATGCCGGCCGCGTCCGGCCGCATGAGCTTCTCTCACGGACTTGTCCGCGATGTCGTCTTCGAAGGGTTGACGACCGCGGAACGGATGCGGATCCACCGAGACGTGGGCGAGATGCTGGAGTCCCTGTACGCCGACGATCCCGAGCCACACCTCGCGGAGCTTGCCCACCATTTCTGCGAGGCCGCGCCGCTGGGCGAAGCCGACAAGGCGATCGGATACGCGTCGGGCGCGGCCGAGCGAGCCGCGGCCCTCCTCGCCTACGAGGAAGGAGTCCGCCTCTTCGGGCTCGCGCTCCAGATCCTGGAAAGGAAGCGCCCGACTGATGCCGAAGACCGGTGCCGCTTGCTCCTCGCCCTCGGCGATTGTCAGGCGCGCGAAGGTGACCTGGAAGGGGCCAAAGAGACGTTCCTGCGCGCGGCAGAGGTCGCCGAGAAGCGCTCGATGTCCGAGCAGCTCGCTGCCGCGGCCCTCGGCTACGGGGGGAGGTTCGTCTGGGCTCGCGCCGGAAGCGATCGCCGGCTGGTCCCCCTCCTCGAGCGAGCGCTGAGATCCCAGCCGACCGGCGACAGCCGGGTCAGGGCCAGACTGATGTCGCGGCTCGCTGGGGCGCTCCGGGACGAGCGATCGCCGGACGAGCTTCACCGGCTCAGCCATGAGGCCGTCGAGATCGCCCGCCGGACCGGGGACCCCGCGACGCTCTCCTACGCCCTCGCGGGCAGTTTCGCCGCGACGTGGTGGCCGGACAATGCCGAGGAGCGTCTGGGGATCGCGACGGAGATCCTGCAGCTCGCGATCGAGGCAGGCGACGCGGAGCGGATCCTGGAGGGCCGCGACTGGCGCATGGTCACCTTTCATGAACTGGGAGACATCGCGGCCGTCGATAGGGAGATCCATGCGAGCTCGTTGCTGGTCGACGAGCTCCGTCAACCTGCCCAGCGTTGGCTCGTACTCACCTCGCGCGTGATGCGGGCGCTGTTCGACGGCAGATTCGATGAGGCGGAGCGGTTGATCCCCGAGGCGATGCGCAACGGCGATCGTGCGCAGCGATGGGATGCGATCCTCAGTTTCGGGATCCAGTCGTACATGCTTCGTCGCGAGCAGGGCCGCCTCGACGAGATGGAGCCGATCATCACCCGGTCGCTCGCCGAGTACCCGACGCGTCCGGTGCTCCGGTGCGTGCTTGCTCACCTCTATCGCGAGCTTCGACGTGCGGGCGACGCACGACGCGTGTTCGACCAGCTCGCCGCCGATGGATTCGGCGGTCTCAAGAGAGACAACGATTGGCTGTTCGAGATGAGCCTCCTCGCCGAGGTCGCCGATCACCTCGGCGACGCCGACCGGGCGGGCACCCTGCTCGAGCTGCTGCGGCCGTATGCGGGACACCACGCTACTTCGGGCGGCGAGGTGAGCACCGGCTCGATGGCGCGATGTGTCGGCATCCTCGCGGCGGCCCTCCGAGGATGGGACGAGGCTGAGGCTCTCTTCGACCTGGCGTTGGACCGGAACGGCGCGATGGGATCGCGCCCTTGGGTGGCGTACACGCAGTACGACTACGCGCGGATGCTCTTCGGGCGTGATGCACCGGGCGACCGGGAGCACGCCGAGAACCTGTTGGCAGAAGCCGCCGCGACCGGTGAGCAGCTCGGCATGCGGGCGCTGGGTCAGAAGATCGGGGCGATGCTCGGGACGGAAGGAACCCGCCTGGGTGCTGTCACGATGCAGGACGGTTCCGCAAAGGAACCCGTGCGCCGGGGCAACGTCTTCCGTCGTGAGGGCGAGTACTGGTCGATCACGTTCGAGGACGAAACCTTCCGCCTGAAGGACTCCAAAGGTCTCCACTATCTGGCCGAGCTGCTGGCGAACCCGGGACGCGAGTTCTTGGCCCTTGACCTGATGACAGCTGGTCGCGCGACCCGTAGCGGGGCGAACGCACGTGCGCTACGCAGCGAAACCGGATACACCCTTCGTGGCGATCCGGGAGGGAGCGGTGAGCTCCTGGATACCCGTGCCAAGGAGGCGTACCGCGGGCGGCTCCAGGAACTCGAAAGCGAGATCGACGAGGCCGAAGAGCGCGCCGACCATGAGCGTGCGGCACGGGCTCTCGATGAGAGGGATCTCCTGGCAAGAGAGCTCGCCGTCGCCATCGGGATCGGCGGGAGAGACCGGCGTGCTCCTTCCGATGCCGAGAGAGCCAGGGTCAACGTGACGAAGGCGATCAAGACCGCGCTGGCGAGGATCCGCGAGCAGGAGCCGGCGCTCTGGCACCACCTCGCCAACACGATCCGGACGGGCACGTTCTGCTCCTACGTTCCGGACCCGCGCGTACCGACGACCTGGCACGTCTGAGCTGTTCCTCGTTCGAAGTGTTCCGCCGGACTGCACCGGCGTGCCGAGCGTCTCCACGCCTCCTGATGGACGAGGGCCGCGGTCCTGGAGCGGCCCAGGGAAAGGGGGCAGACATGCAGGCTCAGTCCCAGACGGCTTCACGTGCAGGAGCATCCGTGAGGCATCCGAAGAGCGGCGTTCCTCGGCTGTGGGCTTTCCTCATCGTCGCCGTCGTGCTCTTCGCACCGGTGGCCATCGAAGTCGTCGCCACGTCATCCGTCCGCGAACCGAACCGAGCGGTGACGGTGGACCGAGGCGTCACTCACCCCGGGTTGATCGCGGGGCCGAGGACCGGGCGTCCGGCACGCGTCGAGCGTGTCACGAGCTGGCTCGAAGGACTCGCTACCGGCACGATCCTTCCGAGCGATGTCAGCGGTCGCCTCCAGCAACAGGACCCTCAGCTCGCACGGGCCGTGATGGCCGCCTGGGTCAACCTGCAGCGCTGATCTGCGTTGACATGAGATCGTTCCAGGCTCTCTGGTGACTCGATGATTCCTATCCTCACAAGGCGGGTCGCGTCCCTGATATACGATGCGCGAACGTGAAACGCTTCCCGGCTCAGATCGTCGTGGCTGTCTTGATCCTAGGAACGGCTGTCCCGGCGCCCGCCTCAGCCAGCGATGCGCGCGTGGGGAAGCTCCTCTTCGGCGTCGAGAGCCACAGTCGGACGACCGCCCAGCTTGCTTCGGCTACGCCACCGCGATCATTCACGAACGCAAGCGCTCCCGTCCGGACGGGCCCGGCGACGAAGGCGAGCGATCCACGATCGCACCTCACAACCCGAACGAAAGCCTCACTCGCTGCAACCTCGATAAGCCAGGTCACTTCCTTCGATGGTCCGGCGCTGGAGTCGGGCGTCTTTCCCCCAGACACGCAAGGCGACGTGGGTCCAACGCAGTTCGTCGCGATGCTCAACACGCGCGTTCGGAGCTACGACAAGATGTCCGGCGCGGCCGATGGAGGGATCGACATCGCGAGCGACGCCTTCTGGGCCCCGGAGATGACGCCGGTCGGACCGGGGGGTTGCAACTTCTCGTCGGATCCCCACATCCGCTACGACCGGCTCTCGGACAGGTGGATCGCTGTCATGATCGACGTCCCGAATTGCGATGGCACGCGGTCGAACCGGATCATGATCGCGGTCTCTGATACAGACACGATCGGACCATCGACCGTTTGGACGTTCTTCCACATCGGCGTGACCGCGGGAGAGTTCGCCGACTACCCGACCCTCGGCGTCGACACCAACGCCCTTTACATCGGCACGAACGAGTTCAGTACGACCAACGGAAGCTTCGTGAACAGCAACGCATACGTGGTGCGCAAATCCTCCATCCTCGGCGCCGGTCCGATCGTGTATACGGCTTTCACCCACCTGATCGCGGGCAACGGGAACGGGCCTTTCACACCCCAGGGGGTGGACGACCCCGACCCCGCGATCGGTGTCGGTTATTTCATAGGCGTCGACGTTAGCTCCTTCGGCAAGCTCGACCTCTTCCGGGTGAGCGATCCGGGGGGTACGCCGACCATGCTCCGACTGTTGCAGCTCGATGTCGGGTCCACGTCGTTCCCGGCCTCGGTCCCACACCTTGGCAATACGGGGGGGTCCAACGGGCGTCTCGACGCGGTCGACGATCGTCTCTTCGCAGCCAGCATGACGTCGGACGGTCATATCTGGACGGCGCACAACATCCAGGTGAACGCCTTCGGCGTGACGGTCGGCTCAGGTGGGCGCGATGGAGCCAGGTGGTATGAGATCGACCCGGGCAGCGGGGTGACACCGAGCCTCGTCCAGGCCGGGACCGTGTTCGACCCCACTACGACCAACCCTCGTTCCTACTGGATCCCCACGGTGGCCGTCTCTGGCCAAGGGAACATGGTGATCGCCGGTAGCACCGCAGGCGCGGCGGCGCACGTCGATGCCTGGTACGCGTCTCGCTCATCGAGCGACCCTCTCGGATCCGTCGGGGCACCGACGCTGTACACGAGCAGCTCGTCCGCGTACAACCCAGCGGGTGACAACGGCTCGGTGTACGGCGCCCGCCGATGGGGCGACTACTCGCTCACGCGCGTCGATCCGCAGGACAACCAGACCATCTGGACGATCCAGGAATATGTGAGCGCCGACGACACGTGGGGGGTGCGCATCGCCCGCCTCCAGGCGCCGGGCCCCGCGACGCCCACTTCGACGTCATCGCCGGTCCCCCTCGGCCGGGCCAGCGTCCACGTCCAGCTCTCCGGTATGTCCGACGGTGACACCGGCTGGTACGACCCAGGAGCCGGGTTCGCCCAGCGGTTGCAGGTGGATGTCGGCTGCGGGGTCACGGTGAACGGGGTCGGGTTCGTATCTCCGACCCACCTCGATCTCGACCTGAACACGACCACCGCGAGCGGCGCCACCTGCCTGGTCACGACTATCAACCCCGACGGTCAGATGAGCAGTGCCAGCGTGCTGCGCATCGCCAGGCACCAGCCCGACGGCAAGATCAAGCCGAGCATCAAGACGCCCTTCGTCGGGAACAACGTGTACAACTTGACGGGCGAGCTCCAGACCGCGAGAGCCTGGCGACGGCCTCTTTCGACGCGGAGCTTCTACGTGAAGGAGCAGAACGACGGGAACGTCAACGACAGCTTCCTGCTGAGGGGTCCAGGCAACAAGAAGGGCTTCACGGTTCACTATTACTTCAGGAACGCGGACGTCACCAGCAAGGTCGTCGACGGCACCTTCCGCACCGCCATACTCGCCCCCGGAAGCGCTCAAACGCTCCGCTTATCGATCAGCGTCCGGCCGGGGACGAGCATCGGAACGGTGCGATCGTGGCTGGTGACGTCGACATCCATCCACGACCCAGCGAAGCGAGACGTGGTCAGAGCGATCGTGAGGGTCGTCAGCTGATCTGGTAGCTGATCGGGCGCGTCATGGACCAACGCGCGCGTGGGGGGATGAACGTGTCCGACGGGTGACGGACACGCCCCGCCCGCCGCTCGTTCGGGTGACCGGACCCACGGATCCAACGGACCTTGACCAGCACAGAGAGCCCCGGATACAGTCATCTCCCCCCGGCCAGAAGGAGTACCCGACATCCCTCGTCGCTGGTTCGCTCTCCTGTTTCCGCTCGCCCTCGTGGCTGTTGCGTGCTCTTCGCACGCAGAAGGGTCGCACACGCTGGGCACTTCCCGGTCCCATGAGACTGGGCACGACGCGGGTCGCGCCGACAGCGGGATGGGAGGCGGTTCCGAGGAGGACGCAACCACCGCCGGGCGCCTGAACGCGCTCGCCCAGGCCCGGGCGGCCGGCACCTTCGGACATCGCCGCCAAGCCACCACGACCGACGCGGCGACGGGTTGGGCAGGAGAGCAGGTCGTGAACCCCAACGTCGACGACTGGGAGCCGGCGGTGGCGACCGACCCACAGGATCCCTACATCTATGTCCTCACGACCCGGTACGGGCAGCCGGCTCCTTGCCAATCACACTGCCCCAGCCCCTATATCGCGTTGACGGTCTCGTCGGACAACGGCGCGAGCTGGGGCGACCAGGTTCCGATCTGGGGCGTCAAGGGGAGTAAGGCGCAATACGACCCGACGATCACGGTCGTTCCCGACACCGGGATCGTGTACGCGTTCTTCCTGAACGCCGACCGCCACGGCGGCTTCTCGACCCTGTTCATCAAGTCGATCGATCACGGGCAGACGTGGACGGACCCGGTTCGCCCCAACGGACAGGTCTCATGGACTGACAAGCCGGAGATCGCCACGTCACCGAGCGGGCAGGACGTGTACGTCTCGTGGAACGGTCCCACCGGCGGCGACCTCTGGGTCGGCGTGTCGCACGACTACGGCGCCACCTGGAAGCAGATCAGGGTCGTCACGAGCCGGCGCTACTTCTACGCCTACGACGGGGTCGTGCTTCCCGACGGGACCGTGATCTTCTCCGAGAGCAGCTTCCGCTACACGTGCGCGGGATCGGGCAGTTTCAACTGCGTCTCGTCCGGTCAGGTCTGGCATCACGCCGTCATCTCCCGCGACAACGGGGACACCTGGGAGAACGTCATCGTCGCCAAGGTGCCGATCGGAGAGAACTGCTTCTCGTTCGGGTGCGGCGAGTTCTACACGGGACAGACGTCGGTCGCGACCGACGCGAACGGACGCTTGGTGTTCGCGTACGAGGGGCCACTCATCGACGGAGGTCCCCAGACGAGCTACGTGACGATCTCCACGAACGAGGGTCAAAGTTGGGGCGACGCGACCGGCGTCTCCGTCAACGGTGAGGATTCGACGCAGCCGCGCGTCGTGGGAACCGGGAACGGTGACTATCGCCTGTGGTACATGCAAACGTCGGACGGTGATCTCCAGAAGGCCGACGGAACCCACTACTGGAACGTCTGGTATCGGAGCTCGATCGACGGCGGGCTCACCTGGAGCGCACCCCTGAAGATCTCCGACGCTCCCGCTGGCGCCGCCCCCTACATCCATACCGACCCCTCCGGCAACAGCGCGTTCGATGAGATCTACGGCGACTACGGCGAGATCGCCATCACGTCCACCGGCAAGACCATCGGCGTGTGGGGCGAGGGGATCAGCTACTTCGGTCCCGGAGGTTGTTGGTTCAACATCCAGACCTGATCGATCCGATCGCATCCGCGCCTTGTCAGCTGGGGACACGGGCCGGACACTGTCACGGCGTGGACGACCGGACGATGTTGCAGCGGGAGACGGACGACGTCGACCGCCACGTCGCCCGGATCGCTGAGGAGTTCCGGGTCGGGTTCGAGGCGGTGGCGCGTATCGACCGGCCGGCCGTCGCGGTCTTCGGCTCCGCCCGGTTGCCCCAGACCGATCGCTGGTACTCGCTGGCCGTGGAGACGGCGGCCGGCTTCGCCCGGGAAGGATTCGCGGTGGTCACCGGCGGCGGGCCCGGCGTGATGGAGGCGGCCAACCGCGGCGCGAAGCAAGCGGGCGGCCTGTCGGTCGGCTTCAACATCGAGCTTCCCAACGAACAGGCATCGAACGCCTACCTGGATATCTCCCACACGTTCCACCATTTCTATGCGCGCAAGACGATGTTCGTGAAGGCGACGGAGGGGTTCGTGGTGTTCCCGGGCGGTTTCGGCACGCTCGACGAGCTCTTCGAATCGCTGACGCTGATCCAGACCGGCAAGATCCGTCACTTCCCGGTCGTCCTGTTCGGGCGTGCGCACTGGGACCCGATGTTGGAATGGATCGACGGGAAGGTGCTCGCCGAGGGGCTGATCTCGCCCGCGGACCTGCGCCTCCTCACCGTGACGGACGATCCCGCCGGGGCCGTGCGGAGCGTCGTCGACTGCTACCGGCGCGAGTGCGCGCACGTGTCGTGAGCGCACTCGAGATCGACTTCCTGACCGACGGCGGCCAGACCGCCGAGGCGGTGTCGGCGTCGCTGATCGCGTTCATCGCCGCGGCGACGCGAACGCTCGACGTCGCGATCTACGACTTCCATGCGCGGGAGGGGGCGAGCGCGCGCGTCGCCGATGCGCTGGAGGCAGCCGCGGCGCGAGGCGTCATGGTCCGGGTGGCGTTCAACGTGGACCGTCCGCGTCACCCCGCCGCGCCTCGACCGATGGCGGCGAGCCCCGACGAGATCGACGGTCTCGAGGTCCCGACTCGAGGCGTCCACGACGAAAGCACGCTGATGCATCACAAGTACGTGGTGCGTGACGGTGATGCCGTATGGACGGGTTCCACGAATTGGACCGACGACGCCTTCTCCCGTGAGGAGAACGCCGTGATCCGAGTGGAGTCCCCCTCGATCGCGGGCGACTACTCGCACGATTTCGAGAAGCTGTGGACGCACGGCCGGATCGAACCGAGCGGCGGCGCCGGCACCGTCACGACGTTGGAGGGCGGCGTCACGGTCCGTCCGTTCTTCTCGCCGAAGGGTCCGTCGCTCGCCCACCTCGTCGCCGAGCGACTCGGCGCCTCACGGCGACGGATCCGGATCCTCTCTCCCGTGGTCACTTCGGGCACCATCCTGGGGACGCTCGCCGAGTTCACCGGGCGGGCATCGTTCGACGTGGCCGGCGCGTACGACGCGACGCAGATGGATGAGGTCATGTCGGCGTGGCGCTCGGTTCCTGCTAACCACTAGAAGATCGGGGCGTGGCAGGCGATCGCGCCGCGCCTGTCGGGTAAGCGCTCGAACCCGTATGCCGAGGGAGCCGTCCACGACTACATGCACGCCAAGGTGGTCGTCGCCGACGACGAGGTCCTGACCGGCAGCTTCAACTGCTCGCGCAACGGCGAGAGCAACGCCGAGAACATCCTGCACGCGACGGCCGAGCCCATCGCCGAGCGCTTCGCGGCGTTCGCCGACGCGGTCGCGGCTCGCTACGCCGCGTCGCCGGATCTCAGCCGAAGGAACAGTCGACTATGACCTTGTTCAGAGCGCGCTCCAGGACGGCGAGCTCCTGATCATCGAGCTGCGCGACGAACAGCTCGGAGATCCCGCGGGCGTGGATGGGCGCCGTCTCACTGAGGCGGGCGATGCCAGCGTCGGTGAGCGTCACCACGACACCACGCGCGTCGGCACCCGCTCTGTCCCGGCGAACGAGACCTTCATCGACCAGCCGTGCGACGCGACGGGACATGCCCGACCGAGAGATGAGCGCCCGGTCCGCCAGCTCCGTCATGCGTAACTCACCTTGGGCCTCCGCCAGCTGAGCCAACACGTCGAAGTCGCCTAGCGACAGACCCGTCTCTCGTTCGAGATCCGTATCGAGTCGGCGCATGAGGGTGGCGTGCGCCCGCAGCAGCGACCGCCAAGCGTCGAAACCACGGCTGCCCGGGACCTCCTTCTCTACGAGCCGATCGAGGAGTCCGGCGACCCCAGAATCCGAAAGTACTTGCATTTGCACCTACTTTGGTCGTAAGGTACTTGCAAGAGCAAGCATACAGGCGAAGGCGACCCCAGGGAAGGAGCCACGCGGCTTGGACACCCAGGACACCCAGAAGGAGATGACAGGCGATCCGCGGTGGCTCGCCCTGGTCGTTCTGTGCGCCGGGATGCTGATGATCGTCCTCGATGCGACGATCGTGAATGTCGCTTTGCCTTCGATCCAGAGCGATCTCGGCTTCTCTCAGTCGAGCCTGGCCTGGGTGGTGAACGCGTACCTGATCGCCTTCGGTGGCGCCCTCCTCCTGGCGGGCCGACTCGGCGACCTCCTCGGTCAGCGACGGGTCTTCCTTGCCGGTCTCGTGGTGTTCACGGCGGCCTCCCTGGTGTGCGGGTTGTCCATCAGCCAGGAGATGCTGGTCGCGGCACGGTTCGTCCAGGGCGTCGGAGGAGCGATGACCTCTGCCGTCATCCTCGGCATGGTTGTGACGATGTTCGGCGAGCCGCGCGAGCGGGCACGGGCGATCGGCATCTACAGCTTCGTCGCGGCAGCGGGCGCGTCGATCGGGCTCCTGGCCGGCGGCTTCCTGACCGCGGCACTCAACTGGCACTGGATCTTCTTCGTCAATGTCCCGGTCGGCATCGTCACCGCGTTCTTCGCCGTGCGGTTGGTCGGATCCGACCACGGGATCGGGCTCAGTGAGGGCGCTGACGTCGTTGGCGCCTTCCTGGTGACGGCGGCGCTGCTACTCAGCGTTTACACGATCATCCGGACGACCGACTTCGGGTGGGGATCGGCCCAGACGCTTGGGTTCGGGGCGGCAGCGACGGCATCGCTGATCGCCTTCGTCGTTCGCGAGTCGCGGATCGCGAACCCGCTGGTCCCACTCCGCATCTTTCGGTCGCGCGATGTGTCCGGAGCGAACGTCGTGCTGTTGCTGATCTTCGCCGCCATGTTCGGGGTGTTCTTCCTGGGCAGTCTCTTCTTCCAGCGCGTCCTGGGGTATGACCCGCTCGGCATCGGGCTCGCGTTCCTTCCCTTCAGTGTCGCTATCGGAACGATGTCGTTCGCGTTCTCGGGGCCGCTCATCAGCCGCTTCGGCGCCCGCGCGGTGCTCCTGCCGAGTGTCGTGCTGATCGGCGCGGGGCTGGTCTTCTTCGCGCGGGTGCCCGTGGAGGCCGACTACCTCATCGATGTACTGCCGTCGATGCTCCTGCTCGGCATGGGCTTCGGCCTCGCCTTCCCCTCGCTGATGGCCCTCGCGATGTCGGGCGCGACCGAGCACGATCCCGGCCTCGCCTCCGGGCTGGTCAACACGACCCAGCAGGTCGGAGGAGCGTTGGGCTTGGCGGTCCTCGCCTCGCTCTCGGCGTCGCAGACGAACGGGCTGCTCGCCAGGTCGGTCGCCGAGCCGGCAGCCCTGACCAACGGCTACCAACGGTCGTTCGCCATCGGAGCCGGACTCGTGCTCGCGGCGTTCGCGGTGGCGGGGACGGTCCTGCGGCCGGCCGTGCAAGCGCACGTAGGGCTCTCGCAACAGGCGGGGGCCGTGGAGCGAAGGGGGCAAGGATGACGGAGACGAAGGAGCCGGTGGCCGAAGGCCGGGGATACCACGGGGTGTCGATCCCGCCAGCCGGAACGTACGAGCTCGACGTCGTTCACACGGTCGTCGGCTTCGTAGCGCGACACATGCTGTCGAAGGTCCGGGGTCAGTTCACGGAGTTCACCGGATCGATCGAGGTCGCCGAGTCGCCGGAGGACTCGCGCGTCGACGTGAAGATCGAAGCGGGGAGCATCACGACCCACACAGAGAAGCGAGACGAACACCTGACGAGCGGGGACTTCCTGGAGATCGAGAAGCATCCGGTGCTTACGTTCAAGAGCACCGCGGTGCGGCCGACCGGCGGGACGTTGTTCGAGCTGGACGGCGACCTCACGATCAAGGACATCACGAGGTCCGTCACCCTTTCGGGAGAGTTCCTCGGGTGGGGGCCGGATATGGAAGGCGAGGCGATGTTCGCCGCGTCGGCCAAGACCACGATCGATCGCGAGGACTGGGACATGACCTGGAACATGGCGGTCGAGACCGGTGGCTTCCTGGTGGGCAAGAAGGTCGACCTCGAGATCGAGGTCGAGGCCCATCGGGTGCGCTGAGCCGGAAGAGAGCAAGGAGGAAGCAGATGACCACCGCGATCATCGGAGTTGGCAATCTCGGCACGCCCGTGGCGCGGGATCTCGTCGGCGGCGGGGAACGCGTCGTCTTGGCCTCGCGTGACGTTTCGAACGCGACGGCGCTGGCGAACGAGTTGGGCGAGCTGGCGAGTGCCGCCTCGGTCGAGGAGGCGATCGCGAGCGGCGATGTCGTTGTGTTCGCGGTGTGGCTCGAGACGCTCAAGGATCTGATCGCCCAACACGCAGATCTGCTCAGGGGCAAGGTCGTCGTCGATCCTTCGAACCCGGTGGGACAGGACGCCAACGGCGAGGTCGTTCGGACGCTTCCCGACGATCAGTCCTCCGGCTCTGTCGTCGCCGGACTCCTCCCCGCCGAGGCTCACTTCGTGAAGGCGTTCGGCACCCTCGGCGCCGAGTCACTGGCCGCGGAGGCCAACCGAACGCCGCGCGCGGTGCTCTTCTACGCGACCGACGACGACCAGGCTGCCGAAGCGATCGAGCGGCTGATCCGGGTGGCCGGGTTCGACGCGATGAAGGCGGGCGGATCGGACGCCACTCTGCGCATCGAGACGTCCGGCCCTCTGCATCAGTTCGGAGGACTGAACGGGAAGGTCGTCGACACCAGCGAGGCACGCACGGCTCTCGCGGCAGCCGCATGATCGTCCGTCCGGCCTCCAGGCGAGATCGCGGGGCGACGCTTATGGCGCTTCGATCGCCGATGAAGATGCCTGGATCGACGCTGGGTGTTGGGATCATCGGAGTGAGCCCCATCCGTGGCTGGGCCGCCACCGCCCACATCCCGGCCTTGCTCGCCCTGCCGAACTACGAGATCCGGGCGCTCAGCGCTCACAGCGAGGGATCAGCGCGCGCGGCGGGCGAAGTGTTCGGAGTCGGTGCGGTGTTCTCAGACCACGAGCAGCTGGTGACCCAACCAGACGTCGACGTGGTCGCCGTTACGGTCAAGGTCCCGAACCATCGAGAGCTCGTCTCCGCCGCAATCGCCGCCGGCAAGGCCGTCTACTGCGAGTGGCCGCTTGGCCGCGACCTCGACGACGCGCGAGCGATGGCCGCGCTCGCCGCGGAGCAGGGGGTGCGCACGGTGGTCGGGTTGCAGGCGCGCCAGGCCCCGGCGATCGAGTTCGTCCAAGAGCTGCTCGGCGAGGGATACGTCGGCGAGGTCCTGTCGACGACCATGGTCGGGTTGTCGGTCCCGGGCGACGTCGTGGGCCAGCCGAACGCCTACATGCTCGACAAGGCGAACGGGGCCAGCGTGCTCACGATCGCCGTCGGCCACAGCCTGGACATCCTCAACCACGTCCTCGGCGAGTTCGCCGACCTGTCGGCCGTGTCGGATCTTCGCAGGCCGCTGATCACCATCGAAGAGACCGGGGAGCAGGTCGTGAAGACGGCGGCCGACCAGATCGCGGTGATCGGCACTCTGACGTCCGGGGCCACCGCCAGCGTCCACGTCCGCGAGGCCGTTGCCGGCGGTACCGGGTTCCAGTGGGAGATCAACGGAACCGACGGAACGCTTCGGATCACCGCCGCTGAAGCACAACCCCAGATCTTTCCCTTGACCGTCGCAGGAGCACAGGGGGGGAATGAGCCCGCTGAACTCCCTCTCCCGGCGGCTCTGATACAGAGATGGCCCGCGCTCACCAGCCTCGAAGGAGCGCCCGCCTACAACGTCGGCCGTGCGTACGCGGCGTTCGCAACAGACATCGACGACGGGACTCACACGGTGCCGGACTTCGCCGATGCCGTCCGCCGCCACGAGGTCATCGCGACCATCGAGAGGTCCGCGGCATCAGGGGAACGCGTCAAGGCGTAGTTCGGACACTCCGCAGCATGACTCATCCATCCGCAACGCTAGGCTGGATCCATGCCGAAGGCGGTATGGACCGGGTCCTTGACGTTCGGGCTGGTGACGATCCCGGTCCGGCTCTATCCCGCGACCGAACCGAAGGACGTTAGGTTCCATCTGATGGACGCGCAGGGCCGGCGTGTCCACTACCGACGCTTCGTCGAGGCAGAGGCGCCGGAGCAGGACGAGCCGGCCGAGGTGCTGCCCGAGGCCGGATCGCCGCCAGAGGGTACGGCACGCCAGCCCGACGAGGTCGAAGGAGAGATCGCCTACGAAGACCTCATGCGGGGTGTCGAACGGGATGACGGGTCCGTCGTTCTCCTCGCCGGTGACGAGATCCGGTCCCTCCAGCCCGAGCGGAGCCGAACCATCGAGATCGAGGACTTCGTCGATCTGCGCGACATCGATCCGGTCTACTTCGAGAAGAGCTACGTCGTCGCTCCGCAGCACGGTGCCGAGAAGCCGTACGCCCTGCTGTTGTTGGCGATGGAGCGGTCGGAGCGCGCCGGGATCGGGCGGTTCGTGCTACGGACGAAGCCGCATCTGGTCGCGATCCGCCCCGCCGAAGGAGCCCTCGGCCTCGAGACGCTCTTCTTCGGCGACGAGGTTCGGGACGCTCGACGGTTGGCCGGCGAAGTCGGCGTGGTCGAGGTCTCCGAGCCCGAGCTCGAGCTGGCCGGGAAGCTCATCGACACCCTGAAGACCACCTGGAACCCCGCGGCGTACTCCGACACGTACCGCGAGGAGCTCCTGGAGCGGATCGCCCAGAAGGAGCCGGCATCGCTCCCCGAGGAACGACCCGGCATCCCCTCCGGCTCGCAGGTCGAAGCGCTGATGGACGCTCTCAAGGCGAGCGTCGAGGAAGCCAAGAAGAAGCGGACCAGACGCTCGACGCGGAAGCGGACCGCGTAGGGACGGGCCGCGGCACGCGATCACGACGTCAGGCCGAAGATCGTGCTCGGCGCGCCCGAGCCGTGCCGGTTCCGCGGACCGCCGATCACGATCCACCCGCCCGTGGTCGGCATCGCATCGAGGTTGGTCATGTTCTCGATCGTGAAGCGGTGTCGGTGGAGCGTGAGCCACGTCTCCACGAAGTTCGGATCGTCTCCTGGGTCCGGTCCGAAGGTGTCGGTGCCCAGCGCACCGCGCGCCCCCAGGACGCCTTGCTCGATCAGCCATCTCACCGCACGCTCCGAGAAGCCTGGCTGGCGGAACCGTCCATCGGCGCTGCCACAGTTGTAGTAGGTGGGGATGCTGTCGCCGATCTCCGGTCCCCAGAAACGGTCGCACCCCGTCCACAGCAAGATCGCGGCTTCCTTGGGCAACGGGCCGTAGGCGTTCTCCCACGCCGTCAGGTCGGCGACCGTGACGTGGTAATCGACGTTCTGTGCGACCTTGTCCCGGACGTCCACGACGACCGCCGGCAAGATGAAGTCTCCGGGGTCGAGCTGCTCCGCGCAGAGCCCCTGGACGTGGAAGTGGCACGGCGCGCTGTAATGCGTGCCGGTGTGCTCGCCCTCCTGGACGTATTGGAGGTAGAAGCCGTCGTTGGGCACCGTGAAGACGGTCGACAGCCGGAACGCGGGGTCGCCCGGGAACACCGGGATCTGCGCGGGGTTGTTCGGGTGGCTCAGGAACACGACGCGTGAGAACGCGGGCGTCGAGATCTGGTGGGCGCCGGATCCGGCGGAAACGCCGGATCCGGCGGCCGACCCCGCGAGGTATCCGACGGATGCCGTGAGCACGAGCGCGATGACGACCGTGATGGTGCTTCTCCTACGCATGAGATCCCTCCCCCGAGTGGTTCGGTCATCGTCCGCCCGGACGGCGGACCCGCGCAACCGGCGACTTCGCCACCATCCGGCCGAGGGTGTATCGTGCAAGAAGAACGAATCCCGGTCGCCTGGACCGTCCGCGCACGCCTGACTGGCTGCCCTCCCGACCCTGAACGAAGGGCGCCTCGATGACGGACTTCGCTATCAACTCTGATGGACCGAGGATGTTCTTCCTGAGCGGTGAGCTCGACATGTCGACCGCGCCGCTGATGGAGACCGCCATCGCCCCGGCGATCGCGAAGGGTGGACCCGTGACCCTCGATCTGTCGGAACTGGTGTTCATCGATTCAAGTGGCGTTGGATCGATCGTTCGAAGCCTCAACGCGCTGCCTTCGGGCTGCATCCTGCTCCACGGTGTCCGCAACGCCCCCAAGAGGGTCTTGGAGATCATGGGCGTCGATCAAGCGTCGACCAACCTTCACATCATCCCCTGCACGGTTCCCGTCCGAGCTGTGGCGGTTTGAAGCACCCACCGTTCGGCCCGATCCTCGCTTTTGCGCACGGAAGGCGGGCGGCATAGGCTGGCCGGGGCATCGCGGAGGAGGGGAACGATGCACATCTGGATCCGTCGGTTCGTGCGCGCGTTCCTCGCTGCGTTCGTGATCGTGGGGGTTCTTACCGTGCCGGCCTTCGCGCAGGGCTCTTCGACGGACGACACGTCTCGCGACCAGGTCGTGCTGAGTGGTCAACTCATCGTCCCGCAGGGCGAAACCGTGGATACCGCGCTGATCTTCCACGGACCGGCCACGATCGCCGGGACGGTCACCGGTTCCGTCGTCGTGTTCGACGGCAGGACCGATATCTCCGGACACGTCGCGGGTGATGTCGTCGTCTTCAACGGGGCGGTGACGGTTCGTTCGGGCGCCCTGATCGGGGGTGATCTCGTCACGACCGACGCGCCGACCGCCGAGCCGGGCGCCACGGTCACCGGCCAACAACAGCGCGTGGCGACCCGGTTCAACGCGGGCGACATCGGGTTCGCGAGTCGGATCGCGTGGTGGATCGGCTACTCGGTCTCCACGCTTGTTCTCGGACTGCTCCTCCTGCTCATCGCCCCGGCGCTCGATGGCGCGATCGTCCGGGCGTTCCGCCAGCGAACCGGGGCGTCGATCGGACTCGGGGTCGCCGCGTTCTTCCTCCTCCCGCTCATCGCCGTCTTGTTCCTCATCGTCGTGATCGCGATCCCGTTAGGGCTGTTCCTGTTGCTCGCGCTCGCGCTCCTGTACACGGTCGGGTACGTCGCGGGCGCACACGCGATCGGCCGGATGCTGGTGAAGCAGCCGACCTCTCGCTTCCTCGCATTCCTCCTCGGATGGGGGATCGTACGTGTGCTCGGGTTGGTCCCGGTCCTGGGTGGGGCCGCGTGGACCGTGATCTCGATCTTCGGGCTCGGCGTACTGTGGGTCGCCTCGAGGCGGGCGCCGGCCCAGGACGTGGCCCCGCCGATGCCCCCGCCGGCTCCGGTCGGAGCTGGCACGTAGCTCAGAGCTCGAACGTCATCCCCTCGCGAGCCAGCTCGACCTCGCCGGGCCCGGAGGCGCTGAGCTCGTTCGCTCGGGCGAGCACACCTTCCAACTGCTCGTCCGTGTGGAGCGGATCGTGGTGGAAGAGCACGAGCCGCCGGGAGCCAGCTCTCCGCGCGAACGTCACGGCATCCTCGGTGCTCGAATGCCCCCAGCCGACCCGGTCGTCGTACTCCGCCTCCGTGTACTGGGCGTCATGCAGGAGCACCGCCGCTCCCTGAGCCAGGGCGAACCCGGAGATCCACTCGGGCTCTACCTCGGAGAGATCCGAGCCGAGCGCGGGTTCGTGATCGGGGAGATACGCGAGCGCCTGGCCGTTCTCCTCGACGCGGTACCCGACGGTCGGGCCGGGATGCTTGACGAGGTGCGCGGTGACGTCCGCCGAGCCGATCCGCCACGCCGTGGTCGGCGTGTCCCGGAACTCGGGGTGAGACGGGATGTTGCGCAGATGGACCGGGAAGAACGGCGGAGCGAAGAAGGGGGCGATCCGGCTCCGCAGCCCGCGGATCGGCGAGGGCGGTCCCCACACGTTGAGCTCGACGGCAGGATCCCAGATCGGATCGAAGAACCGGAGGCCCTCGATGTGATCGGCGTGCAGATGCGTGATGAAGATGTCGATCCGCTTGGGATGATCGCGTCCCATAGCCATGCCGAGCGGGCGGATGCCCGTGCCGGCGTCGAGGATCAGCAGCGAGCCATCCGAGAGTTGGACCGCCACGCAGGAGGTCTGCCCGCCGAACCGAACCGTCTCGGGACCGGGCGATGCGAGCGAGCCGCGGCATCCCCAGACGGTCACCTCCACCGGTCAGCCGTCCGCTCCGCAGGACGTTCCCAGAACACCGCGATCGCTCCGACGATCTCATCCTCGCGGATGAGCAAGGGGAAGGCGGTCGCCTCGATCGCGCGAGCCACCCGATCGCCGCCGACGATCCGGAAGGGGAGGTGCGAAGCCCGTCCCTCGCGGAACGCGACGCCGAGCGGGAGATCCTCGAGCGGGATGGGTCGACCCTCGTCATCGGTGGGCGACCACTCCGTTGCCCATTCGCCGGCCCGGAGCTCTCCTGTCTCGGCGTATGTGCGGCCCAAGACCGGCTCGGCCGCCTCGTTGAAGTACACGAGCGTCCCCTCGTGATCAACCACGAACACCGGGGTGGCGAGTCGAGACGCCAGGTCGCGAGCAAGGATCAGGATCAGGTTCCGCTGCGCGCGGGCTTGAGCCACGGGCCGACGTTACGGTCGCACCACAGGAAGGGCAAACCGGGCAACTCATCCAGGGAGAGCCGGCACGTCGGCCTTGGTCGCAGCCCTGGAAGGAGCCACGAGTGCCGGCGCCCCGAGGGAGATCGGTCTGCGCTCATCCAGCAAACGTTTGACCCCCACCCGGCGCGGGTATCGCAAGCCTGCTTGGTTTGCCGTCTCCGAGGCGGAGTCCGCGCCGTCGGCAGGGTTTCGGCGACCACCTTGGGACCCGGAAGGGGGGCGGAGGGATGGCAGTTGCCGGAGTTGGCGACGGATCGTGTCTTCATCACATGGGACGCCTCGCTCATCGGCCGACCGCGCTCGCGGCCGTCGTCGCTTTGATCGGCGCCCTGTCGCTGGTGGCCCCGACCTCGGCCTCGGCGGCTGCGCCGCCAACCGCCACGTTCAACCCGAGTCTGCTGCTCAAGGGCAGCAGCAGCGCCGCGGAGCCCAGCATCAGGACCGACCAGTTCGGCCGGTCGTTCGTGATCGCCCCGACCGGCGTCCCGGCCGGGTGCAAGGCCTTCCGGGTCACGCACGACGGATCCGCCTCGACTTTCCTCGGGTTCCCCGACCACACCGCCGGTGGCGGTGATTGTGACTGGGCCATCGGGCCCCAGGAGACCTCCGCGACCATCTCTCCGCCGCCGACGGACAACGACCTCGCCTATTCGAGCTTGACCCTCGCCAACATCACGACGGGCAAGTCCGACGACGGGGGCACGACCTTCGGTCCCCCGAACCCCTACTCGCAGCAGGTCGCCGGGGACGATCGGATGTGGATGGCCTCCGACCCGAGTCTCAACAGCCTTGGCTTCGATGACGTCTACATGACCTACCACGACGTGAGCGTGGGCGACATCCAACTCGGTGTATCGAGAGACGGCGGGCAGACCTACATCCAGAGCGGACCGATCATCAACCCCACGGACGTGCCCCTGCCGCAATGGCAGGCCGGCCTCAATTCGCCGCCCGGCCCCGCCGGGAACGGGATCGGCAACATCGTGGCTCGGCGGCCCGCCGGAGGCTCGCTCACCCTGTATTCGATATTCGTCACCCCCGACAGCCCCCAGGACAACGTCAACCAGGGACTCGCCGGGACCGGCAACTTCAACCGCGTGTACGAAGCCGTCGGAACCGTCACGGACGTCCCCGCCCCGAGTCCCCCCATCATCACGTGGCGGAACTACGAGATCTATCACGGGCCGCTGGGCGCGCGGTACGACCGGATCTTCCCGATCACGGCCGTGGACGGCGCCGGCAAGGTGTACGCGTTCTGGACCGACGGCAACCACATCTTCGCAAAGACCGACGCCACGGGCGCCGGTTGGGATCCGGCCGTCGCCCCCTCACAGATCCCCAACCCGGCCGGCGTGAACACGGCGATCATGCCCTGGGCCGCCGCCGGCGCGTCGGGCGCCGCCGACCTGGTGTTCTACGGGGCCTCCGGAGGGAGCGGCGCACAGCCCAACCCACAGGACGATCCGAACAACGTGTGGAACGTGTACCTGGCCCAGACCCTCGACGGCGGCTCGACGTGGGGCACCTTCAAGGCGAGCGACCACGCCATCCATCGGGGGCCGATCTGCATCGACGGCCTCGGCTGCGATCTGAGCACTCCTACCCGCGACCGCACGCTGCTCGACTTCTTCCAGGTCTCGATCGACCCGACCAACGGCGCGGCGGACATCTCCTACGCGGACGACCACGCGGCGCCCGGGAGCGCGGCCCTGTACTTCACGAGGCAATGCACCGGTGCGAGCGCGACCACCGGGGCTGCGCTCGTCAACGACTGCGTCCCGCCGCCGCCACCGGTCAGTCCTCCGCAAGGGACGACGTGCCCCGGCCCGCAGATCCTCGACTTCGTCAACGACGCCCCCAACAACTACCCGGGGGGCTCGGGGCAGAACATGGACAACCTCGACATCGAGAACGCGTCCTTCGCATCCAGCTCCGGCAGCGCGAACATCGACGCGACGCTCACGATCAAGGACCTGCAGGCGCCGCCCACGACCGACAACTCGAACGTCCTATCGGGCCTCTGGACCGTGTACTGGCAGCAGGCCGGCACCGCCAACGCGCCCGGCGGGAGCACGTGGTGGTTCGCGCAGGCTACCACGACGGGTACCGGTCGGCGGGCCGTCGCGCAGTTCAGCGACGGGACGTTCGACGTGAGCGCGGACGCCTACAGCGGCCGGCATGCGATCACCGGTTCGTTCACCCCCGGAACGAACGGGACGTTCGTCATGCACGTACCGCGCGTCGACGTGGGCAGCCCCGCGGACGGGGCGACGCTGACGAACCCGTTCGCCGACACGGCGGGGGCGTTCCTCGTCGCCGGGACGGGCCTGCGCTTCATCGCCCGCGCCGACCGAGCGCCCGACTCCGACTACGGGGCGGACTACCACGTGGCTCAGACCTGCGCGGCGGATCTGTCGATCACCAAGACCGGCCCCGCAACCGGCCACATCGGCCAGATCATCACGTACACGATCACGGTGCACAACGGAGGCAGCGACCCCGCCACCGGCGTGTCGGTCACGGACAGCCTGCCCAAGAACGCCGGGTTCGGATCGGCGAGCTCGAGCCAAGGTAGTTGTGCTCCGAAACCGAAGCAGCTGCTCGTCGTCTGCAACCTCGGGACCATGGCGAACGGCGTCACCGCCGTCGTGACCATCGTCGTCAAGCCCACACAGAAGGGGAACTTCACCGACACGGCGACCGTCTCCGCGACGTCGCCCAACGACCCGGATCCGAACAACAACACCAGCAGCGTCACGACCAAGGTCTCCCCATGATCCGCGGATGATCCGGCGCGGTTCATCGGGTGATCGGGTGGCGCGCTGACGCCACTCGGACCAGGGGGTCGGACCCCGGTTCGGGCGCTGGATGCAGGGCCCGGACCGGGGTCCGGTTCGGGGTCGCGACGGTCAGAAACTGAACCCGTTGATGGAGACCGGGAGAGCGATGCCCTCGGCGCGCCCCGGGTTCCCGGACGCCGCCGAGCCACCGTGCTGCGTCACGGTCACGGCCGCGTCGGGGGTGCCCGCCGTGCGGTTCGGCTTCACCTTCACCGACGAGCTGGAGTTGCCTCCGGATGCGCTCGCCCTGGGCTTGCCGCCCGGGCGGGTCCCCGCCTTGGGCTTGGTCTTCGACTTCGTTCTGGATGACACGGGAACGTTCTTCGACGGCTTCGTGGTGACGGTCACCCCCGATCGAGAGGCCGAGCCACTCGCTCGGGCCTTGGGTGCGGTTGCGGACGCCCCCGACTTTGCCCTGTGACTCGACCGGTGGCCGGCCGCGACGGCCGCGGTCGGGATCGCCAAGGCCGACACCAGTGCGACGACGATCATGACCTTCTTCATGTCGGTCCCTCTCTGTGGGCGTGCGCGGGCGGGTATCAGCTTCAAGTTTCGACCGCCCGACGGCTGGCGCCCAGATGACGTCCGTCATCCGAACGAGGGACGGATGTCCCGATGAAGTACGTGAGACGAGGCCAGCCCCGCTACGGGCGCATTCGCACCGGGGAGACGGCTCGCCGACAGAGGTCATGGCCCCCGTTCACGACCCATCGCGGAAGCACGGTGCGATACCGACCGGCGCGATACGAGACATGCGTGCGGTACCTGGCCCGTGCACCCGTCACGTCACGTTCGATACCGTGCCATCCCTGATGACCTCGGCGCTGGACGATGACGGGGACGTTCACTCCGCACGCGTCGAACCCACCGGCCGCGACGACTCGGCCGATGGCAACGAGACGCCAGCGGAGCCGCAGGCTCACCGAGCGAGCGTGCGGCGTCGGAGGGAGCACCCTGAAGTCGACGACGCTTGTCCCCGTTCCGCCGGGCGTGATCACGGATATCGGACCGGTCGTGGCGCGCATGGGGACCGTCGCGACGATCTCGGTATCCGAGTTGACGTCGAACGAGGCGTTCCTGCCGTGGAACTTCACGACCGACGTACCGGTATACCCCGTGCCGGTGATCGTGACGGTGGTGCCGGCAGGTCCGCTGGAGGGCGCGAACAGCGCGATCGTCGGCGGCGGGGACGGGGTGACGACGAGATCGATCGCACTCGCTCCCGCTCCTTCCGCGTCGGTGACCGAGACGGGGCCGGTCGTCGCTCCCACGGGGACGATCGCCGTGATCTGCGTGTCGGCGTCGACGCTGAACGACGGCGCTGCCGTGTCGTTGAAGGCCACACCGGTCGCACCGCTCGAGTCATCGAAGCCCGTTCCGGTGATCGTGACGGACGTCCCGGCCACGCCACTTGCGGGCAGGAACGCGACGACCAGCGGCGCGGCCGCGCGGGCCGCAGGGACACCCGCCATCTCCGCGACCGTCAGCGCGAGTGCGAGCGTTGCGCCGAACGTCCCTGCACGCCGCCGTGAGTTGCGCACCCCGGTTCACCTCGTTCCCCTGAAGCGTCGTTCGCCCCTGATCGGCGAGTGTCGATCCTTCTTCGGACGGGGTATCGGCGTGAGGCACCCGCGGTTCATGGGGGAAAACCCCGCGACCTGAGAGGTGCGCTCAAGCGTCCGGACCGGATCGATCCGCTTCCGGGGTAAGACGTTCGCGCATCTTGGATACGAGGGCCGCTCGTGAGTGAACCCGCAACTTGCGGAACACGTTCGCGCGGTGGTGCTCGATCGTGCGCACCGACAGGTACAGGTTGGCCGCGATCTCGGCATTCGTATGACCGAGCGCGAGCAGCCGCGCGACCTCGATCTCCCGGGGCGAAAGGCCACGAGACGTCAGCATCTGGTCGACGCTCCCCTCGGCTCCTTCAACGCCGGCGTCCACGGGACCAGGCCATCGCTCGGGCCCGGGTGGGGTATCTTCAGGCACGCGTTCGGGTGTCCAGACCTCGACCGTGGTGCGGCCCGGGCGGCTCTCGACCCGGCACCAGCCTCCCGCAACTTCGGCCCGCTCCGCCATCGATGCGAGCCCGCTATGACCATGCGTGGATGCCTGCGCGGCCTGGACGTCGAACCCGATGCCGTCGTCCTCGACGACGACGTCGAAGCCGCCGGCGTGAGGGTTGAGCGATACGGTGACGAGCGACGCCTCGCCATGTCGGCGAGCGTTGTTGAGCGCTTCCTGGACGATGCGGAACAGGATCAACCGTGTCGCCTTGGGAGGTTCCTTCGACAGTCCGTTCGTGATCTCGAACGTGGAGGAAGCGCCCAGATCGGTCCATCCCTCCAGATACGCACGGATCGCCGCCACGAGACCCTCGTCGTCCAGGATGCGGGGGTGGAGCTCGAACACCAGGTGTCGAAGTCGCGCGATCGCGTCGGAGACCACCCCCTGGAGCTTGATGAACCGCTCCTCGGCCCGGATCTCGGGGTGATCCTTCGCCGCAGCTTCCAGCCACATCGGGATCGCCAGCAGCCTCTGCATCGTGTCGTCATGGATGTCGTCGGCGATCCGTCGGCGCTCCTCTTCCTCCGTCCTCGTCGATCCGATCAGCAGCTGTCTACGTTGCCCGTCCAGACCGCGGAGTCGCTCGAACATCCGGCGCTGGGCGTGTTCCGCCTCCTTCCGCGCCGTGATGTCGAGCTGAACACCCTGGTACCGGGTGGCCCTGCCCTGCTCGTCCCGTGAGACCACCGATGCCACGTCGTGGAGCCACACGATCCGACCATCCTTGGCGAGCATCCGATACTCCATCTTGAACGGCTCGCCCGCCTCGACCGATCGGGTCGTTTCGCCGATCACTTCCTCCCGATCATCGGGGTGCACGGCATCGATCCACAGCGACGGGTTCGCCATCCACTCCTCGGACCGGAAGCCGAGCACCTCTTCGATCTGGGGGCTCACGAACTCCTCGACGACTTCGTCAAGGCTGCCCTTGACGCTCCAGACGTACACGATGGCGGGGATCTGCTCGACGAGGGTCTTGAACCTCGTCTCCAGTTCCCCGCGTTCGCGGTCCTCGCGGTCAGACGCATTCGTATCGATGGTGTGCGAGGCCTCTCTCGCGCGCGATGGATGCAATGCTCGGCAACCTACGGGCGGGATGATCGATGGCTCAATACCTGTTCCTGATCGGTCGAGAAGCTGCAGCTATCGAGCTGCGCCCGCGTCCGAGCTCGAACCGACCAGTTCGCGGGCGACGCCGACGAAGGTATCGACGAAGGACGAGGCGTGCGTATCGAACCAGGCGATCCCGTGCTCGATGCGTGGCACGGGTTCTTCGAACGAGCGGAACACGACGCCCGGCGCCTCCAGCTCCGCCTCGGACCCGAACCCGACACCGATCAACTTCGCGTCTTCGGCGACCATCGAGATGTGGGCCGTCGCGGCCATATCGATCGCTTCGACGAGCGACAGCGGTTCGCGGCCCTCGAACAGGACATCGTGCATGTGGTCGATCACCCGTGGATTGACGCTCCTCGGGAGCGTGAGGATCGGGTGGTGGACCAACTCGTCCCGCGGGATCCGATCGAGCGATGCCAACGGGTGGACCTGCGGCACGATCGCGAGGATCTCGATCCATCCGAGACGCAGGTAGTTGAACGGCTCGGTTGACTCGGTCGGCAGGGTGACCACGGCCAGGTCGACGCGGCGGAGCTCCAGCGCCTCCAGGTTCTGGGGGCCGAAGCCCGGGTGGAGTTCGACCTCGACGTGCGGGTACCGCTCTCGATACCGGTTGAGCAGCTCGGCCATCGCCGGGGAGAGGCCCGCCGCATTCGTCGCGACCTTGATCCACCCTGTCTTTCCCCGCTCGCCCAGCCTGACGCTCTGCTCCGCTCGATCGGCGAGCTCGAGTACCACACGGGCGTGCTCGATGAAGAGGCGACCGGCAGGCGTCAGCGCGACGTGCCGCGTGTCGCGAACGAACAACGCGGTCCCCAGCAGCCGTTCGAGTGCCTTGATCTGTTGGGAAAGGCCGGATTGAGCGATCCGCAGCCGCTGCGCCGCTCGCCCGAAGTGGCCCGCATCCGCCACCGCCACCGCGTATCGGAGTTGTCGAAGCTCCACAGCCGCAGTATAGGACAGACCTGTCTGTACGAAATGAGGATAGGATGAGACGGAAGGGTCTGACCGATAGGATCCAGTGATGGACCGTTCATCGTTATCGGACGAGGAGGGGCCGGCCCCCCAGGCGCGCGACCGGATCGTCGGCGCGGCAGCGGATCTCTTCTTCAGCAAGGGCATCCGAGCGACGGGCGTCGATACCCTGATCGAGCACGCGGGCGTGGCGAAGTCCACCTTCTACCGGCAGTTCCGATCCAAGGACGAGCTGATCGTGGCGTGGCTGCGGAGCTCGCAAGCTCGCTGGATCGACGTGGTCACCGCGGAACTCGAGGAGGACCGCATCCCTCCGGCGCGCGCGCTCGTGGAGTTCTGGGATCGGTTGGGCGATTGGGCGGAGCGGGAGGGATACCTCGGCTGCCCGTACCTGAAGGCCCTCGCCGAGATCGAGGAACCCTCCCACGTCGCTCGTCTCGAAGTCGATGCCTTCATCCACGAGGTCGATGACTACTTCGCTCGAACCGCGGCCGCCTGCGGCCTCCGGAGTCCCCGGGAGATCGGGCTCCGGCTGCGGCTCCTGACGATGGGCGCTCTGACGGCGATCGTCGTGGAGCGATCTCGCGAGCCTCTGGATCGCGCGCGAGATGTCACGGTCCACTTGCTCGCGTCGTGGCAGGGGATGACGAGGTCCGAGATGGAAGCCTTCGTCGCCGCGCCGACATCCGACACCTGAGCGCGGCTCCGGATCAGCGACCTGGGACGGATGTCCCGAACGGTTGATGCTTCCGACCCATCACCCGGCCAACGGCGCCGGCCGAGAACGTCCGTGGCGCCGAAGTCCGGCGCCGGCGGCGGGTTGAGCCCGCCGCCGGACCGGGAGATGAGGATGAGCACATGATCCGCGTGATGATCGCCGACGACGAGGAGGGCATCCGGGACGCGCTGTCCTCGGTGCTTGCCGACGACGAACAGATCTCGCTCGTCGGCGCGGGACGCGACGCCGACCAGGCCATCGCGATCGCCGCGCAGGAGCGGCCGGACGTCGCTCTGCTGGACGTCCGCATGCCCCGGGGCGGCGGACCGAGAGCCGCTCGCGAGATCGCGCAGGTGAGCCCGGGCACGGCGCTCATCGCGCTCTCGGCCAATGACGACTTGAACGACATCCGCGCGATGCTTCGAGCCGGCGCAGGGGCCTATCTCGTGAAGGGCGAGGGAACGACCGAGATCGTCGACGCGATCCACCGGTGCATCGAGGGATCCGACGGGCGCACACGGTGGGCGGCGCTGCTGCCTCGCGCGTTCGGCACGCGCCCGTTCGGCAGCCGAGAGCGATCGCGACGGATCGAAGCCGTCGTCCGCGGTGAAGGCGTTGATGTCGTCTATCAGCCCATCTTCGACCTCACGGACGGGAGGGCGGTCGGCGCGGAAGCGCTCTGTCGCTTCCGCGCCGACCCGCTCCGCTCTCCAGACGTCTGGTTCGCGGAGGCCGCCGAGGTGGGGCTCGGCATCGAACTCGAGATCACGGCGGTTCGTCGAGCGGTGCGAAGCCTCGAGTGGCTCGACCCGTCGATCCTCCTCGGTGTCAACGTCTCCCCGGAGACGTGCTGCTCGTCTGAGCTTTCGGACCTGCTCGAGACCCTACCGGCCGACCGGCTCGTGCTGGAGATCACGGAGAACGCCCCCGTGAACGACTACGAGCGGCTCGCGAACGCGCTCGCCCCCATGCGTGCACGCGGCGTGCGACTCGCGATCGACGACACCTGCTCGGGATTCGCGAGCCTCCGTCATGTCCTTCATCTCCGACCGGACACGATCAAGCTCGATCTCACCCTCACACGCGGGGTCGAGACGGACACGGCCCGCCGCCTCCTCGTCGAAGCGCTCGTGGGATTCGCTCCGAGCGTCGGCGCCGAGGTGCTCGCCGAGGGCGTCGAGAACGCGGAGCAGCTCCGCACCTTGATGGACGCCGGCGTCCACCTAGGCCAGGGCTACTACCTCGGTCGGCCGGGTCCGCTGCCGCGCTCAGGCACGTGGCCCGCCTGGGGTGACGCGAGCGCCTTCATCGAAGCCGGCTAGATCACGCCGAGGAGCCGCGCGACCCGAACCCGAATTCCTTCTCCCGCGTGGCGGCTACACTCGCCGGCGGGGCCCTATGGAGATCGAGATCCTGATCGTGGACGATCACGGACTCGTCCGAGAAGGTCTCCGAGCGCTCCTCGAGGCAGAGGACGACCTGCGCGTCGTGGGAGAGGCGCGAACGGGGGGCGAGGCGCTCGCGCTCACTAGGCACCTGCGTCCCGACATGGTCGTGCTCGACGTGCGGCTGCCCGATCGCAACGGCATCGAGATCTGCGCCGAGATCCACGACCTCTCTCCCGCCACGAGGGTCCTCGTCTGTTCGGGTCTCGCCGACGGATCCGCGCTCGTCGAGGCGGCGAAGGCCGGCGCGGAAGGGTTCGTCTCCAAGGAGGCCTCGAACGCCGAGATCGTCGATGCCGTCCGGCGGGTCGCCGGCGGCGCCTCGGTGGTCGGCGAGGGATCTGCCCAGACCATGTTCCGGTATCTCCGCTCGCATCGAGCTGACGCCCCCCGGCTCGCGCAGCTGTCGGGCCGGGAACGGGAGATCTTGGGATTGCTATCCGAGGGGCTGACGAACCGTGAGATCGGCACTCGCCTGTTCATCTCGGAGAAGACCGTGCGGAACCACGTCTCCGGCCTCCTCAGGAAGCTGCACCTGCGCCATCGGACCGAAGCGGCTCTGTTCGCAGCGCCGCTTCGGAGCGAGCTGCTCCCCGACGAGTAACGACACCCCGGGACGGATGTCCCGGGGTGTCGGGCCCAGCGCCCCATCCAGCCGGATGCACCCGTGCCCGAACGTCTTGGGTGAGCGCAGTTCCCGTTCCGAAACGGCGAAGGAGGCAAGGCGTGAGCATCGTGCTACCGACCGAGCGTGCCGATGGGTCCGTTGGGATACGAGTGGCGGTCGCCGACGACGAGGAGACCGTCGTCGACGTCCTCCGGTCGTTGATCGGATCCGATCCGACCCTGCGGTTCGTGGGAGCGGCGAACGACGCCGAAGGAGCCATCGACGTTGCCGTGCGGGAGCGACCGGACGTGATGCTGGTGGACGTCCGGATGCCGGGCGGAGGTGGCCTGCGCGCCGTTCGGGAGATCACCAAGCGGTGTCCTCCCACGAAGGTCGTCGCGCTCTCCGCGCACGAGGACTCGAACACCGTGATCAGGATGATCAGCGCGGGCGCGCGAGCCTACGTTCGCAAGGCGGAGTCCACCGAGAAGATCCTCCGCACGATCCATCGGGCGGTCGACGAGCCATGGTCGGCGCCCCCCGCGCCACATCTCACCCTCATCTCTCCGCCCCTCTCGGTGAGCGACGAGCGAGCGCCACGGGTCGCGCGCGCGATCCTGGACGGCGAGATCACCGCGGAGTTCGATCCCATCGTCGACCTCGGAACCGGCCGCACGATCGGATTCGACGTCCGACCGAGGGTCGCGACCCTCCCCCATCGCTCGTACGACTCCTGGCTCGCGGACGCCGAGGCGACAGACCTGCTGCTCGACTTCGAGCTTGGCGCCTTCCGAGCGGCGACCCGCGCGCTCCGGGAGATCCCCCCCGAGCTGTTCCTCGAGTTCGAGGTGAGCCCCGCGACGGTCCGCACGGCGAGGTTTCGCCGGGCGATCAACCGTTCGATCGCCGACCGCATCGTGCTCGGGTTCAGCCCCCTCGTCCTGGCGGACGACCTCACCCCGGCCGAAGTGAACCTCGGTGAGACGCTCGCGACCCTCCGCGAACGAGGGGTCCGCGTCTCGGCACGGGACATCGGGCCGGGACTTCCGAGCCTTCGCCAACTCCTCTCCATCTCTCCGGAGTTCGCGCGGCTCGACCACACCCTCACTCGGTCGGTGAGCGACAGCTTCTCGAACCACGCGATCGTCGCCTCAGCGACGGCGTGCGCCGCGGAGGTTGGGGCGAAGGTGATCGCTGCCGACGTCGCCTCGGACGATCAACTCGAGGAGCTTCTCGGGCTCGGCGTCGGGATGATCCAGGGTCCCATCGTGAGCGACCCGCTCACCGTCACGGAATTGGGTGGAAAGCCGCCAACTTGGATGCCGACGAGGTTCAAGCCACACGACCCGGATACCGAATCCAGAGAGTGAGGTTTCTCCATGGAGCACTGCTCCGCTGGAGGTGGAGACCATGACCCGATCGATGCGACGTCTGGCGGCAGTTCCGCTCGCAGCACTCTCGCTCGCTCTGGCGAATCCCGCCTTCGCGGACGAGGTCTGTGACCCGCTGCACGTGACATGCAGCGTGCCCGATCTCACAGCATCCGGGCAAGAGACGGTCGCGAAGACGGTCGACACCGTCACGGGCACGGCCGAGTCCATCGCCGACGACCCCCAGGGGACCGTCGACCGGGTCCTCAACCCGGGAATCACGGTTCCGCCCGGGGGCGGAAGTGGTGGCGGTGGCGGCCAGCACAGCGGCCAACGCCCTGCCGGTCATCCGGTCGTGAGGGACTCGCACGTGGCCCACGGACCGCTGATCCCGCGTTCGACCGGCCCACGATCGGCCGGCTCGCGTTCGAGAGGCTCATCGATCGATCCGTCGACGAGCGTGGTCCCGCCGTCGAAGGATCCGGTCTTCGCGGACCAGGTCGCGGGCGCGGTCCACGTGGTCGCTCGCAGCCTCGGCGTGGTGCTCGCCCTGCTGGGGGTCGCCGTCGGGTTCGTCGTCGTCCAGAACCGCCTTGACCGCAGGGACCCGAAGCTCGCGCTCGCGCCTGTGCAGACCGAGATGATGGGGTTCTCGTGATCGTGCCTCGCTCCTGGCGTGAGCGGGCGAGGCCCGATCCGTCGGAGCTGCTGTCCATCGAGGAGCGCCACGCGTATCTCGCGGTGCTGCGGGGTGGACTCGGGTTCATCGCCCTCGGATCGGTGGCGCTCGCCCCCGCGATCGCCATCGGACCGATCGGCCGCATCGTCCTCGCGACCGTCGGCTACCTCGCGGTATCCGTCGCACCGGTCGCGCTCCGTCGAGACCCCAGGCTGGCCCTTCCCCTGATGCAGGGCGCCTTGCTGCTCGACGGGATCTACCTGGCCGCCGTCGTCGCCTTCACGGGCGAGACCACGAGCCCGCTCCTGTTCCTCATCTACGTCCACGTGGTGGCGGTCACGCTGCTCTGCTCGTATCGGACCGGACTCAAGATCGCGTTGTGGCACACGACGCTGTTCCTCCTGGTCGTGGGCTCGATCGACGCGGGCATCATCGAGGGATCTTCGTCGCGCGCCGCAGGCTCGGGCTCGGGGATCGCGACCGCGCTCGAGGTCACAGGGTTGTGGCTCCTCGCGCTTGGCACCGCCACCGCTGCCGCCGCGAGCGAGCGGCAACTCAGACGCCAGAAGGCCGACCTCGGGTCGCTCTCGACGATGGTGGCCCGGATCGACGCCAGTCGCCGGGCCGAAGAGATCCCGCGCATCCTGCTGGAAGCGCTCCGCGCCACGTTCGGGTTCGAACGAGGCGTCGTGCTCGCCTCGCCGGGAGGCGACCTTCGCGTGCTGGCCGCGACCGAAGACGTGACGCCCGACGACCTCCCTCCGGGGCTCGACCCCCTCGTCGAGGTCGTGTGGACCGAACGGGCGCCTCGATTGGTCCGCCAGATCGACCCCTCGACGGATCCGCGCCTGGGAGCCCTCCTCCCGGGGGCGCGGAACGTCGTCGTGGTGCCGCTGTTCCGCGAAGGGGGCCACGCACTGGGGACCGTGGCCCTGGAGCGTGGAGGGGTGACCACGGGCATGCGCCGGTGGGTGGTGTCGATGGTCGGTCAGTTCGTGGCTCACGCGGCGCTCGCACTGCACAACGCGTGGCTGACGGAGGACCGAGAGGCCCAACTCGAAACGATCCGGGGGCTCGAGCGGAGGCTCCGCGCGCATAACCTGGAGCTCGAGGTCAAGGTCGCCGAGCGTACCGAGGAGCTCCGCGAAACCATCAAGAGCCTGGAAGAGATCGACGAGCAGCGGCGGCGGCTGCTCGCACACGTGGTCCAGGCCGCCGAGGAGGAGCGACGCCGCATCGCGAACGACATCCACGATGATCCGGTGCAGAAGATGGTGGTCCTCAAGATGCGCCTCGAACTGCTCGCGAAGGCGAACCCGGAACTGCCGGAACTCGACGACGCACGCGCAGCGGTCCTCGGGACGATCCAGAGCATGCGACACATGCTGTTCGATCTGCGCCCGCCGATCCTCGACGAGGACGGCCTCGGACCCGCGATCCGCTCCTTCTTAGAGAACTCGGAGATCGAGAGCCAGTGGTCCGTCGAGGACGAGCTCGGCACCGAGCCCTCGACTCAGACACGCGTGATCCTCTACCGCATCGCGCAGGAAGCGATCACCAATGCGCGCAAGCATGCACACGCGGACAACATCGTCGTGAAGCTGGAGGAGCGAGACGGCGGCGTGTCGATGGAGGTCTCCGACGACGGGGTCGGCTTCACGCCTGAAGGAGCAGCGGTCGCCGCGGCCGGTCACCTCGGTATGGCCGCGATGCGGGAGCGGGCGGAGATGGCCGCCGGGTGGTGCACGCTACGGAGCCTGCCGGGCGCCGGGACCACCTTGCAGGTGTGGCTGCCTCCAGACGACACGGACGACCGCAACGACCCGACGATGGACGAAGACGACGCGGTGGCGGTCTCCTCGATGCGAACGGATCGGATCGCCTAACGAGCTCTGCCCCTCTGCCCGTCGCGCCCGTATGGCGTTACCGCGGGTCGAAAGAACGAACGAAGGTCGGGTGCGGCGGCTTCGCCGCCGCACCCGACCTTCATACTGAGAAAGCCGTCCCGCTGGAGACTTAAGCCTCCGCGAGGCGCTTCGCGAGCGTCCGCGCCCTGCGCTCGTCCCGGAAGACGCCTACGCCGTAGATCGGGCCCTCGAGGACGGTGTTCGGAAGAGGCGGCACGTTCGCGCCTTGGACGAGGAACACGGAGTGCTCCTTGGACGGGAACTGATCCACGATCTCGCCCTTCGTGAACTCCCTTTGGATGCTCTGCTTGTCGTCGGCTTCGACGACGACCCATGGGATCTTCTGCATCTGGTACCTCCTTCCCATCACTTCCCCATCACTTCGAAGATTGCCCGCCGTACCTGAGACCCCCATGAGACCAGCGTGAGAGATCGTTCAGCCGGTTGAAGGCGGTGCGAGAGAGGTCCTTTGTCGCTGGATGATCCGAAGGTCCAACATACGCATGCGAACGACGGGCAGCATGAGGGCGTCTGGCACCCTCGAGCAGCCTGGGCTGGAGGATAACCGTGAACGTGCTGGTCGTTCAGGACGACGCGCGGATCGCCTCATTCATCAGACGGGGGTTGGAGGCGGAGGGCTTCGCGGTCCGAACCGCCTCCGACGGAGCGGAGGGCTTGCGGTTGACCGAGTCGTCCGACTTCGACCTGATCATCCTGGATCTCGTCCTGCCGACCGTGACGGGGGAGGAGGTTCTCACTCGACTGCGCGAGACGGGATGCGTCGTGCCGGTGATCGTCCTCACCGCGAAGGACGCGATCTCCGATCGCGTGGCCAACCTGGACGCAGGGGCTGACGACTACGTGACGAAGCCGTTCAGCCTCGCGGAACTGCTGGCGCGCGTCCGAGCGCGTCTCCGCGCCGCCGACCAGCCGGTTTCGACGAAGATCACGCACGGACGAGTCACCGTCGACGTTCTTGCGCGGGAAGCGCTGATCGAGGGGAGATCCGTCGAGTTGACCTCGCGGGAGTTCGCCCTCCTGGAGACGATGATGCACCATCCTGGCCAGGTTCTGTCCCAGCCCCAGCTCATCGATCAGGTCTGGGGCTACGAGCACGACACGAGGTCCAACGTCGTCGAGGTGTACGTCGGCTACCTGCGCAAGAAACTGGGTCCAGATGTCGTCGAGACCGTCCGCGGCGCTGGATATCGGTTCCGCGGGTGACCCCGTCCTCGTCCCGTACCGGCGCGTACGACGAGAGCTGGCTGGGCTGGGGCGGGCCTGCGGATGGAGATCTGGGGGCGTCCGGAGCGCGAGGTTCGACAGTGCCTCGCCACACGAAAAGCCGACGTCATCAGCGTGACGCCGGATGGCATACGGCTGGTCCGGTTCCTCAACGTGTGACCAGGTAGCGGGTCGACGCGGATGCCGTCGTGGCGCCATCGCCATCGGCCGGATTGAAGGGACGAGCGTCGGGGGATCCCTCCGCCAACCTGTTGCTTTGCCCCCCGGGAGGAAGAGCAGATGAAGCACCTGCAGCGTGTCGCATGCCTTGGCCTCAGCGTCCCCCTCGTCGCGTCGCTGCTCAACGCGCCGCCGGCCCATGCAGCTCACGCGGTGCGCGTCCGCGTCACCCTCACCTCGGTGTGGTCGACGCCGAGCCCCGATCCCATGGGGATCACCTACGACCCGCGGAGCGGCCGCCTCTTCATCTGCGATTCCGAAGTGGACGAGATGCCCGCCCTCTGGAGAGGGAGCAACTTCTTCATCGCGCGGCGGAAGGGGACCCTCTTCGCTCGTCGGACGTTCAAGAAGTTCACGGTGGAACCCGAGGACATGGCGCTGAACAATCGGGCTCGCGTTCTGTACGTCACCGACGATGATCTCGATCGCGTATTCCGGGACAAGCCGGGCAAAGACGGCCTCTTCGGGACCCGGGACGATGTCGCGGTCACGATCCTGCGGACGCATCGTTTCGGATCCTTCGATCCGGAGGGTCTGACGTGGTTCCCGCGGAAGAAGATGCTGATCGTCTCCGATTCGACCTCCCGCCGGATCTACAAGATCCGGCAGGGCAAGGACCATCGGTTCGGCACGCGGGATGACGTCATCGGGAGCTTCGGGACCCACCGGTACGGCTTCACCACCGCCGAAGACGTCGTCGTCACCAGGTTCACCCACCACCTCCTGATCGTGAGCAGCCGGCAGCGCTTCATCCTCGAGACGACGCTGAAGGGCGCGCTGATCCGCAAGATCGATCTCACGGGTCTGGGGATCAAGGCGGCTTCCGGCATCACGTTCGCGCCCGGCACCGACGGATCGCCGAGCCGTCTGTATGTCACGGATAGCGGCGTGGACAACAACGTCAACCCGGCCGAGAACGATGGTCGCGTGTTCGAACTCAAGATCGTCCCCTGAGGGAGGTGTCGGTAAAGGGGGATCGATCCTCGGCGTGCACGCGAAGGAGGCAGGGGCCATGCACGAGCAGATGGAGATGAGCCGACGGGGACTGCTCCGCCTCGGAGCCGCAGGAGCCGCTCTCGGCGGGGCGAGTATCGCGCTTCCCCGACCCGCGTACGCGGAGGGGCCGGAGAGCGTCCAGGTCGCTGAGATCTACCAACTGCAGGCCGACTTCCATCGTGCCAAGACGACCCAGGACCTCGATCTGATGATGTCCCTCTGGGCGGACGATGGCGTCTTCACCAACAACGGCACGGGAACGACCTACGAGGCGTCATCGAAGCCTCCGGTCGCGAAGTCGCCGACATCGTGGCACTCGAAGTAGAGGAAGGCTCGGTCGCCCAGCACCTCGATCGTCGCCTTGTACGAGGGGACCAGCGAGAACCGGTGATGCGTGAACGAGCCTGATCCTTGCCAGAACGACCTGATCTGGTCCGAACCGACGTAGGTCGTTCCCTTCGCGCGATGCGCCGCGGACGAGCGGATCAAGCGGAAGTTCGCCCGCACCGACATCCCCCGTCTGACGAAGATGCTCGTCGACCAGGTTTCTGAGGCAACGGGAGGCCCGGCCACGTATTCCGGTCGCGACATGAAGGAGACGCACGCCGGGATGGGTGTGAAGGCCGGACAGTTCGACGCGCTCGTGGAGGATCTCGTCGCGTCCCTCGATCATTTCGATGTGCCGAGAGACGACCAAGGGGAGCTCCTCGGCCTCCTCGCACCCATGCGAGGCGACATCGTGGAGATCGAGTCCTCGGAGACCGGGCAAGCGCTTCCGGAGATGTACCAGCCGGCACCCCCGCTGACCTAGCTGCGACCGCTATCGACCCAGCCGGCGGCCGGCTGGTTTGGGTCGCGTTGCAGCGGGTATCGCAAGCTCGACCGTCAGCATCTGAGCGAGGAGGAGACCCGTGCGTGCGAGAACCGTTCCTACCCTCGTGGTTGCGGCGCTGATCAGCCTGGCGCTCGCGATCCCCGACCACGCCGTCGCCGCCGGGACGGGAGCCAAGATCCGATCCTCGCTCAACGTGATCGGTCCCCAGAACGGTGGTGGCGAGCCATCGGTGGCGATCAGCCCCGACCACACGATCTACGTCTCGGCGCCGGGCGACGCGATGGAGTTCTGGCGCTCCACCGACGGGGGGAAGACCTGGACGCAAGGCGCCTCGCCCGAATCTCCGTCGGGTGACACCTCGGTCAACGTCGATCAGTCGGGAGCGGTCTACGAGAGCAACCTCAACGTCATCACCGGGGACCAGAACACGCTACAGGTCGATCTGTTCAAGTCCTTCGACCGCGGCACGACCTGGCCCCAGAAGGGTTCGTCTGCGCTCGTGGACTCCAACGCCAGCGGTCAGCCGGCCCTGGTCGATCGGCAGTGGGTCGACGCGTGGATCCCGCCGGGGCATACGACGAACACGGCGACGGTGTGTCTCACGTATCACGACTTCGGTCCGAGCCAGATATGGGTCAGCTGCTCGTTCGACGGAGGCAGGACGTTCGACCTGCCGGTGGATGCCATCACATCGGCGCTCGCTCAGGCGGACTCCTACTGCAACACGATCCCGGGTGGGCTGAAGATCGTGCCGTCCGGGCCGCACGCGGGACGGATCTACGTCGCCTGGTTGGCGGCGGACCCGCTCAACCCCGTCAGCGGCTGCAACATCACTCAGCTCGCGGCGTTCCACTCGATCTGGTCGGCCTATTCCGACGACGGCGGGCGATCCTGGACCGACCGCGTGGTGTACGACGCCGGACCGTTGCACGACGGATCGGAGATCTTCGCCGACCTCACGCTCGACAACCGTGGGAACCCCTACGTCGGGTTCGTGATGAACCTTCGGACGGAGTACGACATCTGGGTCGAGGCGTCCTTCGATGGGGGCGCGACCTGGAACGGGAGCGCGGACGGCACCGGCGCGCCGTACCTCGTCAACAACGATCAGGGAACCCACTTCTTCGCGGCGATCGCCGCCGGGAACCCGGGCCAGGTGGACGTCGCGTACCTGGACACGCCGACGCTCGTCGGGAGCACGCCGTACGGCAAACCGAACGAGCCGACCGGTGACGCCAACGCCAACTGGAACGTGTTCGTCGGGCAATCGACGAACCTGCTCTCGGGCTCGCCGACGTTCACCAACGTGAAGCTGACGCCGTCGCCGATGCATCACGGTGACATCTGCACACTCGGGCTGTTCTGCGCGGCCGTGCCCGGGACGAACCGGAACCTCCTGGACTTCATCGACGTCCAGATCGACGCAGCCGGTGCGTTCCACGTGGCGTATACCGACGACCGGAACTACGCCGCCGGTGCATTGGTGATGGCCAACCAGACCGCTGGGACGAAGGTGGGAGCCGGAGGGCACTAACGATCCGGATCCTCGCGGGCACGCTGCCCGATCGGTCCCGTGCCCGGGACGAACCGGAACCTCCTGGACTTCATCGACGTCCAGATCGACGCAGCCGGTGCGTTCCACGTGGCGTATACCGACGACCGGAACTACGCCGCCGGTGCATTGGTGATGGCCAACCAGACCGCTGGGACGAAGGTGGGAGCCGGAGGGCACTAACGATCCGGATCCTCGCGGGCACGCTGCCCGATCGGTCGGTCGCCCGGGACGAAGAGCCGCGCGAACGACCAGACGATCGCCGCGATCCCTAGCGCGGCCAACCACACCAGGTCGTCCGGCGGATCCAGCGCGAAGAACCGCTGCGTCGCGGGAACGAGGAGCACGACGAGGAACAACCCTGCCATCGACCAGATCAAGACGAGCCGCCGCGGCGTGAGCGGCGCCGCGATGATCGAGAGCACGAGCAGGCCGATCCACGTCAGCGCCATGACCGCGGTCGTGCGGGCCTCGCCGAGCGTCACGCCCGGCGCGCGGAGCGCGAGCTGATACGCGAGGAGGGTCGCGATCGCCGCGAGCGTGCCGGCGGGGATCGCGAACCGCGCGACCCGTCCCACGAACCCGGGGCGGAACCGATCCGTGTTCGGCGCGAGCGCGAGGAAGAACGACGGGATCCCGATCGTCACGGCGCCGATCAACGTGAGATGCCGGGGCAGGAACGGGAACGTATACCCCGCTACGCCGACCGCGAGCGAGAGCAGCATGGCATAGACCGTCTTCGTGAGATACAAGCCCGATGTGCGCTCGATGTTGCCGAGGACGCGCCGTCCCTCGGCAACGACCTGCGGCATCGCGCCGAAGTCCGAGTCCAGCAGGACGACCTGCGCCACGGCACGTGACGCGTCGCTCCCAGAGCCCATCGCCACGCCGATGTCGGCGTCCTTCAGCGCGAGCGCGTCGTTCACGCCGTCACCGACCATCGCGACGGTGTGGCCGCGGTGCTTGAGCGCCAGGACCATCGCTCGCTTCTGGGCGGGCGACACGCGACCGATCACCGATGAGTCCTCGAGCGCCGCGCCCAGGGCGGCGACGTCCTCGGGAAGCGTCCGGGCGTCCACCGGTCGATCCGCTCCCCGCAACCCGAGCCGGCCGGCGATCGCCCCAACGGTCAGAGGATCGTCCCCCGAGATCACCTTCACGGCGACGTCTTGCTCCTCGAAGTAGCGGAGGGTATCGGCGACGTCGGAGCGAAGCACATCGCCGAGTAGGACGACGGCCGCGGGGCGGAGGCCCGCCGGGAGTCGCTCCCCGTCGAGCCCGTGAGTGGCCTTCGCTAGGAGCACCACGCGGTTGCCGGCCTCGGCTTCCCGCGCCACCTGAGCACGGACCGGATCCGACGGCGACGCGGAGCCCAGCAGCACGTCGGCCCCGCCGAGCACCCACGACCCGCGGTCGCCGAACGCCGCCCCGCTCCACTTCCGCCCCGACGAGAACGCGACCGTACCGGTAGGGGTCCAGCCCTCGGGTGCCTGCGGGAACCGTGCGGCGATGGCGCGCAACGTTGCGTTCGGATGCTCGTCCGTGTTCGCGATCGCGGCGAGTGCCTCCTCCACCGAGCCGCCATCGATCGATGAGACCGAGGCGACCACCAGCTTCCCTTCGGTGAGCGTCCCCGTCTTGTCGATGCAGAGCACGTCCACGCGCGCGAGTCCCTCGACCGCCGACAGTTCCTGCACGAGGACCCGCTGCCGCGCAAGGCGAACGACCGCCGCGGCGAACGCGATGCTCATCAGGAGGACGAGCCCTTCGGGCACCATCGCCACGGTTCCCGCGACGGCGCCGGAGATCGACCGGTGCAAGCCCTGATCGCTCCGGAGCTGGCTGATGAACAGGAGGGCTCCCGTCGGCACGATCGCCCACGTCACCCAGACCAGGATGCGGTCGACCCCGGCGCGGAGCTCGGAGCGGGTCAACGCGAAACGTCGCGCCTGCTCGGCGAGCTTCACGGCATAGGCTTCCGATCCGATCGCGGTGGCTCGGTACCGTCCCGTCCCAGCGACCCCGAACGAGCCGGACCGGACAGCATCCCCCGGCGTCTTCTGGACGGGGTCCGATTCACCCGTGAGCATCGACTCATCGATCTCCAGGCCTTCGGCGGCGAGCACCTCGCCATCGACCACGACCTGCCCGCCGAGCGAGACCTCGAGCACTTCGTCGGAGACGACCTCTTCGACCGGGATGACGCGTACCTCGCCGTCGCGGATCACGTGTGCCCTCGGCGCCGTGAGCACCGTGAGACGTTCCAGCGTTCGTTTCGCACGTATCTCCTGCACGATCCCGACGGCCGCGTTCGCGACCAGAACGAAGCCGAACAGGGCGTCCTGGAAGGGGCCGACGACCAGGATGATCGCGAGCATGGCGCCGAGGAGCGCGTTGAAACGTGTGAGGACGTTCGCCCAGACGATCTGGCCGTACGTCCGCGTGTGCGAGGGTGGGAGCCGGTTGACCGCACCGCGCGCGACCCGCTCCGCGACCTCGGATGCGCTCAGTCCTCGAGCCGCATCGATCACGTGGCAAACCGTACCCGGCACGTCAACCGACCGCTGTGGTTTGCCGATGACCTCCGAAGATGCGCCCCGTCACGCAGATCCATCGGAAGGGAGCCTCCCATCGCGCTCGGTGAAGCCTTCGACACCGTTCTCGCCGCGGCCCGGGTCGGCGCGGAGTGGGCCTGGCGCGAGCTCTACCGGGAGACGGCCCCGGCCGTGGACCGCTACCTGCGAGCGCGCGGTGTGCGGGACGCCGACGACGTGGTCGGCGACACCTTCGTCAACGTGGTGCGCTCCATCGATGGGTTCGCGGGGGACGAGACCGCGTTCCGCGCCTGGGTGTTCGCGATCGCTCGGAACCGGGCGACCGACGAGCTGCGTCGCGTGATCCGCCATCCGAGCGCACCGATGCTCATCGAGGAGCTGGAGGAGCAGGGTCCCCGCGGAGACGTCGAAGCCGAGGCGATCGACGGGCTCGTGACCGACCGCATCGGTCGCCTCCTGGACGCGCTGACCGCGGACCAGCGTGACGTGCTGCTCCTGCGGATCGTCGGTGGCCTGACGATCGATCAGGTCGCGGCCGCGGTGGGACGCAAACCGGGAGCCGTGAAGATGTTGCAGGCCCGAGGGCTGGCGGCGATCCGTCGAGAGATCCAGCGGGGAGCCGTGACTTTATGAGCACGTTCGACGTTCCTCCTGATGAGATGGGTTGGGATCCGAAGGCGACCGACGATGCGCTCGAGCGGATGCTGTCCGGTCAAGCGCCGACGAGCGACGAGTGGCGTGAGGTCGTGGGGCTCGTCGAGGATCTGAACGAGGCGGTGCCGGCACGCCCCCTCGCCTCCGAGGATCTCCACGTGGCAGCGATGGTCGAGACTTCCCACCTCATAGCCGACGATGGCGACCCGGTCGCGAGGCCGGTCAGCAACGCCGACGCGCCTGCGCCGCAGGTGTCACGGCTGCCGAAGCTCAGGAGGAAGCCCATGAAGAGATCGACGAGGATCCTGGTCAGGGTGCTCGCGCCCGTCGCTGCCGTCTTCGCCGTGATGGGAAGCATGGCCTACGCGGGCGCGCTGCCCCACACCGTCCAGAAGGCCGTGTCCCACGCCGCGGGCACGGTGGGGATCAACCTCCCCGGTGACGATGAAGCCCAAGGCGAGAACGACGACAGCCAGGGCGACAACAACAACCAGGGCGAGGACTCCACGACGGACACGGTCGTCCCGACGACCGACCAAGGTGACCAGGGCGAGAGCTCGGACACACAGAGCTCTGCCGACGACCAGGGCGAGAACGATGACAGCCAGGGCGACAACAACAACCAGGGCGAGGACGCGCAGAGCGGTGACACGAGCGGCGACACGCAGAGCGGCGTCACGCAGAGCGGAGACTCGCAAGGCGACACGAGCGGCGATCCCCAGAGCGGCGACTCTCAGGGCGACACGCCGAGCGGCGACACACAGAGCGGAGACTCGCAGGGCGACAACTCGCAAGGCTGAGACAGAATCACAGCTCCGCGGATCGGGGAAAACGTACGGGATCGGCGAGCCTCCGATGAACCCTCCCGGGTTCATCGGAGGCTCGCCTCTTCGTGATCTCGGCCTTTAGGGCGACCTCCGTTCACCCGACAACGGAACCATGGCACCCGAGGACGCCGACGTGTTGTCGCTGGAATGCCCTCACTGCGGCGAGACGTTCCCCTCCGCGATCCCGATGGACCCGCCCACCTTCGCGACGATCCGGCTCGAGAGCATGCTGGAACGTTGCTCGGCGTGCGGTCATGCATCGCGGTTCTCGAAGCACGACTACCGCTTCCGGTCTGCCTGAACGGTTCGAGACCTCCGTTCGGGGCTCGGACGCTGCCGTCTTGGGTTCTCCCAAGGGCTACGATCACCATCGGGGCATGACGCGTCGCTAGAGTGGCTCGGTGCGCCCCGAGACGAGATACGCGAGGAGCGGCGACGCGAACATCGCCTACCAGGTCGTGGGCGAAGGTCCCCTCGACCTGGTGCTCGTGCCCGGTTTCGTCTCGCACGTCGAGGTCGCCTGGGAGGAGCCGAACCTCGCCCACTTCCTGACGCGCCTGGCGTCCTTCTCGCGATTGATCGTCTTCGACAAGCGGGGCACGGGCATGTCCGACCCCACCACTAGCGTCCCGACGATCGAAGAGCGGATGGATGACATCCGTGCGGTCATGGACTCCGCAGGCTCATCTCGGGCGGCCATGTTCGGTGTCTCGGAAGGAGGGACGCTCAGCCTCCTCTTCGCTCACCGATACCCGGAACGGGCGCAAGCGTTGGTCCTCTACGGCTCCTGGGCCCGCCGCTTGGTGGGACCCGACTATCCATGGGGTCTGCAGGCTGACGAGCTCGAGGGGTTCCTCGGAGGCATGGGTCGGGCGTGGGCCACCGGCGAGTGGTGGGACGAAGGTCATCCGAGCCCGTTCGACGACGAACGGCACCGGAAGTGGTGGGCGCGGTACCTGCGCATGGCGGCGAGCCCGGCCATGGCGCAAGCCGTGATCCGCATGAACACGCAGATGGATCTGCGGAACCTGCTCTCTGAGATCACCGTTCCGACGCTGATCCTTCATCGCGCGGGTGACCGATGGATCGAGGTCGGCCACGCCAGGTACATGGCGGAGCACATCCCCGGCGCCACGTACGTCGAGTTGCCCGGCGAGGACCACCGGCCGTGGCTCGGGGACGTCGAGTCGATCTTGACCCACGTCGAAGTCTTCGTCTCCGGTCGGAAGCATCGACCCAAGCGACGCGCGACCCTCGGGACCGACGCGCTCAGCCAGCGCGAACGCGAGGTGGCCCTCCTCGCGTCACGGGGGGAAACGGCAGCCGCGATCGCGAAACGGCTCTTCCTCTCCGAACGGACCGTGGAGACACACCTCGCGAACGCGTACACGAAGCTCGGCGTCAGCTCCAAGGTCGAGCTTGCCAGTCGCGCACAAGAGCTCGGTATCTGAGTCGTCACCCGTTCCAGCGTTCCCGAGGTTCCGTACTGGTACGGATGTTCCGTCCTCACTCCCCTCCTAGCGTGCCGAGTTGAGGAAGGGAGGAGTCATGAGTGGAAGGTTGGCTTCCGCGGTAGCGATGGCCGTCCTCGTCGTGTGGTTGGGAGCTGGACCGGCGCTCGCGGATGGCACGTACCACACGAGCCAGTACGCATTCGCCGCCGTGAACGGAGCGTCGATCCGGAGCGGGTTCGTCGAGAACATCCACGCGGACGGACCGAACGTCTACGCCCACGAGCAGTACGTCCTCAACGGAGGGGATCCCGGCACGACCTACCAGGTGGTGCTGATGATCTTCCCCGGCGACCCGACGTGCTCGGGCACCGCGATCGTGATCCCGACCGCGAGCCTTCGGACGAATGCCGCGGGGAACGGGACGGCGTACCACGTGTTCACGCCTGAGGACGCCGGGGGGCTCCGTGGCCTGACGGTGGGCGGGATGTGGTTCCTGGTGGACGGAGGTTCGCCCGCGTACGCGACGGCGTGCGCTCCCGTCGAGCTCGACTGAGGCGGACGCTTCCGGCGCCGAGGGCCGTCGCGTGGTGGAACACCACGCGACGGCCCTCGTCATCACCACCGTCCGGCGACGCCTCCCGCGAGTTCATGGAAGCACGACTGATAGCCTGGGGCGTCGCTTCGAGGGGCCGTCTCCAGACCGGTCCACTGGGTGGACGGGGGGGTGAGGGCGCGTGGAGCACCGAACGAGTCCGGCCCGCCAGCCGGATCCCGGACACGAACGCCGGACCAAGGGCCCTGCGCCGCCGCCGCCGCCGTCCTGGCGGAACTGGCTGGTCCTGCTGGGGATCGCCCTCACCGTCGTGCTCCTGCTGCGCCCCTCGATGGGCGGGACCGAACCCACCACGCTCGCCTACTCGCAGTTCCTCGACGACGTTCGATCGGACAAGGTCCAGACGGCCACGATCGACGCCAACGGTGGCGTGTCGGGCCAGCTGACGGACGGCACGGCCTACCGCTCTCAGATCCCGGTCGCCCTGCAGGACACCACCGTCGCGCCCTTGCTCGAACAGCATCACGTCCAGGTGACGGGGCAGGGGCCGGCGTCGGCGACGGTCCTGTCGGTGATCCTGAGTCTGCTGCCCCTGCTGCTGTTCATCGGGCTGTTCATCTTCCTGGGACGGCGAGCCGGGCGACAGCTGGCAGGCGGCCTCGGTGCGCTGACCGGTTCGCGGGCCAAGCTGTACGACGCGGAGAAGCCCACGACGCGGTTCTCCGACGTGGCCGGCTACGAGGGAGCCAAGCAGGAGGTCGCCGAGGTCGTGGATTTCCTGAAGCACCCGAACCGCTACGCGAAGGTGGGAGCGATCGGGCCTAAGGGCGTGTTGATGGTCGGGCCCCCGGGCACGGGCAAGACGCTCATGGCGCGGGCGGTCGCCGGCGAGGCAGGGGTCCCCTTCTTCTCGGTCACCGGGTCGTCGTTCGTCGAGATCTTCGTCGGTGTGGGCGCGTCGCGCGTGCGCGATCTGTTCGCCGAGGCCCGGAAGCGGGCCCCTGCGATCGTGTTCATCGACGAGATCGACGCGATCGGCGCGCGCAGGGGTGGCGCGATCGTGTCCAACGACGAACGGGAACAGACGCTCAACCAGTTGCTGGCGGAGATGGACGGGTTCGACTCCTCGGCCGGTGTCGTCGTGATCGCGGCCACCAACCGGCCCGAGACCCTGGACCCGGCGTTGCTTCGCCCGGGCAGGTTCGACCGGCAGGTGGAGATCCCGTTGCCGAACCTGAAGGAGCGCGCGGCGATCCTGGCCGTCCATGCGAAGGGCAAGAAGCTCGGGCCCGACGTGGATCGGCTAGTGGTTGCCCGCGGTACCCCGGGGTTCTCCGGCGCGGACCTGGCGAACCTGTTGAACGAGGCCGCGATCGTCGCCGTCCGCGCGAACCGGGACACCGTCACGGCCGACGATTTCGACGAGGCCCGGGACCGGATCCTGCTTGGACGCCGGGATGCTTCGAACGCGCTGCTGCCGGAGGAGAAGCGAGCCGTCGCGGTGCACGAAGCCGGGCATGCCCTGGTCGCGGTCCTCTCCGAGCACGCGGACCCGGTGTCGAAGGTGACGATCCTACCTGCCGGCCAGGCACTCGGCGTGACCCAGCAGCTTCCCGTGGATGAGCGACATCTGTATCCGGAGAGCTACCTGCAGGATTCCCTCGCCATCCGGATGGGCGGACGCGCCGCCGAGCAATTGGTCGTCGGGGAGGTTTCGACCGGCGCCTCCAATGACCTCGCCGGGGCGACCCAGCTTGCCATCCGTATGGTCGTGGAGTTCGGGATGAGCCCCAAGCTGGGACCGGTCGGATTCTCGAGCGACGGTCCCGCCTACCTGGGTCAGCAAGAGATCCGCAGCCGCCAATACGCGGAGGCCACGCAGCGGGTGGTCGACGAGGAGGTCGAGCGGCTCCTCAAGGAAGCGAACGAGCGAGCGACCACGCTGCTCTCGGACCACCGGGACGCGCTCGATCGGGTCACAACGTTGCTCCTCGAGCGCGAGACGATCGACGGCAGCGACGTGATGGCTGCGGCGGGAACGCGCACGGACAACCAACGCGCGCCCGAGCCGTTGGGTGAGGCGCTTGCCCACCGGGCCGACGGACAAGCGTGAGCTGATGGAAGACTCGATCGAATCGCGCGACGAGACTCGGTATGAGACCGGGGTCAAGAAGGAGTACGCCAACGACCAGATCGTCGTGACGTGGGAGCCCGCGTACTGCATCCACGCAGCCGACTGCCTGGATGGGCTCCCGGCGGTCTTCGACCCCTGGCGCCATCCATGGATCGCCGTCGACGCGGCGTCCGCCGACGAGATAGCCGACGTCGTCATGCGCTGCCCGACCGGCGCCCTCCATTTCCGTCGTCTGGACGGTGGCGACCAAGAGCCGCAGCCTCCGGATCAGACCATCCAGCTCCGCCCCAACGGCCCCTTGTTCGTTCGGGGGAAGATCCGGATCGAGGACGCCAGCGGGCACATGATCCGGGAGGACACCCGCGTCGCGCTGTGCCGGTGCGGAGGCTCTGAGAACAAGCCGTTCTGTGACGGAACGCACCGCCGCATCGGGTTCCGGAGCGGGCCGCGCCGCCGATCAGGCGCCTAACGTTCCGCCAGGCGTCGGGGAGCGTCCGACCGATCGCTCGGATCCATCCCATCCGCACCAGGGCTCGCGACCCCCACGTGCGACCCTTCGTCCACCGAGAGCAGCTCCTCGAACAGAGCCCGGTAGTGCCCATGCCTTGGCGCTGGAGATGTGCTCGAACGCCGACGACCCGAGCCAGCGACGTCAGACGCGACGGGGCGATCGCACGAGATGCAGGTAGCGACCCGTCAGCGCGTAGCCGAGAAGCCCGCCGATCGCGACGATCGTGCTGAACACCGCAACGACGAGGGCGCCGACCCCGATGTTCGGGGGCGGGCCTTCGTGAACGAACTCAGATGCCGCAGCCGCGATACCGGCCGCGCAGGAGATCGCCGCGACGAACAGCCATGGGTGGCGTCGAGGACTCGCCGCGCTCGATCCTGCCCAGGCGAGAAGGAGATCAGCGGTCCGAACGCATGACCCGTGGAGCGGGGCGAGGTTCGCCGGCGCGCTCCGCAACAGCTCCGCCACGTCATCCATCGCATCCGGTTCGCCGCTCAGCGCGACCTCGTTGCGCTCCGCACGTGGACGCCGATGCAACGACGATGCCGTCGCGGACATCATGGATGCGATCACGAGCGTGATCGCCGACAGCCCGAGCAACCCCAGGAGCTCGGGGCGGAGCGGTGCTGGCCTCGGGAAGCCGCGCTGGAAGGCGGCAACCAGGTACGCCGCGTCCGTCGCGGCGACCGCGACCAGGGCGACCACGCAGCCGCGGACGATCTCGACGAGCGCGAACGGCGGATACGCCGCCTCGTGCCTCCACCGCGCGCATCGCACCCATGTGAGCGCGGCAACGATCGGAACGAGCATCGTCGCGAACGAGGCGACCGCGTCGTACGGATCGACCTCCCACGGTGCTTGCGGACGAACGCTCTGCAGTTGGGTGCTGATCCCGGTGAGGAGTCCGAAGCAGATCACCGCAGCGAAGGTCGCGTTGGCCGCGTCAAGCACGGCTCGGGTGGCGGGGTCGCGCCGGCTCCTTCGCACCCAACGAGTATGCCGCTGCGTCGTGCCGCTGGGAACCACGAGATGCTGCGTCTCGATGACATCCGACGCCTGCCGTTCGAAGAGCCGCCGTTCGTCTCAGCGGAGCGCCGAGCGAGCGAAGGTCCGCACCGAGACGGCGGTGAGCAGAGCGGCGAACGCCGCGACGACGAGGAGGCTGAGCCGAGCCATCGTCTGAGCGCTCGCCATCCCCCAGATATCGCGGAGCCCGCCAGCCTCACCGAGGAGTCCGTACCGCATCAGGGCGAGCGCATGCGTGATCGGCAGGAACCGCGCGAACCAGGCCAACCCGATCGGGAGCGCCGCGATGGGGAACAGCGATCCGCCGAGGAACCAGGGGACGATCGCGATCGCAGGGACGCGGGCGATGTATTCCGCCGGCTCAGGGACGCGGCTCGCGAGGGTCTCCGCGGCCCCGTACATCCCGACCGTGAACATCGCGCTCGCGGCGAGGAACCACGCGATCCCGCTGCCCGTGGCATCGAAGGGGATCCCGCGCGCCACGGCGGCCACGATGAGGGCGGTGATCTGGAACGCCGTCACCGCGAAGGCGACGGCGAGGTTGCCCAGCACGAGCGTGGGGCGAGGGACCGGCGCGGCGAGCAGCTCGCGTTGCGCGCCGGCCTCTCGGTCAACGATCACGCTCAGTCCCGCGAACATCGTGTTGAGCGGAACGAGGAGCCCGATCGTCCCCACGGCGATGAACGACTCGTACGCCGCGCTCGTATGCAGCGCCTGTTTCAGGGCGGGCGCGATCACGAGCGCGAACAGGATGGGGGTCAACAACGGAACGAACAACTCGCGCGGCGTCCGAACCGTGAGCTGCGACCGACGCCGCGCGAGCGTCGCGACCGGCGAGAGGATCGACCGCCGAGGGTGCGGGCGGTCGGCGGCGGGGTTGGCGATGGTGGCCATGTTGGATCACTCCTCTTTTCCTCGTTAGGCGGCGTCGGCGAGGTCGTCGCCGGTCAGCCACAGGTAGACGTCGTCGAGGGTCGTCCGCCGTTGCACGGCGGACAGGACCTCGGCGCCGGTGGAGGCGGCCGCGGCGCGGGCTTCGTCCGCGCCGCGGCCGCGCGCCGGCACGATCAGCGTCGAGCCCACCGCGAACGCGTCGCGGCCGGCGATCCCGGCGCGGGCGAGCGAGGCGAGCGACGCGCCGGGATCGCCGTGCACCCTGAGCTCCAGGAGCTGCTCGCCGAGACCGGCGATCAGCTCCCGAGCCGAACCCGAGGCCACGATCCGACCGGCTCGCATAATCGCGATCCGGTCGGACAACCGCTCGGCCTCGTCCAGGTAGTGCGTCGTGAGCAGGAGGGTCATCTCGTTCCGCTCCCGGAGCCGAGCCATCACGTCCAGCAGCTCCAGCCGGATCCGGGGGTCCAGCCCGACCGTGGGTTCGTCGAGGAAGAGCACGGTGGGCTCCGAGACGAGCGTGCGGGCGATCTCCAGCCGGCGCCGCTCTCCTCCGCTGTACGTTGCGACGGGCCGCTCGATCAGGTCGGAGAGCGTGAACGCCTCCACGATCTCCTCCAGCCGCCCCGCGATCTCCCGAGAGGGCACGCCCCACAGACGGGCGTGGATCTCCAGGTTCCGTCGACCGGTCAACTGCCGGTCCACCACCGGCTCCTGGAACAACACGCTGCTGGTTCGCCGCGCGGCGAGCGGCTCGGTCGCGACGTCGAACCCGGCGAGCCGGGCGCTTCCTTCCGTCGGCGCAACCGTTCCTGTGAGCATGCCGATCGTGGTCGACTTTCCCGCGCCGTTGGGCCCCAAGAGACTGAACACCTCACCCGGCTGGACAGCGAAGTCCACTCCGGAGACGGCCTCGACACCGCTGGGGAACACCTTGCGCAACCCCTGCACCTCGATCGCGGGTCCGTTCGTCATCGTTCCTCCTCGCATCGGTGGGCCAAGAAACCCGGACACCATGAGGACGGAGCGGACGGACGAACCGTGACGAAAGAGAGCCGTCACACTCGATGGGTCTCGTTCGTCTGATGAGATGTGGAGGACCTGATGGAGCGGCGAGAGTGGCTCGCCAGGGCGTTCGAGGAGCAACGACCGCACCTCCGTGCCGTCGCGTACCGCATGCTCGGCTCGCTCACGGAGGCCGACGACGCCGTGCAGGAATCCTGGCTGCGGCTCGACCGGAGCGAGGACACGATCGATGACTTCCGGGCGTGGCTGACGACCGTCGTCGGTCGGATCTGCCTCGACGTGCTTCGCGCTCGGCGGGCCCGTCCCGACGACATCCGACCATGGGTCCCGGAGCCGATCGTGAGCGATGACCCCTCAGATGACCCCGAGGAACAGGCCATGGCGGCGGACTCGGTCAGCCTTGCGCTCCTCGTGGTCTTGGAGCGGTTGCGGCCGGCCGAGCGGGTCGCGTTCGTCCTCCACGACGTCTTCGACATGCCGTTCGACGACATCGGACGCATCGTCGGTCGGTCCGCGGTCGCGACCCGCCAGCTTGCGAGCCGTGCTCGTCGGTCGGTCCGAGGGGGCACGCTTCCGGCCGAGACCGACATCCGCGTGCAACGACGCGTGGTCGACGCGTTCCTCGCGGCGTCGCGCTCCGGCGACTTCGAGGCGCTCCTCGAGGTGTTGGATCCGGACGTGATCTTCCACGTCGGATCCGGGAGGCGTGGGACGCCGAGCGTGACCGTGACGGGCGCCCGGCCGGTCGCGGAACGCATCATGTCGCGCGGCTCCCCGCTCGCGCCGCTCGCACGACTCGCCACGGTGAACGGGAGCGTCGGAGCGATCGTCGGTGACCCCGAGCACCCGATCGCCGTCGTGGCGTTCACCGTGTCGAACGATCGCATCGTGGCGATCGACCTCGTCGCCAACCCGCCTTCGATCCGCCGTCTCGACACGAACGGTTGAGTCCTCATGATCGCGACCCGGGGTAGGTTTCCCTCGACGTGGACGCTGGCCACGGTGCCGCGGGTGGTTCCGACGTCTAGGGGAAGGCCGGATCGCACACCGATGGCACGGATGCGCTCGATCGCCTGATCTTCTTCGCGGACGCGTTCGCGGTCGCGGTGTTCGCGATCGCGATGACGCTCCTCGTCCTCGCGATCCCTCGGCCCCGCCATCGGTCGCCCGTCTGTACGTGCTGCGGGTCGTGATCGTTCCGACGGTCTTCCTGGGATCGATCCCGGTGGCGCTGGCTCACCTTCCGACCTTCGCGCAGAAGCTCTGGTTGCTGAGCTTCATCGCGCAGGCGTTGGGTTCGCTCTGGATGCGACGGCGAGCGCGGCGGCGGTCGTGACCGCCTTTCGGCGGTTGCGCGGGACGCCCGGGCCTGACATGGTTCGCCCGTGCGCATCACCGCCATCGCCGTCTGTTTCGTCCTGATCGGCGCCGCCGCGGCATCCGCCGCCACGGGAGGCGGCGACATCCACGGCCGGGGTATCCGGGCAGAAGCGGCGCTCGACGCACGTGTCCTCGATACCGGCGGCCGGCCGATCCAGATCCTTGACCGGCTCTGCCTGAACCCCGCGACCCGTCAAGGTTGCACGCTGGCGAGCGCGGCGCTCCGCCGGGCGATCTCGGGCGCCGTCGATCGTCCCGTGTCGTGGGTGCACCACCGTCTCCCGCACGCGGGAACCCTCTGGGTCCTGGCTCCCGTCAGGTGGACGCCGAAGACGGCATCGCTCCGCTATACCTGGGACGATGCGGGTGCCGGCGGCTGCTTCGGTGGTGGTCAGCTCAGGTATCGCCGCGACCGAGGTTCGTGGAAGCTCACGTTGGGGATCGCCTACGAAGGGTGCTCGGCTATCGCAGCCGGCGGCTCCTCGGCCTGAGCCGGGCCTTCGCGAATTGGCTTTCGCTCTCCTGGACCGTCGCACTCGCGTGTGGCCAAGGCCTGTTCCGCCGCGAGGGTGTGTTCCTGCGAACGCCGAAGGAGCGCGACCGGGCGAACGTGCTGACGGCGCTCTGGACGACACGCACGGAGACGCTCGTGGCATGCGTCCTGTGGGCTACGGGCGTCTGGCTGCTCGTGACGCACCGCGCCGGGCCGATCCTGGCCGCCCTGTTCCTCTGGCAGGGTGCCGTCTACGCCTGCGCGCCGTACATGGCCTGGTTGAACCAGCACACCGAGTTGTCCGCCCAGCTGGAACGGCGCAGGCGCTCGGAGTGGATGCGTGAGCGCGTGTCTCGGGCTGCGCCCGCCGTGGCAGCCGCGGCGGCCAGCGGTCTGCTCGTGACGAGCATCGTTGCGCTCGCGATCGTGCTCGGCGCTTCGTCATCGACCACCCGCTCGCAGCAGGTGTTCTCGCTCGCCCACAGCTCGGGTGGCCCGGTCAGCCCGATCGGCAAGCTGCTCCACCCGACCCCCTCGGCGGCGGCGCCGACGACGACCCCGATGTCGCCGACCGGATCTCCGAGCCCGACGGCGACCTCGGTGACGCCCAGTCCGAGCGCCTCAACCTCGTCCGTTCCTTCGCCCACCGCACCGACGCCCACGCTTCCGACGTCGGCCGCTCCTCCGAGCTGACGCGCTCCGCGGAGACCGCGTTCATCGCCGTGCCCGAGCGGGTATAGGACGGGCGAGCCCGAACGACGAGCAAGGGAGGGAGCGACATGCCGCAGAAGGCGTGGAATGCCAAACGCGAGCGTCAGTACACGCACATCAAGGAAGGACTCAAGGAGCAGGGCCGATCGGAAGACCTCGCGGAGGAGATCGCCGCGCGGACGGTGAACAAGGAACGCGCCCGGTCGGGGGAGGCGAAGACGAAGAGCCGTTCGTCAACGCAGGACATCTCGTCGGGTCGCCGCGGTGGCCTCCGTTCCCATACGGGACCGCGAGGCCGCACGTACGATCAGCTCTACAACGAGGCCAAGGAGCGCGGACTGGAGGGCCGTTCGAAGATGTCGAAGGCGCAGCTCGAACGCGCCTTGGATCGGTAGCTCAGTGCACGTCGGCGAGGGCCGCGTCCACCGTCGCGTGCGTCGGGATCGCATGATCGAGACCGGTCACGGAAAGGAGCTTGGTCGGCGGTGAGCTCGGCGGGCTCACGAGTGCGAGATCGCCGCCTACCTCGCGGAGCCGCTTCAGGCACGCTACGATCACGCCCAGCCCACTGGAATCGATGAAGGGGACGGCGGTCAGGTCAAGGACCAGGTGGTCGACGCCGGACTCCATCGCCGCCACGGCCGCGTCTCGCACCGCGGGCGCTGTATACAGGTCGACCTCGCCTTCGACGGAGAGGACGGTCCACCCAGCGACGACGCGGGAACGCACGGTGAGATCGATCTCAGACGTCCCTTCGTGGGTCCTCGGCGCGGGATCACGAGTATATCCGTGGGCCGCAGGCTCGGATCGTCCATCGGGTCCCGCCGGCATGGTTAGCGCTCCGCGAAACGCCGTCTCATGGCGACGACCGTGCCCTCATCGGTCGGACGCAGGTCGACCTCGTCCATCAGGGCGCGCATGACGGGCATGCCATGGCCCCGCCCGGCGTCCTCACCATCCCGGCGCCAGGCGCCTTCATCGACGATCTCGATCGTGATGTCCGTGGCGTTACGACGAAGGCTCACGCGGATCGGAGCAGCCGGACCGTCGAGGTAGGCGTGCTCGACCGCATTCGCACATGCCTCGTTGCACGCGAGCACCACCTCTTCGCGCATCTCTTCCGGAAGCGGAACCTCATCGAGCCACCGACGGACCGACGCACGAACGTCGGCCAGGGCGGCGGGCTCGGGAGGCATCGAGATGACCAGTGGCGGAGCCTCCGGCGCGGCCCGCAGGCACAGGACGGCCACGTCATCGTCCTGGGGAACCTCACCCACCAACTCGGCGAGGAGGCGATCGGCGAGAGCCTCGGGGTGGCCCGACGGGGCATCCCGCAGGACGTCTCGCAGCCGTGCCATCCCTAGATCGAGCTGCTCGCCTCGTCGCTCGATCAGCCCGTCCGAGTACAGCACCAGCACCGAACCCGCCGGGAACGACTCCGTCTCTTCGTTGCACCGGATGGGTTCCGGAAGCGCGGCGAGCGGCGTGGTGCGGCCCCGTTCGAGGAAGCGGACCTCCCCCGCGATCTGGACGGCGGGCGGCGGATGGCCGGCGCACGCGTACCGCAGCTCGTTGTCCTCCAGATCGAGCTCCGCGTACGCGACGGTCGCCATCGTCGACGGGGCCGACGTCCGCGCGAACCGGTCGAGCCCCTCGATGACGGTGCCCGGCCCACGGCCGGTCAACGCGAGGCCCCGCAGCGCGCTTCGGAGCTGCCCCATCGCGCTCGCCGCCTCGAGCCCATGCCCGACGACGTCGCCGATCGCGACGCCGATCCGATCGTCCCCGACCCGGATCACGTCGTACCAATCGCCGCCGACATCGAGCTCCTCGGTGCCCGGTCGGTAGCGGGTCGCAACGGAGACCCGTGGGTCCTCGGGGAGCGAACCCGGGAGCAAGCTCTTCTGCAGGGTGGCCGCCACCGCATGCTCCCGCTCGTAGAGCTGCGCGCGTTCGAGGGCCTGCGCGCCGAGCGCCACGATCGCACGCAACGCCGACCGCTCACGCTCGCCGATCGTCCGGCGCGGAGCGAGCTGCAACGACACGACACCGATCGGACGCCGAGCCGTGTCGAACATCGGGAGGCATCCGAACCCGCCACCGTGCTCCTCGCTCGCGCGGTCGAACCCCGGATACGCCCGGTCGAAGGCCTCGAGCGAGTCGAACCAGATCTCGCGTCGCTCCCGGACGGCATCCGTTGCCGGCAGCCGTAGATCGAGGGATAGCGTCTGGAACGGATCGATCAGCGGCGATCCGTAACCACGCGAGGCCACGGCTTGCAGCTCCTGCGCCCCGCGGTCAAGCACCGCGGCCCACGCGGATGCCGCGCCCACGACCGCGCTTCCGTCCTCGACCAGGATCGTCAGGACCTCCTTCGCGGTCACGACGACGGCCAGCGACGCCGCGAGCGCCTGCAGGCGTTCGGTCGTATCCCGTGCGGCACGCTCGGCCTCGAAGAGTCTCGCTCGCTCGAGGGCCAACGCCGCCTGCTCGGCGAACGTCGTCGCCAGGCGTCGCTCCCCCTTGCTCAGACGACCCTCGGACTCGAACAGCAGACCGATCGCACCGAGGCGCTGTTCGTCGATACACATCGGCACCGCCAGGATCGACCGGGCCGTGGAGTCTGCGGTCGCCGTGCCCTCCTCGAACCGACGCTTCCACTCACGCCGGCTCGGGACCCAGACCAGGGTTCCGGATCGGTACGCCTCGCAGATGGCGGCGTCGTCGTCGATCCCGTACCGATCGAGGTGTCGGCCGACGCCGTTCAGGGTCTCGGGCTCCCCGGTCGTGGCGACGATCGCCAAGTGGCGGCCGTCGTCCGACGGGAGCACGAGCACCCCGGCGTCGCCCCGAACGACGCCCATCGCCTGGTTCAGGATCGCTGTGGAGACCTCCTGCACGGTGATCGCCCCCGTCAGCGCAGCCGTCGCCGTCTGGAGTCGCCGGAGACGATCGGCCGCTCGTGCCGCGTCGGATCGCGCGGCGCGAGCGGACTCGAAGAGGCGCGCGCGCTCGAGGGCCCCGCCCACCCGAGCTGCAACCAGTTCCAGGAGCTCGATATCGCCACGGCCGAACCCACGGTGCGACGTCGAGCCCACGTGAAGCACGCCGACCACGTCGTCCGCACGGAAGATCGGGACGCCGACGACCGATCGGAGGCGTTCGCGGAGCCATGGGCTCACGACCTCGAAGCGGGAGACATCTTCGACCATCAGCGGCGTTCGCCCTGCTGCGACGCGCCCCGAGAAGCCTTTCCCGAGCGGGATCGGGACCTGTTCCTCGGGGATCCGTTCCAACCCATCGGTCGCGCGCACGTACAGGGTGTCACCCCGGAGCACCAGGAGCGATGCGCTGTCCGTTCCCAGGGCCTCGCGGATGCGTCGCAGGAGCGAGTGAAGAGCGTCGTCGGAGCCGAGCCACTCCAACGCCGCATCGCTCACCGCGAGCACCCGAGCCAGCGTCTGCCGGCTGCGCGCCTCGCTCTCCAGGAGCCGCGCCCGCTCGAGCGCCTGGGATGCCTGCCATACCATCGTCTCGAGCATGGCGCGATCTTCGGACGTGAAGGTGGCTTCCGGGCAGCGGATCGCGAGCAGGCCCATGGAGCCGCCACGGCGCACGAGCGGGATGAAGCCCCAGCGGTCATCCGGCGCACCCTCCCCGCGCGGGCGGGGTTCCAACCATCGTGCCCTCCCCGTCCGGAACGCCTCTTGGATATCGCCCGCAACCGTCGGGGACGATGTCGCGGGGATCATCTCTGGATCGAGTTCGCCGTCCGTCGCGACGACGGCCAGCACGTCGTCGTCCGTGAGCAAGATGACGGCGGCACCCGATGCGTGAACCGCCTCTCGCGCGGCCGACAGCAAGGAATCGATCACCTCGGCTTGCGTCAGGCGCTCAGCGATGGACGCCGTGAATCCCTGGAGACGCGAAAGGCGCTGCAGGACCATCGCGAGCTGCGAGCGTTCCTCCGCCAAGCTGGTCACCAGCTCATCGCGTTCCGCCTGTGCGGCCACGCGCTCGCTGACGTCCTTGACGATCGCAACCAGTCCCAACCGCTCGCCGTCGGAACCAACGACCTCGTTGGCATTCAGGATCACGTCGACCGTCCGGCCGTCGGGTCGCCGGAAGGTGAAGTCGAATTCGCCCGAGCCACCGTCGATCACCGACGCCAAGGCTTGCTCGACGCGGCTCCGCTCGGGTCCCTCCGCGAACCACCACGGGAAGGGCGGCCGCAGCCCGATGATCGCATCGCGAGGCATGCCCACGATCTCCGCGAACCGCTCGTTCACATCGAGGATCGTGCCGTCGCGACCCATCATCTCGAAGCCGTCATGGAGCGAAGCGATGAACGCTGCGTGCGGGTCCCTCGCCTCGCGTGCGTCCCACACCCCGAGTCGCTCCTGCGGGGCATCGCGCGTCGTCGCGCCGGTGATGCTGCCGAGGACGAGCGTGCGACCATCGGGGCCGGGCAGCGCCCGCAGCCGGACCTCCCGCGCCACCTCGTCACCGTCGGCGCGCCGGAAGATCCACCGGAACACCGGCATCTCACCATGCATGGCCTGCTCGATGTACGCGGTCGCGGCCGCGTCGGAAGACCGGCCGTCCGGCTGCGACGGCGGGCTCACCTCGGTCGGTCCGGCGGTCGTCAGCCGCTCCCGATCGATCCCGAACAGCAGCTCAGCCTCCGCGTCGACCATGACGAATCGCCCGTCGTGCGGATCGAGCACGACGATGGCCTCGGGGGCATGCTCACGCAGCGGTTCGGGCTCCGCGGCGCGTATGGCATGGCTGGCCGGATCGATCGGGGCGCTCATGTTCTCCACGACTGGTCGGGGAGCCCATCATCCGTCGATGGGGAGCGTTCCGACAAGCGATGCACCGGCGGTCGCTCCGCGCGACCGCCGGTGCATCTGCGAAGTCCCGGCGCTATCGACCCCTCAGCTCACACTCGGGCGTGTTGGATGTCGCGGTCGTGATCGTGGTCGTCATCGTGGTCGTCATCGTGGTCGCCAACGTCCACGATGGTTCGCTCCGCCTCAGTGGTCGCAACGACGCCCGGCTCCCGGGCGACGGCTCCTCCGATCGCGCCACCGAGACCGGCGGCGACGAAACCGCCGAGAATCGTCCAGAACGACGCCCAGAGGGCGTTCGCGTTCCCGACGCTCCCGGTGTCGAGTCCCGTCGTCACCCGGTCGAGGCCGAAGATGTTGAGCACGCTGGGGATGCCGATCGCGATCGTCGCGATCATGAGCAGACCCCAGAGCGACCACCCGTGCAGGATGCCGCTCCCGGCGCTCCGGATGCCCGTGAGGTACCCCGTGATGATCCCGCCCAGGAACAGGCATCCCAGGGCGGAGCCTCCCAGGAACCACGCGAGGTTCGTTCGGACGACGCCGGTCCCGGACTCGAACGCAAGGGCGAGCCATAACGACGCCAGCAACGCGAACAACGCGAGCCCCACGACGGCGCCTCCGAAGACCGCGCCCCAGCTGATCACCGGGCGGGTCGAGGCCCTGACCTTCGCGCGGGCCGGTCCCATCGAGATCTCCCGTGCCATGTCATCCTCCTTCGAACGACCTGTTCCGATGGTTCCCGGGTTCGGCCGCCCCTACACGTGATCAGCGGACTTGTGGCATCCGAACGTCTGTTCTAGGGTCCTCGCATGACCGAACAGATGTTCGAACTGGCTCGCCGTACCTTCGACACTCCCGAGTTCCGCGGGATCACGTGCATCGAGGTGGAGGCCCGGTCGGTGATCAACAAGGTGCCCGGCCGCACGATGCCGTTCGATTGGACGATCAACCCGTACCGCGGCTGCACCCACGCCTGCGTGTACTGCTTCGCGCGGCCGACCCACACCTACCTCGACATGGATGCCGGGCGCGACTTCGAGACGAAGATCGTGGTGAAGATCAACGCCCCGGAGGTCCTCGCCCGCGAGCTCGCGTCGCGCCGGTGGAAGGGCGAGCACATCGCGATGGGGACCGGGACGGACCCGTACCAACGGGTCGAGGGCCGGTACCGCTTGATGCGCGGGATCCTGAGCGCCCTGACCGCGCGTCGGAACCCGTTCTCCATCCTCACCAAGGGCACGCTGATCCTGCGTGACATCGACCTCTTGGAACAGGCAGCGTCCGCCGCACCGATCGCTGCCGCCTTCTCCATCGGAACGATGGACGAGGACGTCTGGCGGAAGACCGAGCCGGGAACGCCCAGCCCGCGAGCTCGGATGGACGCCGTCAGGACGCTCAACGACGCCGGGATCCCGACGGGCGTCCTGATCGCACCGGTCCTTCCGGGCATCTCCGACGGTCCGGGTCAGGTCGAGCGCGTCGTCGAGGCCGCCGTCGCAGCCGGTGCCACGCACGTCTCCCCGATCCTCCTGCACCGTCGACCGGGCGTCCGCGAGGAGTTCCTCCCCTGGCTCGAAGCCAACCGACCGGACCTCGTCGCGCGATACCGGTCGCTCTATCGGAAGGCATACGCCCCGCCGACCGAACGGGGCCGGCTGTCACGCCGGGTGGAAAGAACGCTGACCGGGATCGGTCGCCCGATCCCGGTCAGCGGCTCCCGTCAGGTGAGAGCCGAACCGCCGTCGGACGAACAGTTGAAGCTCTGCTGAGCCGCCGTTACGACCGGACGCTGTTCGGCACCTGCGACGTCCGACGCGACGACGCCAGATCGGCGTCGGCCATCTTCTTCTCGACGCGATCTTCCACCTTCGAGGCCTGGACGTCGAGCTGCGTCGCGACGTCCTCTGCGCTCCCGCGCATGCGATCACGCATCGAACGCGCCCACCGCATGACCTCCTCGTACCGTTCGCGTCCCGCATGAGCGCCGAGGAGGTAGGCACCTCCGCCGATCACCGCGATGCGAACGAGGCCGGGCTTGCGGACCGAAACCTCCTTGGGCTTGGAACGCAGCGCGTCACGGAGCTCCTCGTGTTCCTCACGCTCGTGGTCCAGCTGCGAGTGCAACACCGATACCTCGTTGCGGAGCCGCTCGTTCTGACGATCGAGGTTCCCGAGCCTCGCGCTCAACAACCGGTCACGCATGCGAAGCGTTTTGTCACCGAGTATCCGATCCATCACGACAACCCTCCTTTCCTCCGTCGCCCCCTGGTTACCCCACACCCGCGGGACCATGCGTGCGCGCCGTCGGTTCGTCGAGGACGCTCCGGGGTACGCAGGCCCCATGGACCGGGACCTGGAGCGACGTGAACGACGACACATCCGCCGATGGGCCTCGCGGATCTCGATCGGAGCCCTGGTCGGTGCCGGTGTGGGAGCGGTCGGCGGCGCCGTCTGGGGTGCCATCGCGTTCCGGCCGGGATCGATGGCCATGTGGTCGGTCGCCATCGCGAGCGCGATCTTCCTGAGCCTCATGGGCGCACTCGTGGGCGGCATGTCGGGTCTGGAGTCGCCGGACCCGCGTATGGAGCCGTCCCAGTTCGACGAGCCCACGCAGGAACCGCCGGGCCTGACCCGACCCGAGCGGCCGCCGGGCGACGCGCCGCCTCCTCGCTGAGATAGGAGCGTCCTCAGGAGCGCGATCCGGAGCGCGCGACGCGGGCTTGGGGGTCGAGCGCGTACACGGCGAAGGCACGGCGGATCACCGGCTGCGCGACGTTCCGGACGGGGACGCCTCCCGGCGTGATCCCCCACTCCGTCCCGCGATGGGCGTGCCCGTGCAGCACCAGATCGCAGCCCGCCGTGTCGACGGCCTCGGCAAGCAGGTAGCTGCCGAGGAAGGGATAGATCTCCGACGGCTCGCCGTGCAAGGTGTCACGGACCGGGGAGTAATGGAGGAGGGCGACGCGGACGTCGGTCACGAGTCGCTCGAGGCATGAGCGCAACGCCGAGGCGGCATCTCGGGTGACGCGCACGAAGCGCTTCATCTCCGGCTCACCGAACTCCGTCGCACATGCCCCGGCGAACCCGCCGCCGAACCCACGGATGCCCGCGATCCCGAGGCTGGCCTCGGACAGCTGGAGGACATGACTCTCGCGCTCCAGGACGACGACGCGGGCATCCTCCAGGCGCGCGCGGACACGATCGGGCTGATCGGAGTGGAGGTCGTGGTTCCCGAGGACGGCAACGACCGGGACGCCGATCCCCTCCAGCTCGTCGGCGAGGACATCCGCCTCTTCCTCGAGCCCCGCTTTGGTGAGATCGCCCGCCAGCAAGACCACATCCACGTCCCGCGCGATCTCCGTGAGGGCGGGGCGCAGCGTTCCCCTCGAGTCCGCGCCGATGTGGAGGTCGCCGGCCGCGGCGATCTTGATCACGTCACCTGCTCCTCTCCGCCGGCTGCGGGCAAGGTCGGAACGACCGTTCGGTTGTCCACCTCCAGATCGGGGAACCGTTCCCGGGCGACGTCGGTGACGGCCGCACGCCGATCCTCGGTCGGGATCGTCCCGGAGATCACGACGCGGTTCCCCGCGATGCTGACCTCGAGCTCCGGTTCCATCACGCGCGGATCGGTCGCGAGCGCCTGCCGGAGGGATTCCTCGCGATACGGTCCGGGTGCGTCGGTCATGACGATGTTCCCGTCGGATCGCGATGACCGCCCGGGTTCGGAGCGTTCTGCGTGACGAGGTCGAACAGCGTGCGAACCGGATCTCCCGGAACCACGAGGTCGTTCGACCACGCGTACAGGAGCAGGGCGAGGACGCGCCGGGGGCCGTTGGCTCGCGCGCGACGGATCAGGTAGTCCCAGTCCAGATCGGCATGTCCGATGATGCCGAGCGCGTCGTACCAGTACCGCGGCGTGTCCTCCGACGCCGCGAGCGCCTTCATCACGACGAGGTCCTCGGGCGGGACCAGCCAGAGGCGCCGTCCTTCGAACCGGCCGATCACGGCCCGCCGCACCATCTCGTCGTCCAGGAGGATGTCGGGGGTCGACCGGCTGATGATGTCCACCGTCACGCCGTCCAGCGCCGCCTTCGAGAGCCAATGCTCGTAGATGACCTCGGTGCGGAAGCCCCGCTTCGCCAGTGCCTCGAGCACGCGGTCGCTATCGCTCTGCCGCACGAAGAGATCGATGTCGGACGTGACCCGCGCCCGGCCGAAGATGGCCGAGGCGATCCCCCCCATCACCAGGAACGTGATGTCGCTGTCGCTCAACGCGGCGACGGCATCATCCAGAACCTGAAGGAGGAGATCCTTCTCGATCGGGTCCGAGGCGCCCGGCGTGCCGAGGAGCCGTTCCATATCAGCGCCCTCCCGGGGCGGCGTACGAGCGTGACCAGCGATATCCCTTCACGGCGAACACATACCCCGCGGTCGATCACGCGAACCGCGTTTGTCCGGCCGCGGGGTTGGGCATCCGAGCGTCCATGACCCGGCTGCGTCGCGTCCGGCAGAGCTCTCCAGGCTTCTCACGTCGCCGGCACGGACGCGGGTTCGTCTACCTCGACCAACGCGGCGCTCCGATCCGCGATGAGCGCCTGGAGCGATTGCGAGCCCTCGCGATCCCTCCGGCATGGACCGAGGTATGGATCTGCTCCGACGATCGGGGTCATCTGCAGGCGACCGGAACCGACGACGCTGGACGGCGTCAATACCTCTACCACCCGGAGTGGCGCCACCAACGGGACCGCGAGAAGTTCGAACGGATCGAGACCTTCGCCGAAGCGTTGCCGTCTTTGCGCGCCCGGCTCGACGTGGACCTGAGACGGCGCGGGTACCCGCGCGAGCGCGTGCTCGCCTGCGCGGTACGGCTCCTGGACCGAGGACTCTTCCGGGTCGGCGGCGAGGACTACGCGGACAACGGCTCCTACGGCCTGGCCACCCTCCGACGCGAGCACGTCGTCGTTCGCGGAGACCGAGCCGAGTTCGACTACGTCGGGAAGGGCGGGAAGCGGCATGTCCGGGAGATCCGAGATCCCGACGTGCTGCGCGTCCTGAGGACCCTCCGCCGACGGAATGAGGCCGAGGAGCTCCTGGCGTGGAAGGACGGAACAGGCTGGCATGACGTGCGCGCCTCCGACATCAACGCCTATCTCAAAGACACCGCCGGCGGGGACTTCTCGGCGAAGGACTTCCGCACCTGGCACGCGACCGTGCTCGCGGCCACGTTCCTTGCCGAACGCGGGATCGCGCCGAGCGGCCGCGCGAGCAAGCGAACGATCCGCGAGGCGGCCAACGCCGTCTCTGAACACCTGGGGAACACGGCGGCGGTCGCGAGGAGCTCGTACATCGACCCGCGTGTCGTCGACCGCTACCTCGACGGCGAGGTGATCGACGTCCGCCACGTGCCCGACGCCGAGCCCGGCCCGGCGGTCGAAGCGGTCGTGCTGGACCTCCTCCGATCGCATGGAGACAGCCGCTCGTCCGTCGCCGCGTGATCGCGTGGCGACGAGCCGCCGTTTCTCGGGTCCCGCCGGCGGGTAGATGCGAAGCAGCGAACCGAGGCGGGAGGTGACGAGATGCGCGTACCCGATCCCAACCCCGAACCGCAACCGAGCCCGATCCCCCCGACACCGGGGCCGACACCCGAGCCGGGGCCGATGCCCGAGCCCTTGCCGGGACCGGAGGCAGCCGGCGAACCACAGACCTGATCGTTTTCCGCGGGACGCCGGAGGCATCGAGATGAGAGGAAGAGCGATGCCCACGAAGCGACCGAGCATCAAGAACGAACGGAAGTACGAAGCCCTCAAGGACAAGGGCATGTCCAAGGAGCGCGCGGCCAAGATCGCCAACGCGCCGAAGTCATCCGAGCACGGTGGCAAGAAGTCTGGCTCCGGCGGCGACGCATCGCAGGGCGGGACGACCGCCCAGAAGAAGGCCGCCGGGCGCAAGGGCGGCAAGGCGACCGCTCGGAAGCGGAGGTCGTAGATGGAGCTCGCCGAGGACGACGACGACGCGCGATACCTCGCCAGCCTGGCATCCCAGGTGCTCGGGATCCGACGTTCGCAGGCGGAGCGGCTCGCCGAACGGTACGTGCGTGAGGTCCCCGGCTCTGGCTGGGAGCCATTCCTTCGGTGGATCGCAGACGCACCGCGCCGCTAGGTAAGCAACCGCCGAGGACCAGATGAAGAGGAGGGAGGCCTTCCGGCCTCCCTCCTCTTCGCAACGGTCGGCGTCTGTTCAGGTACCCGAACCTTCATCCCGCATCTGACGGGCACCGTTGTGGATGTTGTCCGCTGCCTGTTCCATCGCGATGCCGGCCGCCTGAGCCGCGCTCCGCAGATCATCGGCCGTGATGTTCGCGTCGTTGCCGTGGGTCTCGTCCGGATGACCGCACCCGCAGGAAAGACACATCTCGAACCTCCCTCGTCGAACGACCGCCTCCGATCCGCTCGTTCCCTGCGAGCCGCGAGGCCAAACGACGCGTGGAGGACCAGACGTACCCGTTACGCGAGCCACCGACGAACGCGCTTGGCGCTCGCAGCCTTCCACAGCCGGCGCCACCGAACTCGCGCCTCCGCGCGCGCGCTGCGTTCGCTGCACACGAGCATGCCGGCGACGAAGGCCGAGCCGCTCGGCAGGTGCAGCGATCGCAGCCGTTCCTCAGCGACCACGGTGTCTTGGAGCTCGCCGAAGCCATCCTGCACATCGGCGAGCCGGTCGGCGAGCCGCATGGCGGGTTTCCCGAACACCTCGCGGCCCAGCTCGGCCACGTACCGCGCCCGCTTGGCTCGTTTGCGTATCTCGTGGAGCGCGACATCCGGTGGCTCCGGGTCCAAGCGATCGACCGCTCGCGCGGTCCGACGCCACGCCTTCCGCGTGACCGTGCGGAGCACGCGACGGGCACGCCGATCGTCGGTGGGGTCCGCGACCGGCGGCCTCCGGCTGGCCTCGATCAGCTCGTCCAAGAGATCGAGGTACCGGTCGGAACCGAGTCCGTCGAGGAGCTCGGTTCGCCGCCGATGACGATCGTCCTCGAGCCTGGCGAGGATCGGAGCCGCCGCCTCGCGATCGGGGCCATCCAGTTCGCGGATCCGTGCGTCCATGCGCCCGATCAAGACGTCCAGATCACGCACCGCGCCGAGGAGCCTGCCGACCCAACCGAGCTCCGTCCGGAGACCTTCGACCGGAGCCAGATAGGGCTCGAGGGACTTGAGGTCCGAACGGAGACGACGGGTCGCGACGCGCGCGTCATGGACGGGGTCGGCATCAGAGCTCGCCCGGATCTTCGGATCCTCGCCGATCAGCCGGATCACGCTCCTCGCGAGCGCGTACCGGACGAGCACGTCGACACGGGACATGGATCGGAGCCGAGGGACGACGACCTCGGGCTCGGGTCTGCCGCCGAGGACCGTCTCCAGCTTCGTGGCGGTGGTTGCCTTCGCTCCCGCCCGGATCAGTCGGTCGGAGAGCTGCGCGAGGAAGGGGCCGGCTCCCGGACCCTTGGCTTCGACCTCGATCTGGCGGAAGGACGGGCCGGGCGACCCGTCGACCGCCGAGGACACGCGGTCGTCGCTCACCTCGACGGTCGCGGACCCGCCTTCCTTCCCCGCTCCGAGGCGCACCAACTCCCGATCCGTCTCGAGCGTCGCGACCGGCCGCAGCGGCGCACCCCGGACGGTCCCGAGGACGAGCGCGGCCAGGCGCGCGGGCGGTTCGTCGGAGGACCCGGGCTCGTCGAGCTCCCGGCGATCGAGGACCGCGCCGGACGCGGGAGCTCCCGGCGGCGCGCCGACCTTGAGGGTCCAACCGTCCTCAGATCCGTCGGACGCCTCCCGATAGCGGAGCGTTCGCCCCCAGCGGAGCAAGCGATGGTCCGCGGTGTCCCAGTAACGGGCGCTCAGCTTGACGGATGATCGTTCGATCGGATCGCCGAGGAACGGCATCTCGAAGTCATCCGGAACCTCGAACTTCGCCTCACGCTCGCTGGGATGGTCGGTCATTGTCCGCCAGAGTGGCATACCCGGAACGGTGCCGCCTAGCTGTAGTTCCCCAACACGTTGTTCAAGAAGTGAGAGCCTCCCCGCTCGACAGGGTCGAATCCGCGAGCAAGGAGGCTCTACGTGACACATCCTAGGGCGAAGCTCACCGTGCAGGGCCGGCAGCTGTTGGTGGAACGGGTCTTGGAGGATGGCTGGAGGCCCAGGGGTGTTCGGCCGCTACCGGCTACAAGTGGATCCGCCGGTTCGCTGCGGAAGGGGTGGAGGGCTAGCGGGATCGCTCCTCGCGACCACACCGCAGCCCGGCACGCCTGAGCCAGGAACGAGAGCGGGCGATCGTCTCGCGACGCCACACGACCCTGGAAGGTCCCCACCGGATCGCCTGGGCGCTCGGTGAGGTTCCTTCCACAGTGCACCGGGTGCTGCGGCGGCTGGGGACACCACGTCTACGAGACCTGGACCGGCCGACCCGCACCGTCGTGCGCTACGAACGCGAGCCTCCCGGAGAGCTCGTGCACGTCGACATCAAGAAGCAAGGCAGGATCCCTGAAGGCGGTGGCTGGCGGGTCCACGGCTTCGACAGCAGACGTGGGAATCGAGTCAAGAAGGGGGGAGGCTATGACTTCGCCCACGCCGCGGTTGATGACCGGTCCCGGGTGGCCTACGCCGAGATCCTGTCCGACGAGCGCAAGGAGACCGCCTCGGCGTTCATGACCCGGGCCTTCGCGTTCTTCGCCGATCGCGGCGTCACCGTCGAGCGGGTGCTGACGGACAACGGCTCGTGCTACCGATCACGGGAGTTCGCCCACACCCTGGACACAGCCGGCGTGTCCCACCGATTCACTCGTCCCTACCGCCCACAGACCAACGGCAAGGTGGAGCGGTTCAACCTGACGCTCAAGTGGGAGTGGGCCTACGCACGACCCTACGATTCGAACGACCTACGGACCGCAGAGCTCGAGCGCTGGCTCCACGCCTACAACTACCATCGACCCCACATGGCACACGCTGGGAGTCCACCTATCTCAGTTTTAAACAACCTCCCGAGGAACTACATCTAGGGAGCGCTTCGCTTGTTTGACGGTCGCGACGTGCGGGAACGTTCACCACGACGACGATGGAGGTGACGACGATGGCAGGGAGCAAGACGCAGGCGAAGGGGAAGAAGAACAAGGCGGTTGGCAGCGTGAAGAAGGAGGTCGGCCGCGTGACCAAGAACCGAAGCCTGGAAGCGAAGGGCGCGATGCAGAAGACCAAGGGCTCGGTGCAAGACGTCGCCGGAAAGGCCGCCCGCAAGGTGACGAAGAAGAAGAAGTAGACGTCGATCCCGGTGGCGGCCGATGAGCGAGCGCGAGGCACGGATCGCGCGCAACGAGGCAGTGTCGCGTGAGATCAACGAGGGGATCGAGGACGCGCGCCCAACTGGCCCCGAGGACTACCTCAGGATGGTCTGCGAGTGCGGTCGTCCGGATTGTTCGAGCCTGATCGCGATCTCCCTCCGAGAGTACGAAGCCGTGCGAGCCGACCCTCGTACCTTCGCCGTGGACCACTCTCACGTCTCACCCGACCTGGAGGAGCCTGTTCGAGCGACCGATCGTTTCGTGGTCGTCCGAAAGCGGGAGGGAACGCCCGCAACCATCGTCGAGGAAGAGGATCCGCGGTCCTAGGCGCGGCTTCCCAGCGAGGACGCATCGAGTTCGAACCAGAAGCCGGCTCCTCCGTCTTGGACGGCTCCCCACCTGCTCGCCAGCTGGTTGACGATGAACAGGCCCCACCCCGATCCCGCTCCGGGGACGGGCCTGATGCTTCCAGCGATCCTGACGGGTCGCCCGTGTTCGTGATCGCGAACGACCACCTTGAGACTGTGGCCCGACCACGTGGCCGAGATCCGGATGCGCTCGTCGGATCGCAAGGCCGCATGCCGGATGCTGTTCGACACGAGTTCTGTGACCAGCAGCCGAGCGTCGTCTCGGACATCCGTCGGCAATGCGAGCGCGTCGAACGATCGCCGTACGTCCGCGACCACGCTCGTCTCTGGCGGGACGCTCAGCTCCAATCCCCAGGTCGTCACGTCCGCCGCGGCCGCACGATCTTGGCCCATCTCCGATCACCACCCCCTCGCTCCCCCTCACCTACCCATCGCGGCGGAACCGAACCACCTTCCCGAGGGTCCGGGGGGTTCGACCCGCCCGATCCGGGGAATACCGTGGCCGAGGCCTCAGGGAGGAGCGAACCTCATGATCCGACGGATCCTCGCCGTGGTCGCCATCGTCCTCGGCGTCCTCGTGGTCTTCACGAGTCACGCGTTCGGCATCAGCGGCTTGCATCTGCTGGCGGTCGGCGTCGTGGTCCTCGGCGTGGCGCTCGTCCTCGCCGGTTGACGCCCTCGTCGGGTTTCGACACCCCTGGTCCGGGGACGCTGTCGCGGTCGGCGATGGAGTGCGGGGCGAGCGGGGGATGACCGAGATGGTGAAGATGCTCTGGGCATCGGGCCAAGGTGTTCGTGCGTCGCGCGAACGCGTGGTTGACGATCTTCTGGATCGCGATGATCCCCGTTTCTTTCGTCACCGAGTAGATCAACAGCGTCTCGTCGTCGCGGCCCTTTCGCTCTGGGCACGTCGCCGAGCGTCCCGGTGGCGCGATCGTCAGGCGATCTCGATCCCGGCCGCGGAGTCCAGGCTCAGTACCTCCAACAGCCGTCGGACGGGCGGGGTGGGGGCACGAAGGATGAGTCGGGATCCGCGCTCGGTCGCGAGCAACAGTGCACCGACCCCCGACGAATCGATGAACCGCAGATCCGAGAGGTCGACATCGACGGGCTCGCCATCCATCCAGTCGGCCTCAGCGATCGCCGCACGCAGCTCGCCGGCGTTGGCCATGTCGATCTCGCCGTGAAGGACGATCGTGCGGCGTCCGGGGTCGACCTCGACGATGCTCGGCACCTGCAGCGTCCCCTTCCGGAGCCCACCGAGGTCGAGCTCAGCGAAGAATCATCCGGCCTGAGCCAGGCCGACGGATCGAAGACTCCTGAGGCCGTCACCTTCTCATCGTGGCCGGGATGGGTCAATCGTAGCCCCGAGCGGCCGGACGGCTACGCGGGATGGACGCCCCCGAGCACCGCGGAGACGTTCACGATGCCGCGACACGCTTGCAAACGCGCCGGGATGAACAGCGAGGCAGCGGCGTTCGGGGGCGTGATCTGGATCACCGCCGATGTCGGGCAGGCACGCGGACCGGAGGATACGTCGCTGTAGCTCGAGTAGAAGGTGGCGGATCCGCCCGGCAGCAGCCTCACGTGGCTGGGCGCCGGCGCCAGGTTCCGCTTCACGGTCGTGGGGATCGGACGCCCGGCGCGACCGTAGAGCTGGAGGTCGGGGTACCCCTCCAGATCGCAGGCCTGCGCAGAGAGGTTGGTGAACACCCAGGCGCCGTGGATCGTGCCGGCCGCGCCGTTGATGCCGTTCGCCCGGACACCGAGCTGGTTCCGCAGGCAACTCGCCGGCCGCGAGGCCGTCTGGAGCGCGGCAGAGACCGTCGGCAGGGCCGCGAGGACGACGACCGCGGCCACCGCGGCGCCGATCAGGGACGTACGGATCCGATCCATCGTTGTTCCTCCTTCGTTCAGGCTGCCCGGCTCAAGCGCCGGCGCTGGGTTCGAACGGCCCGACCTCGAGCGTTGACGGCTCGGTGGGTCCGTTGCAGGGAGGCACGAAGCTCGCGTCGGCGCCGGAGGCGTCCAGGGTCCCGGCACCGTTCCCCAGGTCGATCTTCCAGGACGCCGGACCCGAGAGCTGTGGACAGGCGTTCGACCACCGAACGCGGACGGAGGCCGCGGATCCAGGCCGCAGGCTGACGACCGGCCATCCTTGCGGCTGTGACGCCCCGTCCGCCTCCCACTGCGGCCCACTGCCCATGACCTGCAGGGGCACCTCGCTCCCCGAGCTGAAGATCGACACGGTCGGCCGGCCCGTGAGGGTGCACGTCGCTCCGCCGACGTTGGTGAGCTCGATCGAACCCTCGACCGATCCCGCCGCTCCTTCGAGCGAAACCTTCGCCCGCAGGTCTGCCGCGGCGCACGCGGTCGGAGCCGGCGCGATGCTCCCGGAGTCGCCCGGGACTCGGACGCCGGAGCCATGGAGCAGCCCGAGGTTGGCGAGCCCCGCGGAGGCACCGGCAACCACCACCACGGCTGCCAGCACGGATGCGAGCGCGTTCCGCGCGACCCTTCGCCGCGCCCTCGCGAGCATCGTCGTGGGGACATACTGGACGTGGGAGACCTCTGCGGCCCGGTCCCTGAGCATCTGTTCCAGCTGGGTCAGATCGTCATCCATCACCATCGCTCCTCACGTGGATGCGCAGCTCGGCGAGACCTCGAGACACGAGGGATCGCACCGTTCCAGGTCGGCATCCCAGGATGTCGGCAACCCGCTGTTCCGGGAGGTCTTCGTAGATGCGGAGCACGATGGCCGTCCGCTGGCGGACCGGGAGCCGCTGCAGGCCGTTCCACAGCTCGTCACGGCGGCCGGTGTCCGGCGCCTCGCCGAACACCGGCGGCTCTGCCGCCGTGCGGCTGACGTAGGTCCGCTCGACCCGCTTCCTGCGGAAATGCGAGTTGGCAAGGTTGACGACCGTCCGGCGCAGGTATGCGTCGAAGGCGCCGGGGTCCCTGAGATGCACGAGCCGCCCGGCGAGCTTGACGAACGCATCTTGGACCAGATCCTCGGCGAGCTGGCGATCACCGGTCAGCATGTACGCGAGGCGGGTCGCATCGGCAGCGTGGCGGACGTAGAGCTCGGCGAGACGGCCGCCCTCGGTATCGGTCACGTACGAATCTTCCGGCGTTGCGAGTCGGCTCATACAGGGTAGACGCCTACCAGCCACGGCTGGTTGCGGTTCCGGCTCTTCAGGAGGGCAGCAGCGTGAGCGCCTCACCGAACGCGCGGACCGCGCGTTCGGTGTTCGGGCTCGGGACCAGGATGACCTCGTCGGCGCCCGCTTCCGCGAACGCCCGAAGACCGCTAGCGATATCGATCATGGAACCAGTGAGCGGCGGGGCATCCTCGTCCACGGGCTCCTCACCGGCCTCGAGGGCGATCGCCGTGAACACGCAGACGCTTCGCGCGACGGCCTCGGGATCCCTCCCGAGGCCGCGCGCGATCCGCGTCACGCGCTCGTTCTGCTGTGCGAACCCGGCCGGATCGTTCCCGCACCACGGCCCCCAGACGTTCCACGCATCGACCGTGGGCAGGGTCGCCTCCAGGATGCGTTCTCCCGTGCTGCCGATCATGAGCGGGATCCGACGCGACATCGGAGGCACCAGGACGGCATCGCGCGTCCGGTACCGCTCGCCGTCAAAGGTCACCCGTTCTCCCGCGAGCAGCCCGCGCACGACCTCGAACGCTTCGATCGATCGAGCTGCCCTCCCTTCGAACGGGAGACCGAACGCCTCGAACTCGGGGCGGTTCCACCCTGCGCCCAGACCGAGGGTCAGCCGGCCCCCGCTGATCTCATCCAACGTGGAGGCCATCTTCGCGAGGACCGGCGGGTGACGGAACGCGGTGCAGGCAACGAGCGGTCCGAGACGGATCCCGGTGGTCGCGGTCGCGATCGCGGCGAGCAGCGTGAACGCCTCCAGTGGCCCCCGTTCCGGACCCTCGTCGCGGTACAGCAGGTGATCGCCGACCCAGACGGAGTCGAATCCCACCGTTTCCGCCGCTCGCGCCATCGCGAGGTACTCGCCGACGGGGACCTTCCGCTCGGCTTCTGGAAGCTGGATCCCCACCCGCGGCCCCCCAGGCATCCGCGCAGCATACGCCGGTGTCTCAAGATGCCCGGTTCGGCGCCGATGGACTAGCACCATGGGACGAACCGTTCCTGCACGGCCGCCGCGCGCCCCGGTCACACCTGGACTGAACGCGACGAACGATGCTGCCCTTCCGTCGCCGAATGGCAAGCCACGCCGCCGGCAGGACGACGGGTGGCTGGACCGGTGGGCGCTCACGGTCTCGGACCTCACCCGACTCACGAACACCCACCCGATGATGGACGCGATCGTCGAAGAGCAGCGGGGCCGAAGGATCCGGATCGGCGACCGGTGGCTCGCGGATTTCGCCAGCTGCAACTACCTTGGATTCGACCTCGATGAAGAGATCATCGCGTCGGTTCCCGAGTACCTCGCGAAGTGGGGAACGCACCCGTCGTGGTCGCGACTCCTGGGCAATCCCAGGATGTACCCCGAGATCGAGGAGCAGATGACGGAGCTCCTGCATGCGCCGGACGTGCTGGTGCTTCCGACGATCACGCACATCCACACCTCGGTGATCCCCGTGCTCGTCGGCGACGGGACGATCTTCCTGGACGGCCGTGCGCACAAGACGATGTACGACGGTGCGATGTACGCGGCCGGCCACGGTGCTTCGATCGTGCGGTTCCGGCACAACGACCCCGAGCATCTGGCCGAGCTCCTCGACGACGCGATGTATCCGTCCCCGCGCGTGATCGCGATGGACGGGGTCAATTCCATGACGGGGAACGCGCCCGACCTGGCCGCCTTCTCCCGGCTGGCCACGGAACACCATTGCCTGCTCTACGTGGACGACGCGCACGGCTTCGGTCTGATCGGCGAGCGCGCTCCCGACGAGGCCTGTGACTACGGCACGTCGGGGAACAGCGTGTTCCGGCACCTCGGCGTGTCCTACGACGATGCGGTGCTCGTTGCCGGCTTCTCGAAGTCCTATTCTTCATTGCTCGCCTTCATGTCCCTCACGACGCCGTTGAAGGACGCACTGAAGGTGCTCGCCCCTCCGTACCTGTACTCAGGTCCCTCGCCGGTCGCGTCGCTCGCGACCACGCTCGCCGGACTCGAGGTGAACCGCAGACGGGGCGACCTGGTTCGTCTGGATGTGTGGCGGAAGACCGAGCGGGTGCTGGACGCGATGCGGGACCTCGGGATCCACACCCCCAACACATCGGGGCATCCCATCATCGAGATCCCGCTCGCCAACCACGCAGAGATCGACGAGGTCGGCCGGTACCTGTTCGAGCACGGGATCTACGTCACGATGGCCGCCTATCCCCTGGCGCCCAAGAGCGAGGTGGGGTTCCGTATCCAGGTCACGGCGGCCAACGCAGACGACGAGATCGAGGAGCTCATCGCGGTCTTGACCTCGTTGAAGGAGCGGTTCCAGCTCGAGCAGCTCCACCCGGCCACGGCCTGATCCTCCAGGCCGGCGACCCCGGACTACCCGAAAGGGAGTAGGTCGAGTCCCCCGCCCGAAAAGCCGGAAAATGTCCCTCATCCCGGGTCGGCAGCGGCCGATAGATGAGAGGACATGAAGAACAAGCTGTGGCTCGTCTACGTGGCGGTCGCTTCGGTTGCGACGCTTGGCTATTTCGCCACGGGGCACGCCAGCTACGTGATCAACGTCATCGGCCTTTCGTCGCCCGTGTTGATCGTGGTGGCCCTCCGGACCTGGAGGCCTGAGAAGCGGCTGCCGTGGATCATGTTCGCGCTCGGGATGTTCACGTTCATCCTGGGCGACGTCGTCTCGTACAACTACGACAAGTTCCATTCGATCGCGCCGGCGCTCTTCCCTCTCGATGTCGATGGTCTCACTCCCTTCCCGGGGTGGGCCGACGGGTTCTACCTCGCGGTGTACGTCTTCATGGTCGCGGGCATCCTGATGCTGATCCACGCGCGCGATCCCAGCCGTGACCGCTCGAGCTTCGTGGACGCGTTGATGTTGTCGGTCGGCATCGGCGTGGTCTCGTGGGTGATCCTGATCTCGCCGCAGGCCTACCAGCAGGACGTCCCGCTGTCCGTGAAGCTCACCTCGATGGCGTACCCGCTCGCGGACCTGCTGCTCCTGGGCGCCGCCCTCCGACTGGCCGTCGGTGCGGGTCGCAAACCCATGGCGTTCCGGCTGATCGTCGCCGCGATCGTCGCCCTGTTCATCACGGATGCGTTCTACGCGTGGATGAACCTGTATACGGACGCGGGCTATCAGCCCGGGAGTGGCTACCTCGAGGCCGGTTGGATCGCCTTCTACGTGCTGTTCGGCGCGGCGGCGCTTCACCCATCGATGCGCGAGTTGTCCGAACCGGTCGCCGACGTCGAAACGAAGCTCACCCGCGGCCGCCTGCTCGTGCTGGCGGGCGCCTCCCTCATGGCTCCGGTCCTCATCGCGTACGAAGGCTCGAAGGGCGAGAGCACCGACCTCCCGATCCTGATCGCCGCCACGGTCCTGCTGTTCATCCTCGTCGTGATCCGGATGTGGGGGCTGATGCAGCGGCAGCAGCAGTACGTCCGGCACGAGCAGGCGCTACGCGAGGCCGGGATGGATCTGGTCACGGCCACGAACAGGGACAGCATCCACGCGGCGGCTGGCCGCGCCGTCCTCGCGCTGACCGGCGACGACGTCTCCGTGAGGATCTTCGAACAGCAGGATGTTCCCGGCGAGCTGGTGGTCGTCGCCGCACCGGGTGGTGACGACCGCGCGATCGGAACGGCCGTCCTTCTGTCTGAGTTCGAGGCGTGGAAGCGAGAACGCCTCCAGGGGCGCCACGCGTACCAGGTCACGCTCCGGGACGACATCGCCGCCATGCTCCAGCTGCCGGAGACGCACCGGTCGCTCTTCGTTGCGCCCCTGTTCATGCGCGACGAGCTCCGCGGGCTGTTGGTCGTCTCGGCCATGGAGGAGCTATCGCGCCAGGACGCCGACTCGCTCCAAGCACTCTCCGCGCAGGTCGCCCTGGCGCTCGAAAGTGCCGCCCTGACCGAGGACCTGTTGATCCAGCAGAGCCAGATGCGCTTCGCGTCCCTCGTGAAGAACTCGTCGGACGTCGTCATGGTGACGGAGCCCGACACGACGATCCGTTACGCCAGCCCATCGGCACATCGGGTGCTCGGGTTCGAACCGGAGGAGCTCGAGGGCCGGCGCTTCTCCGAGCTGATCGCGCCGGACGATCGCACCCGGGCGCTGTCCTTCCTGACCGCGATGGCGGACGGCGAGGGTCACGTCGGGCTGACGGAATACCGCGTACGGCACCGGAACGGGACCGACATCTACGTCGAGACGCTCCGGACGAACCTGTTGAAGGACCCGAACGTGAAAGGCATCGTGCTGAACACCCGCGACATCTCCGAACGGAAGCAGTTCGAGGAGCAGCTGTCGCATCAGGCGTTCCACGACCAGATCACCGGCCTCGCCAATCGCGCGCTGTTCCAGGATCGCGTGAGCCACGCCCTGGAACGCCAGACCCGCGACGGCAACCCCGTGGCGGTCCTGTTCATGGACCTCGACGACTTCAAGACGATCAACGATTCGCTCGGTCACGCGGCAGGCGACCAGCTCCTCGTGGCGCTCGCGGGACGTCTCATCGGTCGCCTCCGGACGGCCGACACGGCGGCGCGCCTCGGCGGAGACGAGTTCGGGGTCCTGCTGGAGGATTACGGCGACGAGGGACTGACGGCGGCAGACGTGGCGGGCCGGATCCTCGAGACGTTGGAGGAGCCGTTCGACCTCGACGGGACAGAGGTCTACGCCCGCGCGAGCATCGGGATCTCCGTCGCGGATCCCGATTCGCCCGTGGGGAGCGCCGACGAGCTCCTGCGGAACGCGGACGTGGCCATGTACATGGCCAAGGAGAGTGGCAAAGCGCGGTATCAGCTCTTCGAACCCGCGATGCACGACACCGCCCTCCGCCGCCTTGAACTCCGAGCCGCGATGCAGCGCGCGATCGATCACGACGAGTTCCGGCTCTTCTACCAGCCAGTGATCGAGCTCCCGACCGGCAAGATCACCGGCGTCGAAGCGTTGATCCGCTGGTTCGACCCTGAGAAGGGGATCGTCCCACCGCTTGATTTCATCCCGCTCGCCGAGGAGACGGGGCTGATCGTCCCGATCGGACGCTGGGTCCTGATGGAGGCGTGTACGTACGCCGCCCGTCTGGCGGATATCTTCGCCGCCCTCGATCTCCACATGGCGGTGAACCTCTCCGCACGGCAGATCGCACGTCCGGAGATCGTGGACGAGGTGCGGGAGGCGCTCACGGCCAGCGGGCTGGAACCCGGCAAACTCGTCCTCGAGATCACCGAGTCGGTGATGATCCACGACATGGACCTCGCGATCGGGCGTCTCAAGGAGCTGAAGACGCTCGGGGTGCAGCTCGCGATCGACGACTTCGGCACGGGATACTCGTCGCTCAACTACGTTCGGCGATTCCCGGTCGACATCCTCAAGGTGGACAAGTCCTTCATCGACGGCGTGACGGAGGGCGGCGAGTCCTCCGCGCTCACCGCGGCGGTGATCGAGCTGGCATCCATCCTGAACCTCAAGCCGGTCGCCGAGGGTATCGAGCGGGCCGACCAGCTGGAGCAGCTCATCGCGATGAAGTGCGATCTGGGCCAGGGTTTCCTCTTCGCGAAGCCGCTCCCGACGGACGAGCTCGAGGATCTGGTCAACGAGCACGTGGCCATGCGTCTCGAGGCCGACGCGCTCGCGGATCGCGGGGACTGAAACCTCCCCGCCACCGGAAGAGCGGCGGCTCCCCGAACGTCGGAACGGATAGAGCACGCGCGGCAAACTCGTTATCACGATGCCGGGCGCGTGATGGCCACCGCTATGGGGTGGCGGTGACCGTCGGCACGGCGGCGCCCGCCACGTAGGCCGACCAGGACGTCCGGCCCTGAGGATCGACCCGTATGGTCGCAAGGACGTG
>VAYU01000056.1 GCA_005884925.1 Actinomycetota bacterium | reverse complement strand
CTCGAAGGGGATGGTCCGGTCGAGGAGCTCGATCAGGACGACGGCATCCGGTCCCGCCTCCTGACCGAAGCACACACGGCTTTGGAGGGTCGTCGATGGCGCCTCATGTCGCCAACCTGCGGGGAGTGCAGTCGATCAGGAGGAACCGCACGAACTGGCGGTTCGAGAGGGCGTGCGGACCGCGCGCCTTCCGCACGAGCTCGACGGCCTCGATCGGCGGGTACCCGAGCCCCACGAGGGCCCGCCCGACGAGGAGACCGGATCGGTTCAAGCCCGACATACAGTTGATGACAACGCGGTCGCCTCTGCGCAGGTGCTCGGCGACGCGGGTCCCGAGCTCGTGGATCGCGCTCGGATCGCTGATCCACGGGACGTCGTCGATCGGGTGCACGACGTAGGTCTCGTCGACGCTCGTGCCCCTCCACGCCGGCGCCACCTGCTGCAGCGGGACCGTCACCGTCTCGGCGGCGGAGCTCCCGCACCGGCAGCGCTTCTTCCCCGGAACGACTGCCTGGCGCTCCTCTTACGGCCGGCGCCAGGTCGTGGAGGGGGTCAACGGCATGCTGAAGGGCGGGTTCGTCAACATCCAGCACGAAGATGACGCTGATGCTCGCGTTCACCGTGGTCGGGTACAACCTCTACGCGATCCGCTCGTTCCGCGCGAAGAAGGCGGCGGAGAAGCTGGCCGGCGTTGCGAGGAAGACGAGGAAGAAACGTCGCGTGGGGACATGGCCGCAGCTACTCGAATCCGATGCGTCGGGATCCCGTCCGTCGGAATCCGGCCGGGCCCCTCCGCCCACCTGATCGACGCCGTCCCCGTACAACTCACCTCTGATCAAGGACGTCATCGGCGTGCTCCGGTGACGTCCTTGATGCGTTCCGGAGCCGTCTGCCGAGGCTGAACGATCGGCGAGGCGCCTCAACCCCTTCGCGATGGCGCGGAACACCCCACGATGCCTATTCAGCGGAGTTCTGAGATGTCAGACGCCTCGGTATCGAGAACACCCCAGGGTGGGCGGGGGAGGATTCGAACCTCCGTAGGCTGTGCCGGCGATTTTACAGACCGCTCCCTTTGGCCGCTCGGGCACCCGCCCCGACCGGCGATGATAGCAACCGCTATCCTGCGGCCATGGCCCAGAGCTCCTTCGACATCGTCTCGGAGGTCGACCTGCAGGAGGTTCGCAACGCGGTCGATCAGGCCTCGCGCGAGATCCACCAGCGGTTCGACTTCAAGAACACCGACACCTCGCTCACGCTCGATGATGAGAAGATCGAGCTCCACTCGGCGACCGAGGACCGCCTGAAGGCCGCGTACCAGGTCCTCCAGGAGAAGGCGATCCGCCGCGAGGTCCCGCTGAAGGCGCTGCAGCCCGGCGAGGTCCAGCCGGCCGCGAAGGGTTCGGTCCGCCAGACGATCTCGCTCGTGACCGGGATCTCCGACGAGAAGGCCAAGGAGATCTCCAAGCATGTCCGGCAGGCCGTCCCGAAGATCCAGACCCAGATCCAGGGCGCCCAGGTCCGGGTGATGAGCAAGTCCAAGGACGATCTGCAGGCGGCGATCCGCGCGGTCAAGGAGCACGACTTCGGCATCGCGCTCCAGTTCACGAACTACCGCTGAGGACGGTCGGATTGCACCCACGACAGGGCCCCAGGTAGGCTGCGCGCCTCAGGAGGTGATAGTCGTGGACCTTGAGCGGCTCAAGGCGCGTGCGGCGGAGATCGCCGAGGAAGAAACCGGGAAGCTCCTCAGCACGATCCCCGGATCGAAGGAGCTGTACGCGCGGGCGGCCAAGAGCCTGCCGAGCGGCGTGTCCTCGAACTTCCAGGTCGGCGACCCCTATCCGATCTACCTCCAGCGAGGCAAAGGCTCGAGCGTCTGGGACGTGGACGGCACCGAGTACAAGGACTTCCATGGAGGATTCGGCGTCAACATCGTCGGGCATGCGCACCCGAAGATCGTCGAAGCCCTGACGAAGGCCGCGCAGAACGCGATCCATTTCGCGGTGACCACCCCGGACACGGTCGCGCTCGCCGAGGCGATCTGCGAGCGGTTCCAGCTCGAGCAGATGCGCTTCGTGAACTCGGGAACCGAGGCGACGATGGACGCGCTCCGCGTCGCCCGCGCGGCGACCGGGCGGGACAAGATCATCAAGATGGAGGGCTCCTATCACGGGCACCATGACTCCGTGTTGTTCTCCGTGGTGCCGGAGGCCGACGTCTTGGACATGCGGTTCCATACGGGGGCCGAAGGCCAGGCGTGGTACACGACGGAGCCGACCTCCAAGGGCATCCCGCATGCGCTGTGGGACACGGTGCTCATCGTGCCGTTCAACGACGCGGGCGCGGTGGAGCAGGCGCTCTCGGACAACGAGGGCGAGGTCGCCGCCGTGATCCTCGAGCCCGTGATGATGAACATCGGCATCGTGGAACCGAACCCCGGCTACCTGCAGGCCCTCCGGGACGCCTGTGAGAAGCACGGCACCGTCCTGATCTACGACGAGGTCAAGTGCGGCGGCACGATCGCCTACGGCGGCACGACCGAGCGCTATGGCGTGCGACCGCACCTCGCCGCGTACGCGAAGGCGATCGGTGGCGGCTCGACGATCGGTGCGTTCGGCGGCGAGGCGCGCTTCATGGAATGGGTCGGCAAGGGCGCCGCCCAGCAGGGCACGTTCAACGGGAACCCGCTCTCGTCCGCGGCAGGGCTCGCGGCGCTCACGCAGGTCCTGACGAAGGACGCCTACGACCATCTGAGCAAGCTCGGACAGATGCTCGCCGAGGGCTGCAGTCGTGCGATCGCGGAGACCGGCGTCCCCGCGCACACGGTAGACCTTGGTGCCAAGGGGTGCGTGTCCTATCGCGCGGAGAAGCTCACGAACTACCGCGACTTCCTCGAGACGCATCCCGAGCTCTACTGGGCCTCCTACCCCTGGATGGTCAACCGAGGCATCTTCATGACCCCCGGTGATGAGGAGCAGTGGACGATCTCGGTGCAGCATACCGAAGAAGACATCCGGACCTACGTGGAAGCCTTCGGCGAGTTCTGTCAGGCACTTACCGGGTAGCGGATCCGGACGCTGCGGCGATGCCGCGCATGCACACGTACGACGACGAGACCGAAGAGCTCGCGCGGGCGATCGTCGCGTACGCGCGGGCGCGGATCGCGACCCCGGTGCCGCTCGACGGGCCCGCTCCGGCCGAGGAGCTGGCCCGTCGAGCGGGTCCGACGATCACGCCCGAGGGGGTCGGTGGCGACGAGGCGCTGCGGGTCTGGGCCGAGGTGCTTGCCCCTTCGACGATCTCGACCGACCATCCCGCATTCTTGGCGTTCGTCCCGGGCGCACCAACGAAGGCGAGCGTGCTGTTCGACCTGGTGATCAGCGCGTCCTCCACGTACGGAGGGAGCTGGCTCGAGGGGGCCGGCGCCGTATGGGCGGAGAACGAAGCGCTCCGGTGGATCGCGGATCTGGCAGGACTTCCGGCCTCCTCCGGAGGCGTCTTCGTCTCCGGAGGAACCGCCGGGAACCTCTCGGCGCTCGTCGCTGCTCGCCACGCCGTGAGCGCCGCCCGACCCGAGCCTCCGGCACGGTGGACGATCGCGGCGGGTGACACGGCGCATTCCTCGGTCGCTTCGGCTGCGCGCGTGATGGACGCCGACATCTTGTCGGTGCCGAGCGATGTGCGCGGCCGACTCACCGGGCCGGCCCTCGGAGATGCGCTCGGCCGCGCGGACACCGATGGCCTGTTCGCGGTCGTCGCCAGCGCTGGTTCCACGAATGCGGGAACGGTCGACGATCTGGCCGGCGTCGCGGACGTCTGTGCCGAGCGCGAGGTGTGGTTGCACGTCGACGGCGCGTACGGCGGAGCCGGGCTCCTCGCGCCGAGCGTGCGACCGCTCTTCGATGGGATCGAGCGGGCGGACTCGTTCATCGTGGATCCTCACAAATGGCTCTTCGCTCCGTTCGACGCCTGCGCGCTCCTGTACCGTGATGCGGCCCTTGCGCGGACGGCCCACGTGCAGGAGGCCTCGTACCTCGATTCCCTCAACGCGACCGCCGAGTGGAACGCGAGCGACTACGCGTTCCACCTCACGCGCCGCGCCCGTGGGCTCCCCCTGTGGTTCTCGCTCGCGACCTACGGGACCGACGCCTACCGTGACGCGATCGAGTCGGTCCTGGCGCTCACCCGCGTGGCGGCGGATGAGATCCGCCGCCACCCCGACCTCGAGCTCATCATGGAGCCCGATCTGTCCGTGCTGCTGTTCCGCCGCAGGGGTTGGACCTCGGACGACTACGAGCGATGGTGGCGGCGACTCCTCGACGCACAGGTCGCGTTCGTCCAGCCCAGCTCATGGGAAGGCGAGCGGGTCGCGCGCCTTTGCTTCGTGAACCCGAACACCACGATCGAGCACGTCCGGGCGATCCTGGGAACGATGGTCTGAACGCGAGACCGCGCTAGCTGCCGATCGGCGAGCCGCCCCGGAGCTGAAGGGCGATCGCGTCCAGCCGCTCGATCCGTTTGGCCGTGGGCGGATGGGTCGAGAACAGGTTCGCCATGCCGCCGCCGCGGAGCCCGGCGAGCGGGTTCATGATGAACAGGTGCGCCTCGGCCGGGCTGACGCTCGCCGGGGGCGGGACGGCGCGAACCGCCCCGTCGAGCTTGCGCAGTGCGCTCGCCAACGCTTCGGGATCGCGCGAGAGGTAGGAGCCGGACTCATCGGCCTGGTACTCGCGCGAGCGGGACACCGCCATCTGGATGATCGCCGCCGCGATCGGCGCGAAGATCCAGGCGGCGAGCAGAAGGAACGGGTTCGCGTTGTCGTCGTCCCCGAACCAGAACGCGAACCGGGCGAGGAACGTGATCGCCATCCCGATCGCGGCCGCGATCGAGGAGACCAGGATGTCGCGGTTCGCCACGTGGGAGAGCTCGTGCGCCAGGACCCCGCGGAGCTCGTGCTCGTCAAGGATCTGGAGGATGCCCTTCGTCACGGCCACCTTGGCGTTCTCCGGGTTCCGGCCGGTCGCGAAGGCGTTCGGCTGGGTCATGTCCGAGACGTAGATCTGGGGCATCGGCAGGTGGTCCGCGGCGGCGAGCTCCCGAACGATCCGGTAGAGCTCGGGGTATTCCTGTTCGGTCACGGGCCTCGAGTGGGTCGTCCGGACCGCGATCGAGCCGGACCACCAGTACATCGCGACGTTGAAGACGAGGGCGATCCCCAGGCCGAGCACCGCTCCCTGGGCGCCCCAGAACGAGCCGATCACGACGAACAGGCCGCCGAGGGCGGCGATCAGCACCCAGGTCTTCAGTCGGTTGATGCCGGGATCCATCGAGCCATCACCTCTCCTCGAAGATACCTGCGAGCGCCGCGAACGACCGGTTCAGCCACCGAAGCCGAGCGAGGTGACCTCTCCCAGGCGGTAGATCGCGTTGGGCACGACGAAGATGATGAGCAGGGCGGTCATGGCGACGGCGACCACGGCGGTCACGAGGATCGGCGAACGGAACGGCCTCTGATCCTCGGCATCTTCGAAGATCATCGCGCGCGGGATCAAGAAGTAGTACCCCACGCTGATCACCGAGTTGATCACCATCGCCACGGCGAGCAGGACGCCCACCCCACCCCGCTGGATGCCGGCCTGGAAGATCAGCAGCTTCGCCCAGAACCCGCCGGTGGGAGGCACGCCCGCGAGTGACACCATGAACACGGTCATCGCCGTCGCGAGCAAGGGAGCGGTCTTCGCCAGCCCGGCGAAGTCCTCGATCCGCAGGAGCGGACGTTGGCCGCTGATCGCCGTGGTCACGGCGAACGCGCCCAGGTTCATGATCCCGTAGATCAAGATGTAGGTGACCGCGGCCTGGAAGGCCGAGTGGTTGATCGAGGGGTCGGCCGACACCAGGGCGAACGGCAACAGGATGTACCCGGTCTGCGCGATGCCGGAGTACGCGAGGAGCCGGACCACCTGCCGCTGCTGGAGGGCGACGAGGTTCCCAAGGGTCATCGTCACGAGCGACAGCGCCACGAACAGGGGCACCCAGAACGTGTACTCGTGAACGAAGGCGACGAACATCAGCTGGAGCAGGCCCGCGAAACCGGCGGCCGCCGACGCGACGCCCAGGAACGCCGCCACCGGCACCGGCGATCCCTCGTAGGTATCGGGCGCCCAGAACTGGAACGGGACCGCGCTGACCTTGAAGGCGAACCCGACGACCACGAAGAGGATCGCGGCGTTGGCGAGCGTCTCTTTGGCCCCGGAGAGCTGCTGCAGCCCGTCGCTCACCGCCGCGAGCTGGAGGTGCCCGGTGAGCCCGTAGATCAGGCTCATCCCGTACAGCATCACGGCGGTGGAGAGCACACCAATCAGGAAGAACTTCAGGCCGCCCTCGTTCCCCTTGACGTCGGACTTGCGGAACGCCGCCATCAGGAAGCCGGGGGCGGAGACGAGCTCGAGCGACAGGAACAGCATCAGAAGGTCGCGCGAGGCCGGCATCAGCAGACAGCCCAGGAACGAGGTGAGCAGCAAGAAGTAGTACTCGCCCTGGTAGAAGCCGCCCTCGCGGAAGTAGCGGTACGAGATCAACAGCACGACGGCCGCGGCGGACATGAAGAACGTCTGGAACACGATCGTGAAGGCGTCCACCTGGTACGAACCACCGAACGAGTCCGGCCGGTCGCCCTTCCCGATCAACGACAGGACCGCGACGAGCGTCGCGAGCACGCCGACGAGCGCCACCCACATCGACGCCGACTTGTGCCGGGGCGGAAGGAACAGATCGGTGACGAGCACGATCACGATCGTGCTCGAGAGGATCAAGACCGGCAGGATCGCGTGATAGTCGATCGTCACCGCGCGCTCATCCCCCGAAGATCCTGACGATCAGGTTGACCCCTTGTTCCGTGCTGTTGAGCACGATGCTCGGGATCAGACCGAGGACCAGGATCAGCACGAGCAACGGCACCCAGGAGACCCACTCGACGGTGAGGATGTCCTGGAAGCCGTTGTCCTTCCATCGCTCCGGCGCCAGCCCCATGTTCACGCGCTGCAGCATCCACAGGAAGTACCCGGCCGTGAGGATCGTCCCGATCCCACCGGCGATCATGAAGGCGCGGAACAGACCCACGTTCAACCCGGCCACCGTGCTGGTGTTGGGGCTGAACGAGCCGAGCAGCGCCATCACCTCGCCCCAGAACCCCGCGAGACCCGGGAGCCCCAGCGACGCGATCGCAACGAACGCGAAGATCCCCGACAGCTTCGGCATGATCTCCGCCATCCCGCCGCCGATGTCCGCGATCTGCCGCGTGTGGTACCGGTCGTAGATCGACCCGACGCAGAAGAACAGCATCCCCGTGATCAACCCGTGCGCGACCATCCCGAAGATGGCCGCCTGGATGCCGATCGTCGTGAGCGTCGCGATGCCGAGCATCACGAACCCCATGTGCCCGACCGAGGAGAACGCGATCAGCCGTTTCAGGTCCTTCTGCGCCAGGCACGCGAGCGCCGCGTACACGATGGCGATCGCGGCGAGCCCCCCGATCCACGGCGCGTAGGCGACGGCGCCCTGCGGCAGGACCGGCAGCGCGATCCGAACGAAGCCGTAGGTCCCCATCTTCAGCATGACCCCGGCGAGCAGGACCGATCCGATCGTGGGGGCCTCCGTGTGCGCATCGGGGAGCCAGGTGTGGAACGGCCACATCGGGACCTTCACCGCGAACCCGAGCCCGATCGCGCCGAACACGACCAGCTGGAACAGGTGCGTGTAGCCGCCTCCGGCACCGAACGCGGTGAGGGCCGTGAGGTCGAACGTGTGCTTGCCCAGCGCGTCGACCGGGCCGCTGAAGTACAAGGCCAGGAACCCCAGCAGCATGAACACCGACCCGAGCAGCGTGTACAGGAAGAACTTGATCGACGCGTACTGCCGGTTCGCCGATCCCCACACGCCGATCAGGAAGTACATGGGAACCAGCACGAGCTCCCAGAAGACGAAGAACAGGATCAGGTCGAACGCCACGAACGTTCCCGCCATGCCGGTGATGAGCAGCAGCGTCAAAGCCACGAACGCCTTGATGCGCCCGGGCTCGGGCACGTATCGGCCGGTGTAGACGGCGCAGAGGAACCCGAGCAGGAAGGTCAGGACGTACAACGGCATCGAGATGCCGTCGATCCCCACGTGGTACCGCGCTCCGATCACCGGGATCCACGCCACGTTGAGGACGAACTGCAGACACGGCGGCGCCGCGCACGCCGGGGCGGAATAGTCGTACGTGGCCGCGATCGCGATCGCGAGCGCGAGACACGCGCCCGTGATCGCGATCCCGATCCCCTTGACCAGCCGGTCGTCGCCCCTGGGCACCAGCAGGATGCCCAGGGCGCCGACGATGGGCAGCAGCGTCGTGATCGTGATGGCGGAGTTCTGCCAGGTCATCGGTCCCTCGCTCCTCGCTCTACGGCCTGATGATGAAGACGGTCAACAAGATCACGCCGGCGAACAGCCCGACGGCGTACCACTGCACCTTCCCCGTCTGGATCGTGCGCAGCCCCCGTCCGAACAGCTCCATCGCGCTGCCGGCGCCGTTCACGACGCCGTCGATCACCGACCGGTCGAACCACGCGACCAGCGCCGAGAACGCGTACGCCAGCGTGGCGGTACCGTTCACGACGCCGTCGATCACGTGCTGGTCCGTCCAGTAGACGCCGGCGGCGATCGGGTCCCGGATCGGGCGGACGATGCCGTTCCAGTACAGGTCGTCCAGGTAGTACTTGTGCTCCAGGAGCTCGTACGCGGGTCCGAGCCGGGTGATCGGATCCGGTGTCCGCCACCACCGGTACACGACGTACCCGACCCAGATCCCGACCGCGACGGCCACGATCGAGAGGATCGCGACGAGCGGACTGAAGACGGCCGGGATCGGCTCGCCACCGAAAGAGACCCAGTCGAGGAACGGCGCGCCCAAGGGTGCGAAGCCGAGCAGACCGACGACGCAGGTCGCACCCGCGAGCAGGACCAGCGGCACGGTCATCACGCGGGGCGACTCGTGCGCATGTGCGTGGCCTCGGAAGTCACCGAAGAACATGAGCAGCACCATCCGCGTCGTGTAGAAGGCGGTCAGGACGGCGCCGAGCAACAGGACGACCGCAAGCCAATAGGTGTGGGAGTCCTTCGCAGCAAGGATGACCTCGTCCTTCGAGAAGAACCCCGAGAACGGGGGGATGCCCGCGAGCGCGGCCGACCCGATCGCGAAGGTCCAGAACGTCACCTTCATGTCCTTCCGGAGCCCACCCATCTCGCTCATGTTGTTCGAGTGCACCGCGTGGATCACCGAGCCGGCACCGAGGAAGAGCAGCGCCTTGAAGAACGCATGCGTGAACAGATGGAACATCGCAGCCGGATAGCCGTCGGGGCCGACGCCGAGGGCGGCCACCATGTACGCGAGCTGCGAGACCGTCGAGTACGCGAGCACCTTCTTGATGTCGTCCTGCACCAGCGCGAGGAACGCGGCCAGGAGCAGCGTGATCGCGCCGATGATCGCGACGACGTGCAACGCGATCGGATCGGCGCTCACGAACACCTGGAACGTCCGCGCGACCAGGTAGATCCCCGCCGCGACCATGGTCGCGGCGTGGATCAGGGCCGACACGGGTGTCGGCCCTGCCATCGCGTCGGGGAGCCAGACGTGGAGCGGGAACTGGGCGCTCTTGCCGATCGCGCCGCCGAACAGCAGGAGGGCGGCCGCGGTCACGAGCAGCGACGAGACGTGACCGCCCGCGACCGTCTGGCCGATCACCTGGATGTTCGACGTCGTCATCCCGGTCGCGAAGATCAACGCGAAGATCCCGAACATGAACGGGACGTCGCCGACCCTGGTCGTGAGGAACGCCTTGATCGCGGCACCGGAGTTCGCCGGGTCCTCGTACCAGTGACCGATCAGCAGGTACGAGCAGACGCCCATGACCTCCCAGCCCACCAGGAGCTGGAACAGGTTGCCCGCCACGACCACGTCGAGCATGGCACCCGTGAAGAGCGAGAGCACCACGAAGAACCAGGTGTAGCGGACGTCGCCGTGCATGTACCCCAGCGAATAGACGTGCACCATCAACGACACGAAGGTGACGACGATGAGCATCACCGCGGTCAGTCCGTCCACGTAGGAGCCGAGCTGCATGTGGAGCGGGCCGATCCGGAACCACTCTACGTACCGCTCGTACGGTCCCCCGCCCTGGACGAAGTGCCAGGCGACGCCGAGCGCCATGACGAAGCCGGCCCCGATCGCCGCGATCCCGTAGACCGGCCCTCCGCCGGGCGTCCGCTTGCCGAAGAACAGGGTGAGCGCCGCCGAGATGAACGGCAGGAGCGCGATCACCCACGCGTGCTGCACGAACCAGCCCGCGTTGCTCGCGGCCGCGGGAGCCCCCTCCGCCCCGAGCAGCCCTACCACTTGAGCAGGTCCACTTCGTCGACGTTGATGCTCGCGCGGTTCCGGAACAGCAGGATGACGATGGCGAGCCCGATGCCCACCTCGGCCGCGGCGACGGCGATCACGAACAGCGCGAAGACGACCCCCGTGATGTCCTGGAGCTCGGCGGCGAACGCGATCAGGTTGACGTTGACGGCGTTGAGCAGCAGCTCGATGGCCATCAGCACCATGACCGCGTTCCTGCGCGCCAAGACGCCGTAGATCCCCGTCGAGAACAAGAAGGCGGAGAACAACAGGACGAGGGGGAGGCGGATCATGTCAGGTGCCCTCGTCCCGCCGCGCCAACACGATGGCGCCGATCAACGCCGCGAGGAGCACGAACGACACGGCCTCGAACGGGAGCACGTAGGTGTTGAACAACGCGCTGCCCAAGACGTCGGACCCTCCGGGCGCGCTCGGAGCGGCCGGGGTGCTGGCGAGCGGCCACGCCTGCAGGATCAGTGAGCCGAGCCCGATCGCCACGACCACCGCCACGACGGCACCGACCGCTCGGTTCTGGTAATCGAGGGTGTCCCGTCCGATCGGCGCCTTCGTGAGCATCAGACCGAACAGGAACAGGATCACGATGGCCCCGACGTAGATCAGGATCTGCACCCATCCCACGAACTCCGCCCCCAGCAACAGGAACGTCATGCCGACGGCGGCGAGGGTCACCACCAGGTACAACGCCGCGTGCACGACGTTGCGGGCGGTGACGACGGCGACGGCCGCGATCGAGCCGATCGTGGCGACGACCACGAACGCGTACTCGTGTGCGTTCACGCGCGTCCTTCCTCAGAGGCCTCGGCGCCCACTTCGAGCGGCGGAGGCGGCAGCACGGTGTACGTCCACTCCTCCAGACGCTCCTTCTCATGGGTCAGCTCATGGATGTCGTACTCCGCGTAGTCGAACTCGCGGCTCCAGAAGAGCGCGTCGAACGGACACGCCTCGACACAGATCCCGCAGTACATGCAGAGCGCGTAATCGATCGCGAAGCGATCGAGGATCTTCGCGGAGCGAGCGCGACCTCCGCCGGCGGGCTCGTGGGTCTCCTTGTGGGCGTCGATGTAGATGCACCAGTCGGGGCACTCGCGCGAGCACTTGTAGCAGACCGTGCAGTTCTCCTGCTTGAGCGCGATCACGCCGCGTGACCGGGCCGGAAGATCGGGGCGGACGTGTGGGTACTGCACGGTCACCGATCGGTGCAGCATGGTGCGGAGCGTGACCGACAGACCCTTGACGAGCCCCTGCCCGAATCCTCCGTGGAGCTGCGTCTCCATGGCTCAGACACCCACCTTGTAGACGGAGGTGACCAGGATCAACGCGAGCGCGAGCGGGGTCAGCCCAATCCACGCGAACCGCTGGAGCTGATCCTCGCGGAGCCGGGGGAACGTCGCACGCAGCCAGATGATGATGAAGGACAGCGCGAAGATCTTGCCGAACATCCACAGGAACCCGGGGATGATCGACAGGCCACCGATCGGCTGGTAGCCACCGAGGTACAGGACCGCAGCGACCGCGGACATCACGACGATGCCGCCGTACTCGGACAGCAGGAAGAACGCGAACTTCAACCCCGTGTATTCGGTGTACGCGCCGAAGATGATCTCCGAGTCGGCGACCGGCATGTCGAACGGGGGACGCGTGAGCTCGGCCACCGCCGCCATCATGAAGATCACGAAGCCCACCAGCTGCCACGGGTAGACGATGTTCCAGTAGTGCGACTGCGCTTGGGTGATCTGCAGCAGCGACATCGACCCTGCCTGCATCACGACCGCGGCCGAGACGAGCACCAGGGGCAGCTCGTAGGCGATCAGCTGCGCCGCCGCGCGGAGCGCCCCGATCAGGGAGAACTTGTTCGCGGATGCCCAGCCCGCCATCAGGACGCCGATCACCCCGACGCTCGACATCGCCAGGACGAAGAAGACGCCGACGTCGAGGTCGAGCGCGTAGAGGCGAGGCCCGAAGGGGATCGCGACGAGCGTGACGATGTACGGGATCAGCACGACGGCCGGCGCCAGCGAGAAGACACCGGCATCGGCGGCCGCGGGAACGACGTCTTCCTTCTGGATGAACTTGACGCCGTCGGCGACCAGCTGGGCCCACCCATGGAACGCGCCGGCCTCCATCGGCCCCAGGCGCGCCTGCATGTGCGCCAGCACCTTGTGCTCCATGTACCCGACGGCGAGCGGCACGACGAGGAACACCGCCAGGACCGCGACGGCCTTCATGACGAGGGGGATCCAGTACCCGCCGACCGAGGTGTCGAAGATGGAGGTGTCGCCGATCACTCGTCGTCCTCGACTTCCTCGCCCTCCGGGACCCCCGGCCATGGCTTGACCTCGCGGGACATCAAGGGGAAATCCTTCCGGAGCGGGAACCCCTCGAACGGCTCGGCGAGGAGCAGCCGGACCGGATGCGGATGGCCGTCGAACCGGATCCCGAACATCTCCATCGTCTCGCGCTCGTGCCAGTCGCAGGTGGGGAACAGATCGCTGATCGTGGGGCACGCCGGTTCGACGAACGGGAGCCGCACCTTCACCCGGACGTCGTGGTGGTGCTCCGTCGAGGTCACCTGGGTAACGACCTCGAACCCCTCGTCCGGCCCGAGGTCGACGCCACCGGTGAAATCGCAGAAGTCGCACGCCAGCTCCGGCTCGTCGCGGAGGAACCGGACCAGATCGTGGTACCGGTCCACCGTGACCGTGGCAGCGACCTGACCGAAGGTGTCGGCGATCTCGACGTCATCACCGAACCTCGCCCGCAGGCGCGACCCGATCTCCTCAGCCGACAGCGGTCGTCCCACTGCGGAACTTCTCCTGGATGTCCTCGTCGCGGATCTTCTCCTGGAGCCGGACGATGCCGTGCAGCAGCGCCTCCGGCCGAGGAGGGCAGCCGGGCACGAAGACGTCGACGGGGATGATCTGGTCCACGCCCTTGGTCACGGAGTAGCTATCCCAGTACGGCCCCCCGCAGTTGGAGCACGAACCGAACGAGATCACGTACTTCGGATCGGGCATCTGGTCGTACAGACGCTTGATCACCGGCGCCATCTTGTCGGTCAGCGTGCCCGCCACGACGAGCAGGTCCGCCTGGCGAGGACCGTGCGCGAAGGGGATCACCCCAAGCCGGATGAAGTCGTTCTTCGCCGTGGAGGCGGCGATGAACTCGATCGAGCAGCACGCGAGGCCGAAGTTGAAGACCCACAGGGAGTATCGGCGCCCCCAGTTCAGCAGGAACCGCACCGGCTTGATCTTGGCGATCGGCGTCTTCTCGGTGATCACACCCACGTGAGGACCCCCTTGCGCCATGCGTACAGCAACCCCACCGCGAGGATCCCGATGAAGATCGCCATGGACACGACGGCTTGATAGCCGAGCGTCTGGAACACGCGCGCCCACGGGAACAGGAAGACCGACTCGACGTCGAAGATCACGAAGAGGAAGCCGTAGACGTAGTAGCGGACCTGGCTCTGGGACCACCCTTCGCCGACAGGGTCGATCCCGCACTCGTAGGTCGTCCGCTTTCCGCCGACGTTCGGCCGTCGCGGCGCGATCAGCCGTGCGGCACCGAACGCCACGATGACCAGCAGCGCTCCTGCGAGCACCACCGCCAACACGACACCGTAGGAACCGTAGTAGGTCACGCTGTGCACGAGCCCCTTCGAAGGCTGCCGTATCCTAGCAGCGGCTTTCGCGCCGACCGGCTGCGTCGCGACCTATGCATCGTCCTCACCGGGGTCGGCGCCGCAACGGATCGCGAGGAACCGGGTGAGCTGCACCAAGGCATGGCGCGCGGCGCCGTCGGGGAGCTGCTTGGCCAGGCCGACGGCGCGACGAACCTCGTCCCCGACGGCGCCGCGCGCATGGCTGACCGATCCCTCACGTCGGACGATCTGCAGCGCTCGGTCGAGCCGTTCGCCGTCGGGCGCGCCCTGCGCCAACAGCCGGCGAAGCTCCTCGCGGTCCGGCCCTCGGTGGAGCGCATGCAGCACGGCGAGGGTGTAGACGCCCTCCTTCATGTCGGTGCCGGGCTCCTTCCCGAGCTCTAGCTGGGTGGACGTGATGTCCATGAGGTCGTCGGAGAGCTGGAAGGCCAGGCCCAGCGACTCGCCGAACGCCTCGAGCGTCTCCACGTGCTCGGGGGCGGCATCGGACAGCGTGCCTCCGAGACGGCAGGAGGTGGCGATCAGCGAGCCGGTCTTGCGCCGGATCACCTCGAGGTACCCGTCCTCGTCCTGGTCGAGCCGGCCGGCGGCGTCGACCTCGCGGATCTGCCCGTCGCACAGGACGGTGATCGTCCGCGCGAGCAGCCGACAGACGTCCGGCCCCAGGTCGGCCGACATCTCCGACGCGAGCGCGAACAGGTAGTCGCCGGTCAGGATCGCGACGGTGTTGTCCCACCGGGCGTTGGCCGAGGGGACGCCGCGCCGGTCGGCGGATTCGTCGATCACGTCGTCGTGGTAGAGCGTCGCGAGATGCGTGAGCTCGATCGC
>VAYU01000096.1 GCA_005884925.1 Actinomycetota bacterium | reverse complement strand
GGTCGTCCTTCCGAGCGCGCGGTCCCGGTTGGCGACATGGATAGCTTCCTCGTAGAGGACACCCTTGTGCAGGCAGTGCCACAGGATCTCGAGCCAGCGATTGCCGAGGGCCCGGAGCGCGGCATGGTGCCCCTTGCCCCTTGCGCGCTGCAAGTCGTAGAACTCACGAGCCCACCCGGAGCGCAGGAGCGAGCAGAACGCCCACTGCTGCACAGCCCCGCCGAGGTAGCGGTTGTGCGCGAGCCGGCACGCCACGACGAGCTCGGACTTGCCCGAGCGGCGCGTGACCGGAGCCTTGCCCGCGTAGCATTGCAGCGAGTTCGGCGTGTCGAACTGTTCAGGATGGTCGCCGATCTCACCGGCGATCCTGGCGGCGAGGCGGTCACCGAGGCCCGGAAAGCTCAGGTAGATCTCGCCGCCAGGAAAGCCCTTGCCCAACCCGTCTCCTTTGGGTTGGTGATCTCGCCCTTGCCGCGGCGCACCGAGCAGGAGCTCGCCCATGCGTTGCTCCCAGGTCCCTCGCTGCTGACCGATCAACACCAGCTGGGTCGCGGCCAGGCGGATGGCGTCTGCCTTGGCCCGCACCAGGTAGTCCTTGGGCCTGAAGTGCTCCGCGACGAGCGAGGCCTCGACCTTGTCGGCGAAGCGCTCCGGCCGTGCGTGCCGGCACGAGCGGGCGAACGCGACGAGCTCCGCCCTGGATACTCCTGCCAGGGCGTTCGCGGTCGGCCATCGCTCCAGCAGGCGCAGGAACGTCGGCGCTCCGAGGTCCTCGCCGCCGATCTGAACCGCTGCGGGGAAGGTCGAGATCAGGTCCTGGCGAAGCCGGTTGGCGAGCCGCCGCTCGTCCCGGGCGGCGCGCTCGTCGTCGCGCGCGATCGCGCGCAGCTCGCCGGCGATCTCCCCGTGTGGGATGAGCGGGCGCAGGCGTTCGTGTCGATCGAGCGCGATCAGGCATGCGATGCGGGCGTCCTCGGCGTCGTCCTTCTTCTTGGCCGGGCCGCGCCGGCGTGCGACGAGATCCGGGTTGACCGGCACGACCACGTAGCCCGCATCGACGAGACGCTCGACGAGCAAGCCGTGGCGGGTCTCGATCACGACGCGGACCTCACCTGGGTCGGGCTCGAGCTCCGCGACCCTCGCCACCAACGCGTCGACCGCCTTGGGGCTGTGCCGTGCTGATGGACCAGTCCTCGTGGGACGACACCCTTGTGGACGTCGGACCTCCGAGGCCGTTCCTCGGGGACGCCGTCTCACGTCAGTCCTCCAGGGACAAGCAAGGAAAGCGTTCCCCGGGGAAGACCTCAAAACAGGAGGGTAGAGCCATCAGCAATGAGGAAACGATGAAGCAAGATGACGCCGCGTTCGCCGACGCGTGGCGCGAGCACCGACGGTACGTGCTCGACGTGGCGTACCGGATGCTGGGGAGCATAAGCGACGCCGAGGACGTCGTGCAGGAGACGTTCGCCCGCCTCCTGAAGCAGGACGCCGATCAGATCCAGGACGTCCGCGGATGGCTGGTGGTGGTGGCGACCCGGCTCTGCCTCGACCAACTGCGATCGGCCCGGTCGAGACGAGAGTCCTACGTCGGACCGTGGCTCCCGGAACCCGTGATCGAGGGCGAGACGGACGATCCCTCCGATCGGATCACGCTCGACGCCAGCGTCCGGATGGCCTTGTTGGTTGTGCTTGAGCGGCTCACCCCCGCCGAACGCGCCACGTTCGTCTTGCACGACGTGTTCGGTTTCTCGTTCGACGACGTCGCGAAGATCGTGGGTCGCTCGGTCGAGGCGTGCCGGCAGCTCGCGAGCCGAGCCCGGAGGCGGATCGAGGACGAGACCGGTCCTGCCAGGTTCGATGTCGATCCGAACGAGCTCGGTCGGATCGCCGATAGGTTCATCGCCGCCGCCACCGTCGGCGACATGGACGCCCTGATGGAAGTGCTCGACCCGAACGTGGTGGGATGGACCGACAGCGCTGGTCTCTTCGGGGCCCCGCTCGAGCCGCTCGTCGGGCGAGACCGGGTGGCGACTCAGTTCCTACGGTTCGTGCACAACTACCGCGTCACGCTCTCGCCTCTGCCCGTCAACGGCGAACCGGGCGTCCTCGTCTCCCGTAGTGGCCGGCTGTTCAGCGTGATCGCGCTCGAGACGAGCGGCGGCGTCATCACCCGGCTCCACGGCATCGCCAACCCCGAGAAGCTCAAGTACGTGGCCGCCGTTCTCGGCGTGGACGGCTGATGGACGAGATCGACCGATTCCTGTCTGCCGAGTCTGAGTGGAGGAGGGGATATGGCTGCCAGTGAGCCAGTGATGAACACCAGCCTCGCGCAGCGGCTTGTTGATCTCGGGGTCGGCGGGGTGCTCCGCAAGATGGCCGAGCACGGGCAGCTCCTTGAGTTGAGATGCGAGATGCCGACGTGTTACTGCCCACGGGGACGCCGGCTGTCGGAACTGGACGAGTATCTCTAGCGATGGTTGGTCCGACCGACCACGCACGAGCCGGGCAGGCCTTCCCCGGTTTGTGTGAGCAAGCGTGAGCAAGAAGGCATCATCGACGCTCTTGCGCCGGGCAAGCCAAAGCAAGACACCCCAGGTCAGAAGGGGTGCGAGAGGGGAGACTCGAACTCCCACGGCCTCTCGGCCACCGGATCCTAAGGTAGCTCGCGCGACGCGCGGATCCCGGTTCTACGTGTCGTTCCGGGTCATCCGGTGTCGTTCTGTGTCCGCCCGTGTCGTCCTGTCGTGAGCGAACCGTGAGCAAGCACGACCTCAAGAGAGCAAGGTTCCAGCCGTCGGGCAGTCTCGCTTCGCGCGTGAGTCGTCGCGGTCCTAGGATTCGCGCGTGAAGATCGGTGTGATCCTCCCGGCGGCTCAGGTCGATGAACACGGCGGCACACCGGACTGGCGGACCGTACATTCGTTCGCTCAGGCTGCTGAGTCCCACGGCCTCGATTCTGTGTGGATGTTCGACCACTTCTTCGATCGATCGCGTCCATGGACGCAGGCGATGCAAGAGGCTTGGACCATCGTCTCCGCGGTTGCGGCGGTGACGCAGCGGGTCGAGATCGGCACGCTCGCCCTATGTACCAGCTTCCGGAACCCCGGGCTGGTGGCCAAGATGGCCGTCACGGCGGACGACGTGAGCGGCGAACGTCTGATCCTCGGTCTCGGGGCGGGCTGGCACGACGAGGAGTACCAGGCGTTCGGCTACCCGATCGACCATCGCGTCGACCGCTTCGAGGAGGCGCTCCAGATCATAGGGCCACTGCTCCGCGGCACCCGTGTGTCGTTCCAGGGGCGGTACTACGAGATCCGCGACGCGGAGCTGGCTCCCAGTCCTGGCAGACGGATCCCGGTCCTGGTCGCAGGGGACCGTCCGAGGATGCTTCGGCTCGCGGCCCGGTATGCAGACGCATGGAACACGGCCTGGTTCGGTGCACCGGATGAGGAACTGCGCCAGCTGACGGACACGTTCACCGACGCGGTCGAAGCCGAAGGCCGAGATCCATCGTCCGTCACGAGGACAGTAGGGATGAACGTTCGCGATCCTAGTCGTGCCGCGTCCGATGATGAGCGAGAGTTTGCTGGACCTATCGAAGAGTTGGCGCACGCGATCGACGCGCACGAGTCGATGGGGACCGGCCATCTGATCATCCAGTTGCTGCCCCACGACGAGCGATCGCTCGATCGATTGACCGACGCTGTCGGGATGCGCAGTACCTGAATCACGGCACACTCAGAGTTGTGCGAGAGGGGAGACTCGAACTCCCACGGCCTCTCGGCCACCGGATCCTAAGGT
>VAYU01000055.1 GCA_005884925.1 Actinomycetota bacterium | reverse complement strand
CTCGAGCTTCTCGGTCGAGACGCGGTCCTCGGCGACTCCGGACGCGGTGCTCAAGGACTTCGTCCTCGGCAACTTCGGCAACTGTGTCCCGAGCATGACCACGCAGGCGTCGACGAACGGTTCCGTTACGTCCGGCACGCCGGTACACGACACCGCAACGATCACGATCTCGGGTACCGGGAATCGGCCAGATCCGACCGGAACCGTCACGTTCTTGCTGTGCGGTCCGATCGCGTCCGGGGATTGCTCCACGGGCGGGAACAACGTCGGCACGGGGACGTTGGCCAACCAGGCCGGCGGAACAACGACCGATGGGATCGCGGTTGCCGATTCGCCAACCGTCAACGATATCGCCAAGACGGGCAACAACGGTCCATTGGCGTCGGGACGCTACTGCTTCCGAGCGGAATGGCCCGGCGACTCGAATTACGGGCCGTTCGATCCGCCGATTAGCTTCACGGATTCAAGCACTGAATGCTTCACGGTGACGAGCCCGACGACAACTACCACCAGGCAGTTCGTCTACCCGCAGGACAAGGCGAAGATCGCTGCATCGACCGGTGGAAACCTTGCCGGGAGTGTCAGGTTCAGGTTGTACGACACCCTCGCCCACTGCACGGCCGACGGCGGGACTGCCGCAACCGGCCTGCTCTACGAGGAGCTGGGCAGCCTGCACGCGATCGCCGGTGCGTCGCCACAGTTCGCAACCACGAACAACACCACCGTTGCGATCACCAGTAGTACGACGGTCTACTGGCGCGTCCTGTACGACTCGACGAACCCGCTGCAGGATGACAGCGAGAGTGCTTGCACCGAGAGCACTCAAGTCACCTACGCGGGCAATGACGGGTCGATCACCGTTCCCTGATCACTGGGGGGAGGCTCAGGATGAGAGAGGCCCCGGCGGAAGCCGGGGCCTCTCTTCTGATCTGATCCGGTTGGCTCTATCGGAAGTCACGGATCCACGTGGAAACTCAAAGGGGGAGCGAGCGTCGTCCGGGTCCACCCATCCCATGAGAAGAGGGTAGCCGTACATTCGGCCGCTCCGCTCGTCCATGACTGCGACGACAGCGTCATCACCTGAGTCCACGGCCACGGATAGCTCGCGTAGAAGCCGGTAACCGCATCGAGCACCATGACCCTGTTCTGGTAACAAAGCAGCTCGACCCGTGGCTCAGTGGCCGTGGTCGAGATGTTGTACGTCACTTGATCGCCATAGTTCGGGGTGCCGTTGCCGTTCGCATCGGTGACCATCTTGAGGCTGATGGTGCCGCTGCCACCTGTGGAGCCGCCGGAACCGCCGTGCCCCTTGCCGCCGCCCTTAGCGGCCATCGCCGGTAGCGCGATAACCATCAACGCGCAAAGAAGAACGAAGACCTTGAGCCCGCGGTGCCGCCGGCCCTCACGCTCCTGGATCATGTGCTAACCCCCTCGCCTCTGGTTTGCTAGAGGCTTCGGTCTGCGGGCGCGCAAACTTGACCGAACTGTCCAGACAGACAGGGTGATTGCGTATCGGTCACGCTGCGGCCCCGCGTGCGGATGGCCTAGGTCTACGACCAGGGGTCTCCTCGACAAGGGCCGCCGGCTGTTCGCTCGGGTGCCGAAAGGGTTGCGAAGATCTGAAGAGAAGCCTCAGGACTCCTCGGGGGGATGGATCCTGACGTGGCGGTCTCCGGACCGCCAGACGGTAGTTCCGCCAGGTATGGGGAGATGCTCACAAGAGACATGAGATCGTCCTTTCTCCTGTAGGTGAGATGGTGGACCTGTCCTCCTGTATTGCCTCCCCTTCTCCCTCCGTCCAAAAAACGAAGGCCCACGGGATCTCCCGTTGGGCGCGCGGCACACGGTACCGGCCGCGACGGGACGCCGCAACCCCGCCGGCGTGAAGGTTCCGTGACGGGAGCCCGACGAGCTATGCACGCTCGCTACCATTCCCCCCACGCCAGCGGCCGCGCCCAGCGGCTGGGAAGGGAGTTCAGGTCATGCCCGACCTGATGGAACAGATCACCTCGCTCGCGAAACGACGCGGGATCGTCTTCCCCTCATCCGAGATCTACGGAGGGTTGCGTTCGTCGTGGGATTACGGGCCGCTCGGGGTCGAACTGAAGCGCAACGTCAAGGACGCGTGGTGGCGCGCGATGGTGCAGCTGCGCGACGACGTCGTCGGGCTGGACGCGGCGATCATCATGTCTCCGAAGGTATGGGAGGCGAGCGGGCACCTCGAGGTCTTCACCGACCCCCTCGTCGAATGCCGGAACTGCCACCAACGGTTCCGGGCCGACGACTTGGAGGGCGATCCGAAGACCTGCCCCAACTGCGGCAACCACACGTTCACCGACGCCCGGAACTTCAACCTGATGTTCCGGACGCACATGGGTCCCGTGGAAGACGGAGCCGAGGACGTCTACCTGCGACCCGAGACCGCGCAGGGGATGTTCGTGGACTTCGCGACCGTCCAACAGACGGCGCGGCGCAAGGTCCCGTTCGGGATCGCGCAGATCGGGAAGGCCTTCCGGAACGAGATCACGCCGGGGAACTTCATCTTCCGCATGCGCGAGTTCGAGCAGATGGAGATGGAGTACTTCGTCAAGCCGGGGACGGACGAGGAGTGGCATGAGTACTGGATCCAGGAGCGGCTCCGGTGGTTCACCGAGCTCGGGGTCCGTCCGGACAACCTCCGGTTGCGTGATCACGATGCCGACGAGCTCTCGCACTACTCGAAGCGGACGGTCGACATCGAATATCGCTTCCCGTTCACGGATTGGGGGGAGCTGGAGGGGATCGCGAACCGGACCGACTTCGACCTCAAGGCGCACGAACGGCATTCGGGCGAGGACCTCACCTACTTCGACCCGGAGACCGAGGAGCGGTACCACCCGTACGTGATCGAGCCGGCCGTCGGCGTCGACCGCGCGATCCTCGCGTTCCTGATCGACGCCTATCGGGTCGAGGAGGCGCCGACCGCGAAGGGCGGCACCGAGAAGCGGACGCTGCTGGCGCTGCACACGGACCTCGCCCCGATCAAGGCCGCGGTGCTCCCGCTCTCACGGAACGATCGGCTCGTCCCGGCGGCGAAGGAGGTGTTCGACCTCCTCAAGCCCCATTGGATGTGCGACTACGACGACGCCGGGTCGATCGGACGTCGGTATCGCCGCCAGGACGAGGTCGGAACGCCTTTCTGCGTGACGGTCGACTTCGACACGCTCGACGATCGTGCGGCGACCGTTCGCGACCGCGATTCGATGGCGCAGGAGCGGATCCCGGTGGCGTCGTTGGTGGAGCATCTCCGGGAACGCCTGTGAGTTGGCCGGCACGGAACGCCCGGCACGGGCTCTACATCGTCGGCTTCCTCTTGATGGTGGCCGCGGGCTTCACGTTGGCCGTCTCTGCGCGCGGATTCCTGGCTTCGACCCGGCTCCTGTGGCTGTCCACCGGGCTGTCCGCGGGGGCGATCGTCGCGGCAGCGGCGAGCGTGTTCTGGCGCCCGGGTTCCGCTCCGGGCCAGTGAATGGGACCGTAAAGAGGACCCTCAGGTTGGGTTCCCTCAGGCCGAAACCTAGGAGTAGGGTTAGCTCCCCATGCAGAGGCCATCCAGTGAACGAGCACGGTCGATCGGCTCGGCTGCTGCATGGGTGTTCGCTCCGTTGCTCGCGGCGCTCGTCGGCGTGGCCGTCGTCCCGACGGTGTTCCACGATCGGCTCCCGGATGCACCTCCACTCCATCAACGATGGATGGCGACGCCGACCACGGTCGAACGACTCCGCGCGATCGATCCGGCGATCGCCGCGCTGTACTTCGACCGACGCGGTTCGTACGTGCTCGGCGGAGGACTCGAGGCGGCCACCGCCGCCCTCTCGTGGGCCGACGAGGCCCGGTTCGAACGAGACCTCGCAGCGGGCGCCATCAGACCCGACGTCCGGTTCGTGATGTATGACCCGGAAGGCTGGCCCTCGACCCCGTTGGCCCAGCAGCGGCACCCGGTGGCCGCGATGAGGGACTTCGCCGCCGCCGCGCGTTCGGCCGGCTACGGGGTCATCATCACGCCGAACCCCAGCCTGGTGGACGTTCCGAACGCCCATTGCACACGATCGGCGACCGAGACGATGGAGGCCGCGTTCCTCCGCTGTGGCATCGAGGCGGCGGCCGCCCGGCTCTCGGACGTCGTCGAGATCCAGGGGCAGTTGCTGGAGGCAGATCCGGTGGCCTACCGGTCCTTCGTCGAGAACGAGGCGGCGCAGGCGAAGGCGGCCAACCCGAACGTCGTGGTGCTGGCGGGACTCTCGACACGGTTCGCCAGCGGTCCGGAGACGTTGCTGGCTGCGTGGGATTCGGTGACCGACATCGTCGATGGGCACTACATGGCGGTCCCGGAAGGGATCCGCCCAGACATCGCCACGGCGTTCCTGCGCATGCTGGCGGAGCAGCGCGGCTGAACGGACGTCATTCGCCGAGCGTTCGCTCCCGCGCGTCCTTCTTCAGCTTCTTCTCGGCGCGCTTCTCCTTGACGCTCTTCTGGGCCTTCTTCTTGACGTTCTTCGAAGCGCCCTTGTCCTTCGCGTGAGCCATGGCCGGTTCCTTCCGTCGAAGCCTGCAACGCAGCGTACACCGGCTCCGCTCGGGAGTATCGGATAGTAGGAAGATCGCGCATCCACCCAGGAGGTGACGCATGGTTCTGGTTCAGTTCCGCGTCCGTGTTCCCGACGTCGAGCGGTTCAAAGCGGCGATGGAGAAGTACCGACCGGTGATGGAGGAGCTCGGTGGTCGCAACAACCGCGCCTACGTGGCCGAGTCGGACCCGGAAGAGGTCTGCACGATGTCGGAATGGGAGTCCCACGACGTCATGATGGCCGCGACGGATCGGTTCGGTGACGACTTCAACCGAGACGCCGGCACCGAAGGCCTCGAGTGGGAGACCCGCATCTGGCACGAGCTGGGGAACCCGAGTCAGACGTAAGCGCTCTTGGCCGCCCGGCTGTTCATGGAGCACGATGGAGGCTCAGCTCCGACCGGTGCTCGCGGCGGGCCTGGTCCTCATGGTCAGGTTCCTGCGGCGCCGCCGAACATGATGCTGACTGCGGCTACCCTCGGGCGGTGATCCGGAGGAGATGGCGGATCGAGCCGCTCCCGCGGGCCTCCAGGGCGTTGGCGGCCACCAGGAACAGCTCCGCCGTCATGAACGCATCGTCGAGCGCATGGTGCGCCTGCTCGATAGGCACCCCGAACCGCGTGGCCGCCGCGGTGAGCGCGTAGTACCCGGGGCCGCCGGGGCTTCCTTCGTTCTGCGGTCGCTCGACCGCCATGATCAGCGTCCGCACGTCGATCGTGCGTCTGCGCCACGCTCGTCTCCCGCCGCCGAACACCTTCCGCAGGAAAGCGATCTCCACGCCCGCCGCCCACGCCAAGATGAACCGACCGTCGAGTGCGTGGCGGAGAGCATCGGTCACCTCGCGCATCGCGGGCGCGGTCGCGAGGTCCTGTGCACGGAGGTGATGGATCCGGATCGAGCTGTGACTGGGGTCCACGCCGGGCGCCACCTCCTCGTACACCTGACCCGAGAGATCGACCCGGCCCTCGCGGATGGGGACCAGACCGAACGAGATGACCTCGTCCCGGTCCAGATCCAGGCCCGTGGTCTCGAAGTCCAACGCCACCAGCTCGGCGGCGCGCCAACGGGCGCGGCGCGATCGACGCCTCGGAGCGCGGGGGCGATCCGGGGTCATCCCATGCCCAGCTGGAGGTGGAGCGCTCGCTGTTCGGCCGCGAGGATCCGGAAGGCCTCCTTGAGTGCGCGGCGTCGGACCGGCCCCAGCTCCTGAGGGTCGACGAAGTCATCGGCCGCGACGCCGGCGCGATGTTGTGCGACCTGGTGCTCCAGCCGGATCGCCCAGAGGAGACGGAACGTCTCCTCGAGCCCCTCTCGAGACTCTTCGGAGATCTGTCCGGCGTCACACACCGCGCGCAGCCGCTCCAAGGTGCCCTTGTCGCTGCGCCCGGTACGGATGTCGTAGGCCCGGGCGAGGTTGGTCGCGATCGTGATGCCGCCGTGCTTGATGTCGAGCCTCCCCGCGTGTTCGCCCTTCGCCTCCACCACCAGGTCCCGGAAGAACCCGGTCGGGGGCTTCAGGTCGAGAGCCCGTCGGGAGAGGTGTCGGACGAACATCGGGTACGTGCGCGGGGCGCTCCGCACGACCTCGTCGAGCGCGGGCTCCGCCTCGAGCGGCCCGGCGATCTGGCGATAGTCGAAGACGATCGACGAGAGGATGCTGCCCTCCGCACCCGGATCCTGCATCCACCCCCGGAACGCCTCCGCCCAGCCGTCGACCGAGCGTCGGAGCGAGGGATGCTCGGCCATCGCGTTCCCGTGGCACCGATGGATGCCCGCCTCCTCGAGCCCGTCCGTGACCGATCGTGCGAGCTCCGCGAAGTACGGGTCGATGTCCTCATCCGCGCGCTCGCCCGGCTCCAGCGCCAGCGCGTGATCCTGATCGGTGAACATCGCTTGCTCTCGACGCGCTTCGCTCCCCAACGCGAGCCATGCCCATGGGACCGGCGGCTCGCCCAGCCGAGCGATGCCCAGCTCCAGGAGACGCCGCGTGAGGGCGTCGATCGTCACCGCGATCACGTGCCCGATGTCGACAGGATCGACGCTGGTCTCGACGAGCGCGGCGACCGCCTCGGGGAGGTCGCGCGCGGCCGCGACGACGGCGCCCTGGTCCGGCGCGCGCTCGATCGCGCTCTTGAGGGCGAACGGGGACTGCCGAGCCAGACCCAGCAGGTCCGTATCGGTGACCATGCCGATCACCTGGCCGGTGCCGTCGGTCACCGGGAGATGGTGGATCCCTCGTTCGAGCATCCCGAGGAGCACCTCTCCGACCCGCGTCTCGGCCGGCACCGTGGAGATCGGGCTCGTCATGACCTCGGTCACGGGAGTCTCGGCCGTGCGCCCGGCCGCGAGCACCCGCGAGCGGAGGTCGCGGTCGGTGACGATCCCCCAGTCGTCCCCCAGCGGGATGAGGAGCGAGGACACGCGCTGTTCGGTCATCAGCGACGCGACCTGGGCCACCGTCGCGTCCGGAAGCGCCGTAACCGGGGGGCGCCGCACCTGCGCCCCGACCCGGGCGAGCATGTCCGGCATCTCGGTCGGGGAACCCTTCGACTCGAGACGCCGGCGCGCGACCGAGGCGAGGAACCGAGCGCCGCCGGCGCCCTGGAGGAGCTCCTGCGCGAGGTCCCGCGGGATCAGATAGCAGAGCGTGTCTTCGGCCGTCCGGACGCTCGCCACCGGTCCTTGCCCCGAGACGAGCGAGAGCTCGCCGAAGGTTTCCCCCTCCCCGATGAGATCGATCAGCCGCCCCTGATCGAGGATCTCGACCGCTCCCTTGCGCACGACGTACAGGTATCTCGCGGGCTCGCCCGACCGCTCGAGGATGGTGGTGCCGGCCGGGAAGAACTCCACCTGCGCGGCGGACGCGATCCGGTTCAGCTGGTCTCCGTCGAGGCCGTCGAACGGGGGGTACGCGGCGAGGAACCCGGCGATGTCCATCGGAGCGGATTATGCGTCGTGCGGAGCCGGGCATGATGCGTCGCCGTAGACTGGCGCTTCCGTTCCGAACGACCCTCGCCGGAGGCACGCTGTGACCAAGTACGTCTACGACTTCTCCGAAGGCAACAAGGACATGAAGGGACTCCTCGGCGGCAAGGGCGCCAACCTCGCCGAGATGACGAACATGGGGCTCCCGGTCCCTCCAGGGTTCACGATCACGACCGAGGGGTGCCTCGAGTACCTGGACGCCGGCGGCTTCCCACCCGGGCTCATGGACGAGGTCGACGACCATCTGCGCGCCCTGGAGGACTCGATGGGGAAGAAGCTCGGAGATCCCACCGATCCGCTCCTCGTGAGCGTTCGTTCCGGCGCGAAGTTCTCGATGCCCGGGATGATGGACACCGTCCTCAACCTCGGGCTGAACGACGAGTCGGTGATGGGCCTCGCGCAGCAGTCCGGTGACGACGTCCGTTTCGCGCGCGACGCCTACCGGCGGTTCATCCAGATGTTCGGGAAGATCGTGATGGATGTGCCAGGCGAAGCCTTCGAGGAGGCGCTCGACGAAGCGAAGCATGCGAAGGGCCCGAAGACGCAGGATACGGACCTCGATGCCGAGGATCTGTCCGCGCTGATCGACCGGTTCCTCCAGATCTACCAGGAGCACACGGGCGAGACGTTCCCGCAGAACCCTCGGCGCCAGCTCGAGCTGTCGATCGTGGCCGTCTTCCGGAGCTGGAACGGCAAGCGCGCTCGCGATTACCGGCGGCAGAACAAGATCGCCGACGACCTCGGAACGGCCGTGAACGTCGTGGCGATGGTGTTCGGCAACCGCGGCGACGACTCGGGCACCGGTGTCGCGTTCACGCGCGACCCCTCGACGGGGGAGAAGGTCCCCTACGGCGACTACCTGCCGAACGCCCAAGGAGAGGATGTCGTGGCCGGCATCCGCAACACCCTGCCGCTGCGCGAGCTCGAGCAGCTCGATCCGACGTCCTACGGTCGCCTGATCCAGGTCATGGACACGCTCGAGAGCCACTATCGCGATATGTGCGACATCGAGTTCACGATCGAGAAGGGGAAGCTCTGGATCCTCCAGACACGGATCGGGAAGCGGACCGCCCTCGCCGAGTGGGTGATGGCGTACGACATGCTGGGGGAGAAGCTGATCGACGAGGACACGGCCCTGCTGCGCGTGAACGCAGATCGGTTGGAGGAGCTGTTCAAGCGGCGGGTGAAGGCCGACGGCGCCGCACCGATCGCGCGAGGACTGAACGCGTCCCCGGGCGCGGCGACCGGGGCGGTCGTGTTCTCGGCGGACGACGCCGAGGCGCGCGCCAAGGAGAACGGCGACAAGGTGATCCTGGTGCGCCGCGAGACGACGCCGGACGACTACCACGGGATGATCGCGTCGCAAGGGATCCTGACATCGGCCGGCGGCACGAACTCGCACGCGGCCGTGGTTGCGCGTGGCGAGGGCATCCCCGCGGTCTGCGGCGCCGACCAGATCAAGATCGACCTCGGATCGCGTTCGTTCAGCGCGAACGGGACGACGGTGAAGGAAGGCGACACCATCACGATCGACGGGTTCACCGGCAACGTCTTCGTGGGCGAGCTGCCGCTCGAAGAGTCGGTGCTCGAGAAGGCTCGTGCCGGCGACGCACAAGCGCGCGAGGAGAGGATCTGGAAGGCGTTCGAGCGGCTCATGACGATCGCCGACGATCGGCGGCGTCTCCGGGTGCGCGCCAACGCGGACACGCCCGACCAGTCCGCGAACGCACGCGCCCGCGGCGCGGAGGGCATCGGTCTGTGCCGCACCGAGCACATGTTCCTCGGTGAGGAACGCGTCGACGCCGTGCGCCAGATGATCTTCGCCGAGACCGAGGCCGAAGAGGAGGCCGCGTACGGACGTCTCCTTCCCCTGCAGAAGGGTGACTTCATCGGCATCTTCGAAGCCATGGACGGGCTCCCGGTCACCGTCCGGCTGCTCGACCCGCCCCTGCACGAGTTCCTGCCGGATCTCGCCACGCTTTCCGTTGAGGTGGCGCTCGGGGAGGAGCGTGGCGACGACGTCACCGAGAAGGAGCGCGAGCTCGCCAAGGTCCGTCAGCTGCACGAGACCAACCCGATGCTCGGGCTGCGCGGTGTCCGGCTCGGCATCCTCAAGCCCGGGCTCTACGCGATGCAGGTGCGCGCGATCGTCGAGGCGGCCTGCGAGGCGAAGGCGGCCGGCGGCGACCCGAAGGTCGAGATCATGATCCCCTTGGTCGCAACGGCTCCGGAGCTCAGGCAGATGCGCGACGAGTTGGAGCCGGTGGCGAACGAGATCCAGGCGCGCGAGAGCGTGTCGCTCGAGCACCTCGAGTGGGGGACGATGATCGAGCTGCCGCGCGCCGCGGTCACGGCCAGCGAGATCGCCGGGGCCGCCGACTTCTTCTCGTTCGGCACGAACGACCTGACTCAGACGGCGTTCGGGTTCAGCCGTGACGACATCGGCAAATTCGTCGGGCTCTACGAGGAGCGGAAGCTCGTTCCCGCGAACCCGTTCGTGACGATCGACGTGGCCGGCGTCGGGCGGTTGATGCGGATCGCATCCGACGAGGGACGCGGGGCCAACGCGGAGCTGCACATCGGGATCTGCGGCGAGCACGGCGGCGATCCGGCGAGCGTCGCGTTCTGCCACGAGATCGGCCTCGACTACGTGAGCTGCTCCCCGTTCCGGGTGGAGACGGCACGCCTTGCGGCCGGTCAAGCCGCCGTCGGCGAGTACGCGTCGGCGTCCGCGTGACGGGATGCGTGATCGAGGCGTGACCGCCGTCACGGCGCCGAGCGTCGTGAGGGCATAACCTTCTCGACCCTCCCGGTCGGAGCTTCCTCCCCCAGAGGAGGTGAGGTCCCTTGGCGCTCGGCATCCTCGCGCGAAGGCTCGCGGTGACCGTCACGCTGGCGGCCGCCGTCGCAGGCCCCACGGTCGCGGATGCGGTGGTGATCGACCCGTGGGTCCACGATCACAGCGACGCCGGCGTTCCGCCCCGCCCTTCCGGGTACAGCGGGCTGGTCCAGACGTTCGGGCAACCGTGCAGCGATCGGGCGAACAACTCCCGTTCGTGGTGGCCGTCACAGTCGGCGCGCAACGTCGCGGGGTACGTCTACTACCACCCGTACATCGCGCGCGACGTCGGCTACAACATCCGGAACCACGTCGCACACGACCACAACGACGGGTCGGTCGACTACCTGGTCGGTGGCTACAACTGTCGGACGATCCGCGGCTCCACGGACTGGTCGGTCCACGCCTTCGGCGCGGCTATCGACACCAACTCCGCGCGCAACCCCCTCGGACAGTCGTTCTGGAACGGTAAGGGCGCCGACGGCTACGACTACGGCCGGTACCTCCCGAACGTTTGGCGCGGCGCCTACCCGGGACACGGGTTCTTCTGGGGCATCAACTGGGACTCGCGGCCCGATCCCATGCACTTCCAGTACGTGACCGACTACTGATGAGGGAGGGCTCATGAAGAAGGTGTTCACGTTCATGGTTGCGGTGGCGGTCGGAGCGCTGGTTGTTGTGGCGCGGCCCGGCGGGGCCGCGCCGCCGGCGTCCGCCGTCGCCCGATGCGACGGCGGACGCACGGCCCGGTCGGACCTGCACGGTTTGGCCGTCGGCGCCGGCATCGCCGGCGCCGACGGAGGCATGATCTCGCGGATCGACCGCGCCGGGACGGAGCTCGTCGTTCCGCCGGATCACGGCCGGGGTGTCGTTCGACACGTCTCGTCGCGACCGGGCGTCGGCACGGCGTACGTCCGTGACCGGAAGGGAGGCGACCTGGTGGTCTCCGTCACCGGTCGCGGCATCCGGCGCTTCCCGACGCGCGGCGAGGCGTTGCAGCCATCGTTGTCGGCGGGTGGCGACGTGGTCTGGGCCGAGCGATCCGGGCTGCGCCTCGTGGAAGCCGGTGCGCGAGCGCCTCGCCCGATCGCCGGACCGGTCCCCGGAGGGATGACGTTCTCGCCGCTGTTCGTATCCCCGAGCACGATCGTCGTCGCCGCCGCGGCGCCGCCGACGACGGCGGTGCCTGAGGGCGAGTACCTCAGCAACCTCTGGCGGTACGACCTCCGTTCGACCCGATGGCTGCGGGTCACGCACTTCGCGGGCGGGGCCGACCGGTGGACGATCGTCCGCACGCCGTTCCTCGCCCCGGACGGATCGATCCAGTTCGTCCGGATGAGCGGTCGCGCGTCGGTCGATCGCGCGCCGCGCTACGAGCTCTGGCGGCTCGGCGGGAACGTCGCACGGCGGCTGCGGGTACTCCCGGGCGAGATGTACCTTGCCGGGTTCGACGGGTACGCCCGGCTCTGGAACATCCGCGAGGGCGCGACGGGAGCCTGGCTGATCCGGCGGGAGCGCGCCGACGGGAGCCTCGAAGATGCCGGCTGCGGCGCCGTCATGGTGGACCCGCTCGACCGTACGGACCCCGACGTCCGTTCGGGAGCGCGCCGTTCCGCCACCTCGCCGATCGATGCGACGTCGCTTCCCGACGCGTCGGCGGGCGACGCGATCCTGGTGGGCGATTTCTCGAGCGTCGCCGCGGCGGATGAGGCATCGGCGACGATCCGCGGCGCGTTCGGATCGACCCCGAGCATCGTGGATGCGCGGACCCAACCCACGGTCGTGCGGCCGGGGGTCTGGGCCGTGCTCATCCCGATCGCACCCGGCGCCGACGCGGAGGCCGAGCTCGCTCGGTTCCGAGCGGCCCTGCCGGCGTTCACCGGATGGAGCTGGATTGTCTCCGTCTGAGGGGGAACGGGCGATCCGGCGTCGCGGCGGGCTCGGGGTCGTCGTGCTCCTCTGCCTGGTCGCGATGCTCGCGGCCTGCTCAAAGGTATCGCCGACCCCGCCCGCCACGTCCGCTCGCACCACTTCTCCCGGCCAGGTGTGGCTCGCCGTGCTCGGCTCGGCGGAGGATCCGAACGAACTGGACGCGCCGTACGCCGAGCTCGTCGGCTCCCTGGGGGCGGGCTCCGTCACGCACGTCGTCGTGTCCCCGTCGGCCTGTTACTCCGGGCTCCCGTCCCGATACGACGGGAGGTACGTCTTGGGCGTCTGGGACGCCACCGAACGCGCGGTGCGAGCGATGCTCGATCCGGCGGGAGCTCGCGAGGGGTGGATCGGAGCGGTGGCGTCGACGTGCGTGGACTGATGAGGCGGGGTCGTGAGATCGGTCCCTGTTAGCCTGCAGCGGTGCGCCTGGTTCGCAGGCACCCGATCCTCACCCTCCTCGCAGTCGGTCTGGCCGTCGCGCTCGTCGCGATCGGCGCGTCGGGCGTCGTCGTGTGGCGCGCAGCGCACCACGACGACGCCAGCGACGTCGAGCGGGCCGACGCGATCGTCGTCCTTGGCGCCGCCCAGTACAACGGCAGACCCTCGCCGCTGTTCCGAGGTCGGCTCGAGCATGCGGTCGTGCTCTGGCAGCAGCACCGGGCCGGCCTGGTCGTCACCGTCGGGTCCAACCAACCGGGCGACCGCACGACCGAAGCGCAGGCCGGTCGCGACTACCTCGTGAGCCAGGGCGTGCCTGCGTCGGCCATCCTGGCGCTCCCGGTCGGGCACACCACCTTCGACAGCCTGCAGGCGGCCGTTGGAGCGCTCCACGAGCGCGGCCTGACGAGTGCGTTCCTCGTGTCCGACCCCTGGCACAACGCGCGCATCAAGGCCATCGCGAGTGACCTCGGCCTCACCGCCTACGCGTCCGCCACCTGGACGTCGGGGGATACCAGTGAGGAGACGCGTGGCAGGGGTTACGTGCGCGAGACGTTCGCCTACCTCTACTACCGGCTGTTCGGGACGTGACCGGACGCGTCGGAGCCCGCCGCTACCATGGTCACGTGTCGACCCCCCGTGAACGCACGGAGCAGATCGAACGAGACACCCTCTCGCCGCACGCGGTCTTGGCAGCCGAGAGTCGCGGCCGCGAGCGGCCCGAGCCTCCGGATGCGATCCGCACCTGCTTCCAGCGCGACCGCGACCGTATCGTCCACTCCAAGGCGTTCCGCCGCCTCAAGCACAAGACGCAGGTGTTCCTCGCGCCCGAGGGCGACCACTACCGGGTGCGACTCACGCACACGCTGGACGTCAGCCACATCGCTCGCACGGTCGCACGCGCGTTGCGGCTCAACGAGGACCTGACCGAAGCCATCGCGCTCGGGCACGATCTTGGCCACACGCCGTTCGGACACCTGGGGGAGCAGGCGCTGACGCCGTTCCTCGGCCGCCCGTTCCGACACTCGGAGCAATCGCTCCGCGTCGTCGAGCACCTCGAGGATGACGGGAGGGGGCTCAACCTCACGTGGGAGGTCCGCGACGGGATGCTGCACCATCCCTGGTCCATGCCGCCCCCGTCCACGCTGGAGGCCAAGATCGTGCGGTTCGCCGACCGCATCGCGTACGTGAACCACGACGTCGACGACGCGATCCGGGCCGGCGTCCTGCGAGCCGACGAGCTGCCGGTTGGTCCCCTGGAGGTCCTGGGTCGGACCCATTCGGCACGCATCAACAGCCTCGTGACCGACCTGGTCGAGCAGAGCGACGGGAAGCCCGACATCCGCCTGTCGTCGCCCGCGTTTCGGGCGCTGGACGATCTCCGCGACTTCATGTTCGCCGAGGTCTACCTCCGGGAAGGCGCGCACGAGGATCACGACAAGGCCGTCAAGCTGCTTCGGG
>VAYU01000092.1 GCA_005884925.1 Actinomycetota bacterium | reverse complement strand
GGAGCGACCGGCCAACCAGTTGTCGCTGTGCGGCACGGCCAGTCCAGCGAACGGCGCCCGGATCGGCCGGCCGAGCGGCGCGTGGATGTCGTTGCCCTCGTGAGGGTGGAACCCTCCCGTTGTGCGCGGCTCACCGAAGTCGTCCTGATACGTGACGGGACGCTTCACCGGGCACATCGAGAACGGGGTCTTCGTCGGTGTGTCGTCCGTGCCGGGACGAGGGTAGGAGGTGAATCGTCTCGTCCGCACGATGTCGCGCCACGCCGTGAAGGGATGGCCGTACACCAGCCAGATCCACCGCATCCCGGCGATCAGCTGCTGAACGATGCGCATGTTCGAGATCGTGTGACGACAGGCGTCCCAACCTCCGACGAAACAGGCCGGCTGGAGGATCAGTCCGTCGCGATCGTTGCCCAGCGACGGTCCCGCGATCTCTTCCATCTCTCGCAGGGTCATCGCGAACACGCCGTGCC
>VAYU01000091.1 GCA_005884925.1 Actinomycetota bacterium | reverse complement strand
ATCGAAGGGTTCCGACAATCGCGCGGCCTCGAGACCGCGGCCGAAGCAGGCATCGGATGCGCGAGGGTGCCCGTGACGAGCACCGTCGCGAGCAGGGATAGCGTCGTCATCCGACGAAGATGGGCAGCTCGTATCGCGATCCTCACGGCGCTCCTTCGAGGTCGGTCGTCGCCGGACGGTAACACCCGCCGTTCCGAAGCGCGCCGGATCGGCGGCGGTCACGCGAGGGGTCCTGCTCGGCGTCACGAGGGCCTGCGGGTTCCGTTGCCCGACTGATCGGGCCCCCACGACGAGGTCTATCCGCGTCGGAAGGGGTACCGACGTTGAGATTCGGTGCTACGCCGGTCCGCGCGTACGCTCCGAGCGTGATTCAGGGACGTGGACGATGGGGGGAGGAGATGACCGACATCCAGGTGTTCATGAGTGTGTCCCTCGACGGGGTCATGCAAGCGCCGGGCCGACCGGACGAGGACACCCGCGGCAGGTTCTCGCGTGGCGGCTGGGCGACGCCGTACGCGGACCCCGTCATGTGGGAGGGGATGGGAGGCCCCGGATCGCTCCTGTTCGGGCGTCGAACCTACGAGGACTTCTACAGCGTCTGGCCCAAGCGGACCGACAACCCGTTCACGCCCGTCCTCAACGCATCCCAGAAGTACGTCGTCTCGAGGACGCTCGAGGAGCCGCTGCCGTGGGAGAACTCGACGCTCCTCCGGGGTGATGCTGTCGCCGCGGTCGCCGACCTCAAGGAGAAGCTCGACGAGGACATCATGATCCTCGGCAGCGGAGAACTGGTGCGCTCGCTGATGGGCAGCGACCTGATCGATGCGTACACGCTCCTGATCCATCCGCTCGTTCTGGGCGCGGGTCAGCGACTCTTCGCCGACGGAGGTCTGCCCACGGATCTGGAGCTCGTGGGAAGCAAGACGACCGGAACGGGAGTCGTGATCGCGACGTACCGGACGGCCCGGAATCAAACGTGAGTTCGCTGCGCGAGTCCTCGGGCCCTTACGGACACGGAGGGACGAGCGCGCCGCACAGCACCTGATCGTCGTCGGCTTCGACCGCGGCGATGACGTCGGCGCGAGACGTGAAGCCAAGGCCACCGTCCAGCGCGAACGACGGCACGCCCCGGTTGGCGACGGTCGGGGTGTAGGTCACGCACCCGCCCCCGATCGGGATCTGCTCGGTCCCTTCGACCGGCGCCGGGCAGGACTCCGTGAGGGTCACGGTCACGGGCTCGCTCGAGCCGTCGCCGACGCCGACCGAGAAGGTCGCCTTGCTCTGGACGGTCTCGGCGGCGCCGACGCTCCATCCGACCGGCAAGGTCGCGACGCACGGGAGCTTCGTGGCGCTCGGCACCGCCTGGGCCATCAGCTTCATCGGCTGCCCGGTGCCGCACACCGGCGCCGTCACGGTCCCGCGGGTGGGGAAGAACAGCCCTATGCCCGTCAGTCCCGCGAACAGGACCACCACGAGCGCGAGGAGGATCAGCCCGACCCGGCGGATGCTCCAGCGCTGTACCGAGATCGGCCGGCGCGCCGGGGTCATCGTCCGGAACTCGGCAAGGAGGTCGCGCCCGTCCTGCTTCAGCTGCTGACGGAGCTGCGTCGGGCTCGCGACGCCCTTCGTCGCCGCGAACGCCTCGGCGAGCTCATCGGGCGTGAAGTACTTGAGCGCGGCGTCGTACACGGACCGCGCGTCCGAGCGCAGCGCAAGCACCAGCATCATGTTCCCGAGGTCGACGGCCTGGCGCCACGGCGACGGCCGGACCTGGACGAAGAAGACGTCGATCAGCTTCAGATCCCCGCGCTGCACCATGAGGTTGGCCGGCTTGATGTCCCTGTGGGCGAGCCCGACGTCCCACATCAGCCGGATCATCGCGAGCCCCTCGTCGATCACGCGCGCGTCGATCTCGGTCTCACCGATCTCGGCCGCGTCGTCGAAGAAGTCCATCGCGATCAGGTACTCGCGCTCCGGGGTGATCTCCACGATGCCGAGGGCCGCGGGCGTCGGGAACCCGTACTCGCCGAGCATGCGGAGGGTGTAGTCCTCGTACTCCACGAACCGACGGACCGTGGAGAACGGTGTCTCGTCCTCGAGCCGTCCGTAGAGCATCGAGCGGCCGAGCTTGTACCAGCGGTCCGCGCGCACGTGGCTCTTGGCGTAGAGCTTCGCGAAGATCGTCCGCCGGCGGCCTGCCTCGTCGGTCACGGTGAGCTTCAGCGGGGTGGAGCCGCCGGAGCCCTCCAGCCCGACCGGCTTGATGTCCAGCAGGGTGAATCCGAGCTGGTCCTGCAACGCGGCGCGGATCGCCTCGCCCCGACGCCCGGTGACGTCGAGGTGCGCCGACTTGCCGCGCGCAGCGTAGGTGACCGGGAAGAGGTCGTTGGGAACGAAGGCGCGGAACGCGGCCAGCGGGATCGCGACCCCGACGATCCCACCGGTCACGATGTCGGTGAAGTGGTCGACGCCGAGGTAGATCCGCAGCGCGCCGATGATCACGATCGCGCCCGCCGCGGCTATCTTGGCCCAGAGCCGCGATCGACCGGGAACGACGAGCATGAACGTCAGGCCGATCGAGAGGAACGCGACCGCGCCGATCGGGATCGACGGCGTCGCGTAGCCCTCCCAGCTGGCGAGCTGCTGCACGCCGTACGGCCGCGGTCGCAGCGAGAGGAGCTCGAGGCCCTGTAAGAGTCCCCCCACGATGGCGAGGGAGATCAGCCAGATCACCAGATGGCGCCAGCGGCGGAACCACGCCGTCGCGACCACCAGGAGCAGACCGAGCGCGGCGAACCCGACGCGGGAACCGACGTTGTGCGCCTGGCGCGCGAACGTGTCGAGCCACCCGGTGCGGAGCGAGACGACGGCGTCGGTGATCCATGCGTCGAACCGGTCGAGCGGACCCGGATCGACGCGGAGCCACACGCAGCCGGTGACGGCGACGGCAACGAGCAGGATCAGCCACGCCCAGCCCGTGGAACCGATCTGCTTGGGCAGCGGCGGGGCCGTGCCCGTCGGCCGACGACGTCGGTGGGTGGTGACCCCCTCACCGGCCGGCATCCTCACGATCTGGTCATGCTGTTCCACGGGTTCCCCTCGCGAGGATCCTTGCACGATCAGCCGGACACCGGGAGCGTGGCTCCGGCCGGGCCCTGTTCAACTCAGTTCTGAGTTCGGGGCCGGAGGGCGGGTGTGCATCGGCCACCCGAACTCACGCCTGAGGTCGCCTGTCGCATCCAAGCGGACCCGGCCTGCGGGGTCGCCCCGCTAGGCTCCCTCCCGCCATGACCGCGACCGAGCCCCTCGACCTGGTGGTGATCGGGGGCGGCGCAGCCGGCGAGAAGGGCGCCGCGCGGGCCGCCTACTTCGGCAAGCGCGTCGCGGTGGTCGAGCGCCGGGATGAGCCGGGGGGCGCCACCGTGCACACCGGAACGCTTCCCTCCAAGACCCTCCGAGAAGCCGCGCTGTTCCTGTCGGGCTTCCGGCAACGTGACCTGTACGGGGTCTCCGTCCAGGTCGAGCGCCACCTGGAGGTCGCGAAGCTGATCGAACGGAAGGACGCTGTTCGCGAGCTGGAGACGGGCCGGATGCTCGAGAACCTCGCTCGCCACAAGGTCGAGCTGGTGCACGGGTCGGCGCGCCTGGTCGACGCCACCACCGTCGAGGTCACCGGGAACCGCGGCGAGCGCCGCCGATTCACCGCGGAAACCCTCCTGATCGTGACGGGCTCGAACCCGTTCCGGCCGCCCGGGATCCCCTTCGATGATCCGGACGTGCACGACTCCGACAGCATCCTGGAGATCGACCACCTCCCCGCATCGCTCGCCGTCCTGGGCGGTGGCGTGATCGGATGCGAGTACGCGTCGATGTTCGCCGTCCTCGGCACCGACGTGCACCTCGTCGAGCGACGAGATCCCCTCCTGCCCTTCCTGGACGCCGAGATCGTGGAGCGGATGACCGCCGGGATGCGCGACCTCGGCGTGACGTTCCATCTGGGCGAGCGCGCCGATGCCGTCGCTCGGCGGGAGGGAGCGCTGGTGTCCACGCTTCCGTCGGGTGGTGAGGTCCGAACCGAGAAGGTGCTCGTGACGGCGGGCCGCACGGGCAACACCGCCGAGCTCGGCCTGGAACAGATCGGTGTCGAGACCGACGACCGGGGCCGGATCCTGGTGGATGAGGCGTTCCGCACCTCCGTGCCGAGCGTGTTCGCGGCAGGGGACGTCACCGGGGCGCCGGCGTTGGCGGCGTCATCCATGGAACAGGCGCGCGTGGCCGTGTCCCAAGCCTTCGGGTTCGGCCATGACCGCTATGAGGCAAGCATGCTGCCGTACGGCGTCTACACGATCCCGGAGGTGAGCAGCGTCGGACTCTCCGAACAGGACGCAAGCGCGCGGGGCATCGATGTCGTAGCCGGGCGGGCGCTCTTCCGAGACAACGCCCGCGGCGCGATCATCGGCGATCGCGACGGCATGACGAAGCTGGTGTTCGACCGCGCGACCCGGCGTCTGATCGGATGCCACTGCGTCGGGGAGCGAGCGTGTGAGCTCGTGCATGTCGGTCAGGCCGTGATGCAGCTCGACGGCACGGTCGAGACGCTCATCGACATGGTCTTCAACTACCCCTCGCTCAGCGAGACCTACAAGTACGCGGCGTACGACGCGCTGGCCCGCCTGGGCGAAGACGGAGCCTCCTAGGACGTCCTCTCGACGTCGTCACCCTCCCCGGCCGATGAGCTCCAAGGAGTGAGCCGGCTACGGCACGATCGTCGCCGTGAAGACCTCCTCGTTCAGGGCCGGCGGCAACGACGCTCGCCGGTCCGTCCACACGGGGTGGACGACGCCACCGAAGGCCGTGATCCCCTCGTAGTCTCCGTATTGGTTGCCGAGGTTCGCTCCCTCAACCGTCTCGTCGGTGGGAGCGGTGGTCACCCGGACGTTGGGGGCGTACGTGAGCCCGGCGTCCGTGGAGCGTGCGTAGAAGACGTTCGTGCTCACGTGGGTCGGATCCAGCCGCGTGTCGTACCAGCTCAGGTTCACGGATCCGTCGACCGGATCCACCGCGAGCCACTGGAAGAACTGGTCGTTCGCCTCCCCGGTCGGGTCGTCGTTCACGAGGACGGGAGCGCCCCAGGTGGCGCCGCCGTCGGTCGATCGGGACACGAACACGTCCAGCCCGTTCCCGCCGTTGCTATCCACCCACGAGCAGTAGAGGGTTCCGCGGGCCGGACCCGAACTCGTGTCCGCCCCGCACGCCGGAGTGATCAGCACGCCGCGAACGTTCTGTGCGGGGATCGCGGTGGCGATGGCGATGTTCGTCGGCGAGATCACGTGTGCCGGTCCGAAGGAGGCGCCCCCATCCGTCGAGCTCGCCTCCTCGATGTTCAGCGAGATGTCGTTCCAAGCAACGTGGACCGTCCCGTCGGGCGCGACGAATGGGTCGGCGCCGATGCCGAAGCGCTGCCCTCCGCCCGTGGGGCTGACGTTCACGGGGGCGCTGAACGTCTCGCCACCGTCCCTGGAGCTGCTCAGCTTCACGCCCGTGCTGCTGGGGGCGGACGGAGCGACGGGGGTCGTGTCCCACGCCACGTAGACCGTGTCCCGGAACGGGCTGGAAGTGTTCGTGTCCACGGTGATCATCGGTTTGTCGTTGAACTTGCCGTGGCCGCCGGACCGGTTGAAGAAGGTCGCGGTCCACGTCTGCCCCCCGTCCGCGGAGCGTGCCACGGCGACCTCGCTGCCGGTGATCCTTCCGGTCGGGCTGAAGAACACGACGACGTAGGAGTAGAAGACGTTCCCCTGGGTGTCCCAGGCCACGCCGGGGTCGGATCCGAAGTCGAAGCCATTGGCGTTGATCGGCGGCGGCAGCGGAAGATCGACGCCACCCCATGTGGACCCCCCGTCGCTCGAGAAGTACCCGCGCATCGGCAGGCGAGCGATCTCGTTGGAGCCCGCGACGATCCGGGACGGATCCGATGGGTCGATC
>VAYU01000093.1 GCA_005884925.1 Actinomycetota bacterium | reverse complement strand
CCCGAACGCGAAGGTCCCGCGGTCGGCCTCGGTCTCCCCCATCAGGATCCGCAGGAGGCTCGTCTTCCCGGCGCCGTTGAGCCCCAGCACCAGCAGGCGCTCTGCGCGGCCGAGGTCGAAGCTCACGTCCTCGAAGATCGACGGACCCCCGTAGGACTTCGTCAGACCGTCGGCCACCAGGACCGTCCGACCGCTGTGCGGTGGGTCGGGGAACCGGAACCGGACGCGCTTCTCCTTCGCGGGCCCCTCGACGTGCTTCGCCTCCAACTTCGACACACGCGTGTCGAGCGTCTTCGCCTTCCGAGCCCGCTTGGCGGTCTGTCCGCGCATCGAATCGGCGAGGGTCCGCAGCCGCTGGATCTCGTGCTGCTGGCGATCCGCGAGCTTGCCGAGCCGGACCTCGTCCAGACGCCGCGCCTCCCGGTACTCGCGGTAGGTGCCCCGGTACTCGACGACGCCGTCGCGATCCAGATGCAGGATCCGGGTGATCGACGCGTCCAACAAGGAGAGGTCGTGACTCACCACCACGAGCGCACCCTTGTACGTCGTCAGGAACTTCATCAGCCAGGTCTTCGCGTCGATGTCGAGGTGGTTCGTGGGCTCATCGAGCAGGAGCAGATCCGATCCTCCGAACAGGATCCTGCCGAGCTCGAGCCGACGCCGTTCCCCACCCGAGAGCGCTCGCACGGGGAGCGAGAGCCGGTCCTCCGGGAGCCCCAACCCGGCGGCGATCGCCTTCGCGTGCGACTCTGCCTGGTAGCCACCGAGCTGGCGGTACTCCTCCTCGAGACGTGCGAATCGGTGGACCTCACGTTCGCCGTGCGACTCCTCGAGCGCAATCCGTGCCTTCTCGAGGCGCCAGTTGAGGTCGACGAGACCGCGCGCCCCGAGGATGTGCTCGAGCCCGCGATCGTCGTCCTCGGCGCGGTGCTGCCGAGGGTCCTGGCGGAGGTAGCCGACCGCGCCCCGGCGGATGACCGAGCCACCTGCCGGCGGGATCTCGCCCGCGAGCACCCGGAGCGTCGTCGTCTTCCCGGCGCCGTTGCGCCCGACGATGCCGACCGTGTCGCCGTCCCGCAGATCGATGCTGAGCCCCTCGACGACGGTGCGACCGCCGACCTCGACGGACAGCTGGCGAGCCTCGAGCGCGATCACGGCGCGCTCCCATGAGATGTGCTGCGGTGGATGTGGTTCGAGCGGATCGACACGGTGGACCTCCTCGGGTAGGGCGAAGACGGACCGCTGACGGCGGCCGGTGGAACTCGAGGTTGGCCCACTAGCTCAAGGCACAAATGGTACGACACGGGACGCCGGGCTCTGAGGAGGCGTCAAGCGACCCTTCGCGCCTTCTTCATCTCCCCGTCAACTTCGCCTGCCAACGTGTCGATAGGTCCGCGAGAAGAGAACAACGCAGGGAGAGCGCGGTGATCGTCAGGATCCTCGAAGCGTGGTTCCTCAGCTCCGTGCCGATCGGCATGGCGGTCGGCAGGCTCCTCGAACGTGGTTCGGCTTCCCTTCTGGACGGTACACCCCAGGTCGTGCGATCGGTCCCGAGCGCCGAACGGTAGCGCGCCCCGGCCTGGCTTGCTAGGCCCAGGGTGAGCAAGGACCGAGCGCTCGAGGGGTAGGGTCGTGCCCGTGTTCGCCGAACGCACCCAGCTTGCCGGCTCGCGGCTCGCGATGGTTGCGGGCATCGTGGGTCTCGTCGTCGACGCGGTCTACCTGGAGATCGTCTTCGCTCAGGGCGACCTAGGAGCGGGGCGGGTCGCTGTTGTCTCGATCTTCATCTTTGCGGTGAGCGCGCTGGCCCTCGTTGGCGCGCTCGCGTCCATCCCGTCGGCTCGCACGAGGCTCGCGGTGTTCGGCGCGGCGACCGGTGGCTTCCTCACGGTGGGGGTGCTCGGGATCTTCTCGATCGGGTTCCCCCTGCTGGCGGCCGGTGTGATGTGCGGCGTGGCATGTGGGCGCTTCGCCCGAGCTGTGCGGCCCGTGCCCGCAGGCGCCCCCCTACTCTCCACGCTCGCCGGGATCGGGACAGGAGCTATCCTCATCCTCGGGATCGCGCTCACATGGCCTCGGCGGTCGCCGGTGAGCGGCGATGCCGTCTACTACGGCGCGACGGCGAGGATGATCCGGCAGATGCTCACGCGGCCGTGACACGCGGTAGGCACCTCAGGATCTGATCGCGGTGGACACGAGGAACGCGTTCACGGCTTCGTCGAAGAGGCGCTGATCCCAAGGGCGGATCAGCAGCGACTCGACGAGGTCGTCGGCGTCGAAGCCCACGACCTCATGAAGTGGCATCTCGACCAGCAGGGCCCCACCCCCCACGAGGAAGTCGTGGACCACCGTCATCTCGGCGCCAGCGTGGAAGTAGGAGAGCTGTCTGTTAACCGCGCCGAGCACCAGCGCAGCGCCGGCCGCGTACTGACCGAACTCCTCGTACCCGCGGTACCTCCCCGCGAGCCAGGAGTCACCACGCAAGGTCAACTCAACATCGGGTCGTACACCCTCCTCGAGCGCGGCGAGATCGCCGCGTGCGAAGGCCATCACCATCCGCGTGAACAGCCTCTCTCGGCGCTGTCGGCGATCGGACCCCACGTCGATGCCCATCCTTTGGGGAATCGACGTGGGGATCGAGGGCTTGACCTTCGTCGCCCACCCGGCGCCGGCCCTCCCAGCGGCCGCATCGCCTGTTTGGGGTCGGCTCGTGCGGCGTTTGAGGCCTCGGGGCCACCGTTACGCGGGCCGCTCGTAACATTCGAGCTGATCGCAAGACTTGAGGGCGAGGACACCATCGCGTCAGACGAGCGTCGAGGTTTTCATGTTTCTCCGGACTGGGGGCTACCGCTCGCGCACTGCGTGAGCTTGGCGATCTTTGCGCTCCTCCGATGACACCACGACGCCCTGCAACAAGAACAACAACGCGAGGAGGGCGATGTCGAAGACGAGCAGCCTCTGGGCCCAAAGGCCGTACTTCGGGACGCACTCCACCACGTGCCCGAGGGGTTGGTTGGGGTCGGGCCAGTAGCAGGGACCGTCCGGCGTCTGTCGCGTCCACCCGAGGACGACTTCCGCCGTCGCGCTGGCGTAGAGGAACACCAGCGCTGCGACGACGAAGGTGCCCGACATCAGCGCCTTGACGCGTCGAGCGAGAGGGTCTCTCACGGCGAGCCCTATGAGGCCGAACGCGACCAAGCCAACGATCGACCCGCCGACCGCGAGGGTCGGGAAGGAGTCGGGGTCCGAGTTAAGGAGGACACCCGCAAGAGCACCCGCCATGGAGCCGAGCACGGCCGACCCAGTTGCGGAGCCGAGCAGGTCCCACCCGGCCGCGCGCGCTCCGACAAGGAGGAGGGCCAGCGATGCGAACAGGCAGGTGACCCCCCACCCGATCATGAGGACGTAGTCGTGACGGTACGGAACCACCGATAGAACGCCGCTCAAGACATGCAACATCAGCCAGACATAAGCACGAGTAAGCGCACCCGAGCAATGGCCGCTAGACGACCACCATCAGGTCGCCATTCGTGACAAGAGGAGGTAGGACCGGGCGGGCGACCGGGTGGTACATCCCCTCGCCATCGACCGCCCCGGAGACGATGAAGACGAGACTCCGCCGCTCATTCCCTCCCGCCTCGATCTCCCCGAGCACTCTCATCCCTCGCCCGTCGCGGTGACCGGAGCAGCCACGAGGCGATCGCGCCAAGGTCGTCCTGGTCGTAGGTCAGCACAACACCAATCACGGTGCACCCAGGCTGGGGGATCACTGGGACTTGGGGAAGGAGAGGGTGAGGGGCTCGGCGAGGGCTTTG
>VAYU01000097.1 GCA_005884925.1 Actinomycetota bacterium | reverse complement strand
ATCGTGATCCCCCGCTCGCGCTCCTCGGGGGCCTTGTCGATCTGGTCGAAGGGGGTGTAGTCGGCCAGGCCCTTGGCCGCCTGGCGCTTGGTGATCGCGGCCGTGAGGGTGGTCTTGCCGTGGTCGATGTGCCCGATCGTGCCGATGTTCACGTGGGGCTTCGTGCGTTCGAACTTCTTCTTGCCCATCTCCCGTAGCTCCTTGCTCTATTCGCCGGTCACCCGGGCGATGATCTCCTTCGAGATCTGCGCCGGGACCTCGTTGTACGCGTGCAGCTGCATCGGACTATGCGCGGCCCGACCTTGCGTCTTGGAACGCAGGTCGGTCGCGTAGCCGAAGAGTTCCGCGAGCGGCACGACCACGCGGATGATCTTCTGACCGGCGCGGTCGTCGATGTTCTCGATGCGGCCTCGGCGTGCGGTGACGTCGCCCATCACCTCACCCAGGAACTCCTCGGGCGTGGTGACCTCGAACTCCATCACGGGCTCGAGCAGCGCGGGCGACGCCTTCTTCGCGGCCTCCTTCAGCGCCATCGAGCCGGCGATCTTGAACGCCATCTCGGACGAGTCGACCTCGTGGTAGGTGCCGTCGGTCAGGGTTGCGCGCAGGTCCACGAGCGGATACCCCGCGAGGACGCCGTTGTCCATGGCCTCCTGGATGCCTTGGTCGACCGACGGGATGTACTCCCGGGGGATCGCGCCGCCGGTGATCTTGTTGATGAACTCGTAGCCACCGCCGGGACCCGTCGGCTCGAGGTCGATGACCACGTGGCCGTACTGGCCGCGTCCGCCGGTCTGCCGGATGAAGCGCATGTCCACCTTGTGGACGGGTCTGGTGATGGTCTCGCGGTAGGCGACCTGGGGTTTCCCGACGTTCGCGTCCACGTTGAACTCGCGCCGGAGCCGATCGACGATGATGTCGAGGTGCAGCTCGCCCATCCCTGAGATGACCGTCTGCCCCGTTTCCTCGTCGAAGCGGACGACGAACGTCGGATCCTCATCCGCCAACTTGCCCAGACCGCTGCCCAGCTTGTCCTGGTCGGCCTTGGTCTTCGGCTCCACGGCGACGCTGATCACCGGGGTCGGGAAGCTGATCTGCTCGAGCACCACGGGATGATCGGGTTCGCAGATGGTGTCCCCGGTCGTGGTGTGCTTGAGACCGACCACGGCGACGATGTCGCCCGTATAGGCGGCTTCCATGTCCTCTCGGTGGTTGGCGTGCATCTGCAGGACCCGCCCGATGCGCTCCTTGCGATCCTTCGTGGCGTTGAGCACGTGGGAGCCGCTGTGGAGCACGCCGGAGTAGAGCCGCAGGTAGGTCAGCCGTCCGACGTACGGGTCGGACATGATCTTGAACGCGAGCGCAGCGAAGGGGTCCGCGTCGTCCGGCTTCCGCTCGACGCGATCGTTCTCCTTGAACGGGAGATGGCCCTCCACGGGGGGAACGTCGACCGGGCTCGGCAGGAAATCGACGATCGCGTCCAGGAGCAGCTGGACGCCTTTGTTCTTGAACGCGGAGCCGCACAGGACCGGCACACCGAGGCCGCCGAGCGTCGCCGCACGGATCCCCCGTTTCAGCTCCTCGACCGTGGGCTCCTGCTCATGGACGAACTTCTCGAACAGCGCTTCGTCGTGATCGGCGAGTTTCTCGAACAGCCGATGACGGGCCTCGCGCGCCGCGTCCAGGTACTCGGGCGGGATCTCCGTGTCCTTCCACTCCTCGCCCATGTCGCCCTCCCAGTAATGGGCGTTCATCTGGACGAGGTCGATGCAGCCGTGGAATCCCGACTCGCTCCCCCACGGGAGCTGGAGGACCAGGGGGTTGGCCTTCAGCCGGTCGACCATCATCTCGACCGTACGGTCGAAGTTGGCACCCGTTCGATCCATCTTGTTCACGAACGAGATGCGCGGCACGTGGTAGCGGTCGGCTTGCCGCCAGACCGTCTCGGACTGTGGTTCCACGCCGGCGACCGAGTCGAACACGGCGACGGCGCCGTCCAGCACACGGAGGGAGCGTTCGACCTCGACGGTGAAGTCGACGTGTCCGGGCGTATCGATGATGTTGATCCAATGACCCTTCCACTGGCACGTGGTTGCGGCCGACGTGATGGTGATCCCGCGCTCGCGCTCCTGCGCCATCCAGTCCATGACGGCGGTGCCCTCGTGAACCTCGCCGATCTTGTAGGCGCGCCCGGTGTAGTAAAGGATCCGCTCCGTGGTGGTGGTCTTGCCCGCGTCGATGTGGGCCATGATCCCGATGTTGCGCGTGCGAGCGAGGGGGTACTCGCGGATCGCGAGTCCCTTCCCGCCCTTCTTGACGTCCTGTTCGGTCGTCGTCACGTGCATCATCTCCGTGGGGTTCGCCGCCATCAGCGGGACCCCTGGTCAGCGGAAACCCGCCCCGGGAGGCGGGCCGTGAGGTTCTCTTCCATCACCAGCGATAGTGGGCGAACGCCTTGTTGGCCTCGGCCATCTTGTGCATGTCCTCTCGCCGCTTCACCGCAGCGCCGGCCCCGTTGGAGGCATCCATGATCTCGGCGACGAGGCGTTCGGACATGGAGTTCTCGCGGCGCGCACGGCTGAAGTTCACGAGCCAGCGCATGGCCAACGTGGTGCCGCGCTGCGGCTTCACCTCGACGGGCACCTGATAGGAGGCGCCGCCGACCCGCCGGGATTTCACCTCGAGGAGCGGCCGGACGTTCTCGACCGCTCGCTTGAGGGTGATCGCCGGGTCGTTGGCCGTCTTCTGGCTGATCTGCTCGAGCGCGTCGTAGACGATGTGCTCGGCCACCGTCTTCTTCCCGCTCAGCAGGACGCGATTGATCAACTGCGTGACCAACGGGTTCTGGTACACCGGATCCGGCTGGATCGGGCGTCGTACGGCAGGGCCCTTCCGCGGCATGCTTACTCGCCGCCCTTCTTCGCCCCGTAGCGCGACCGAGCCTGCTTCCGGTTCTTGACGCCGGCCGTGTCGAGCGTCCCGCGGACGATCGTGTACCGGACACCACCGAGATCCTTCGGGCCGCCGCCGTGCACCAACACGATCGAGTGCTCCTGGAGGTTGTGCCCCTCCCCGGGGATGTAGCACGTGACCTCCACGCCGGTGGTCAGCCGGACGCGAGCAACCTTGCGAAGGGCCGAGTTCGGCTTACGGGGCGTGATGGTCCAGACACGGGTGCAGACGCCACGCCGCTGGGGGTTCGCCTTCAGCGCGGGGGCCTTGTTCTTCTTCTTCGGGGTCTCGCGACCCTTCCGCACGAGCTGTTGGATCGTGGGCATGGTCCTCTCGTCTGCACTCTGTCGTTGTCAAACACCGGAGCCGGGCATCAGCCGCAGCTCGCGAGCCGCTCCGGGTGCGCACGCGCCACGGAGGGGCGACCGCATCCCGGTTGTTCGAAGCACGCTCGACAGGCTCGCCAAGTCGAAGCGCAACCTCTAAGGCTATCGACCTACTCCCCGACGCGTCAACCGCGCAGGGGAGGCGGGGGGCGATGTGCCTGCCGCCCGGCAGCGAGGTGCGCCGGAAGTGTAGCGGAGCAGCGCTCTTGCCCCCGTCGTTGGTAGCGTGATCCACATGCCGATCGACCTCGAGCGGATGCGCGTCGTGGCTCGACGAGCCGCGCTCGTGGGCGGCGACGCGATCCGCGCCGGGGGACGGCCCGCGGAGGGCGAAGCCAAGGGGCCTCCGGGGGACTGGGTGACCGAGGTCGACGTCGCCAGCGAGACCGCGAT
>VAYU01000036.1 GCA_005884925.1 Actinomycetota bacterium | reverse complement strand
CGCGAGGATGCTCCACGTGAACACGGGCATCCGCATCATCGTCATGCCCGGCGCTCGCATCCGCAGGATCGTCACGATGAAGTTGATCCCGCCCAGGATCGAAGCCGTGCCCACGAGGGCCAGCCCCACGATCCACAGGTCCTGCCCCGTTCCGAGCTGCTCCGAGAGTGGTGGGTAGCCGGTCCAGCCGGCCGCGGCCGCTCCACCGTGGGTGAGGAACCCAGACAGGATCGTCAGGCCACCGGCGGGGAGCAGCCAGAAGGACAGGGCGTTGATCCTGGGGAACGCCATGTCCAGCGCGCCGATCTGCAGCGGGACGAAGTAGTTCCCGAACCCGGCCAGTAAGGGGAAGATCACGAGGAAGATCATCAGCGTCCCGTGCAGCGTGAAGAGCTGGTTGTAGGCGTGGGGGGCGAAGATCTGCGTCCCCGGGCGAGCGAGCTCCGTCCGCATCAGCAGCGCGAAGATCCCCGCCACGGCGAAGAACGCGAAGCTGTTGATCAGGTAGAGGAGGCCGATCTTCTTGTGGTCGGTCGTCGTCAGCCAGTCGAGGATCCGGCCGCGCTCGGGTTCCGGCGCGAGCGCCGCGGTCGGTGCCTCTTTCACCGCCATGTCGTTCCCTCCATGGTCATCATGGGCCCGATCCGGGCGGCGCCACGATGAACGACCCCGACATGGCGGGTCCGTGGACGTCGCACTGGAAGTAGTAGTGGCCGGGCGGCAGTCCGCCCACCTTCAGCGTCTCGCTCGCCGGGCCGAGCAGCTTTGGCGAGGTGAAGTAGGTCTTCTTCTCGAAGAAGCTGTCGTAGATCGAGAAGTTGTGTTGGATCCCCGCATCCTGATTCGTCACGTTCACCGTGAACGGCTGGCTGGCGGGAACCGCGAGACAGTTCGTGTTCCACGAGATGTTGTGCGCGATCATGTCCAAGGTGGTCCCGTTGGGTGCGCACGTGACGCTTGCTGCTGCCTTGCGCTCCTGCAGGATCCACGCCTGGTAGTCGGGAGGCGACACGACGTGGACCTCGAACGTCATCCTCGAATGCCATAGCCCGCAGAACTCCGCGCATTGGGCGTGGAACGTTCCGAGCACGCTCGGCGTGAACGTGAACGAGGTCGTCCGCCCGGGGATCGCGTCGCGCTTGAACAGCAGATCGGGCACGAAGAAGGAATGGATCACGTCTCGGGACGTCAGGTCGATCTCGACGGGCTCGTCGACCGGCAGATACATCTGCGCCGGCTGCTGTGGAGCCTGGTCCGACGCCGTCTTGCCGGACACGAAGATCCCTTCGTTCGAGTACAGGAACGTCCACTCCCATTGGAAACCCTCGACCTTGATCTTGACCTGTGGGACCTCCGGCTTCTCGATCTTCATCAGCGTCGCTTCACCGAACGGGAAGAGCGCGGCGACGATGACGGCCGGGATCGCGAAGAAAACCCCGAGGGACCGGTTCCCGCCCACCGTCTGCGGCGGCGCCGCGGCATCACGTTTTCGGTAGCGGATGACGCTCCAGATGAGTAACCCCTCGACCGCCAGGAACACGGGCGCCGCGAGGATCATGATGGCCGTATAGAGCTGATGGACGTCCTGCCCTTGCGGCGAGATCCCCTCCTTGGCGCACCCGCCAAGGAGGAGAAGCGTTGCTCCCGCGAGGTACCTGGATCCTCGAGGCGAGCGGTCGGCTCGGATGGAACGCACCCCCGGTCAGGTCACGACGTCACGGTGAACTGGGCGACCATGCCCTTGGCCGCGTGCGGGGGCCCGTTCTCCCCACCGCTCTGGGTGCCCGTCTGCCAACACGCGAACGCGTAGGTGCCCGGCGGCAGGAAGAGCGTTTCGACGACGCTCGCCCCCGTGTCTGCCGCGCCGAAGTCGCCCCCGATGTGCAGCCAGAGGTCCTCCGACGCGGCCCCACCGGTCGGTCCGCTCGCCTGCGCTGCCGAGGTGACGTCTTGGGCGGTCTTTCCAGCGGGCAGGGCGATCGGGATCATCTCGTGCGTGATCGGGAACGATTCCTTGTTCTCGAACAGGAACGACACGATGCCTGAGGACAGCGTCGTCGGGACGCCGTTGTATCGGAAGTTCTGAACGAAGATCGTAGCCGCCGGTGTGATCGCGCCGCCCCCTGCGCTCGATGACGACGAGCACGACGAAGCCACCATCACCCCGACCGCGACGAGTACCGGGAACCTCCACGCACCACCTAGCGACCGCAACGAGCGCACCATGCAACCCCCTCGCCAAGACGCGCAAACGTTCTGACCGCCCAACGATGGTCCGACGATCGCGCTGCGGGCAAGCGTCATGACAGGACTGTCACGGTCCTACCGAGGCGCCTGCGTGCGTGCCTGGGGTGTGCATGTCACGGCTGTCATCTGTTACGCCGCCGGATCGCCTTCGTCAGGCGTTTCCCTGGGTTTCCGACGAGGATCGGGGTCCCTTCGGGCCCGCGTCCCGCAGCTCCGGCGCCGGGCGTTTCCGAGCTTGATCGTCCCGATGCACCCGGCATCGGTTTCACGCACGCTGGATCAGGGAACGCAACGCATGCGGTCCGTACCCGATACCTGCGGAGGTCAGCTACGGTGGATCTTGACGCTCGGTGACGACGCCGAGTTCCCGGCTGAGGATGGAGCTGCGGACCCGTATCTCGGCAGTGAAGGGTGGAGGAGGCGAAGGGATGCTTCTGGTCCGGAACGTGATGACGGAAGATGTGAAGACGCTGACCCCGGAGATGGACGCGTACGACGCGGCGGGGCTGATGCGTTCCCACGACGTGGGATCGGCCCCTGTGCTCGATGCCGAGGGCCAACTCGTGGGCATCGTGACGGACCGGGACCTCGTGATCCGCGTGCTTGGAGACCGTGCGGATCCCAAGGCCGTCCGCGTAGGCGAGGTCGCCACTCGCCGTTCGATCTTCACCATCAGCCCGGACGCCCAGGTCTCGGAGGCTCGCGCGATCATGGCGGCGGAACGGATCCGTCGCTTACCCGTCGTGAAGGGCAAGCGGCTGGTTGGCATCGTGTCGCTCGGCGACGTGGCCGAAGCGGACAGCTCCGCCCGCGCGGTCGGCGAAGCCTTGAAGGAGATCTCGGCGTCTCCGGCGACGCTGGAACGAGCCCTCCGGCCGGATCCGGGAACGCCGGACCGGGTGATGAAACATCGGAGCTAGCGGCGGCCCCCTTCCGGTTCGCTGGCGTCCTGTTCCCGTGCCCCGGTCTCTCGGATCTCGCTCCGGACCCGCTCGAGGCTCTGCGCGATCAGCCGCGAGATGTGCATCTGCGAGATCCCGATCTCCTGCGCGATCTCCGTCTGCGTCATGCCCGTGAAGAACCGGAGATAGAGGATGCGGCGCTCTCGATCGGGCAGCTTCTCCAGTACCGGCGCCACGGACGCCCACCCCTCGGCGACCTCGAACGATGGGTCCGCGTGACCCATGGTCTCGCTCATGGGCGTTCCGTCCTCGGAGACGGTCGCGTCCAACGAAGCGGGCGAGTACGCCTGGATCGCGTCCATCGCCTCGATCACTGCTTCCTCCGTCAGGTCGGCTCCGTGGGCGATCTCGCTGATCGTGGGCGACCGACCGAGGTCCTGCCACAGCGTCTCCAACGTGCGATGAACCAGCAGCGCCGATTCCTGCAACGACCGAGGGACACGGACCGACCAGCCACGGTCCCGGAAATGGCGCTTCAGCTCGCCGGTGATGGTCACGGCCGCGAACGTCGTGAACTGGACCCCGCGGTCCGGGTCGAATCGGTCGATGGCGTTCAGCAAGCCGAGGTCGGCGACCTGGATCAGATCTTCGATCGATTCACCCCGCCCCGCGAACCGGCGCGCGAGATGACGGGCGAGCGGGAGGAAGCGCTCGACGAGCTCCTCTCGAACGGCAAGATCGGGAAGCTGCCGGAACAGCTCGACGGCTCCGTCCGCGTCGTTCGCCGGCCGATCGTCCTCGCTCACGGCGTCTTCATGGGAGATCGCGTCCGGAATCGGATCGCCGGTCTTCCATCGTCGCTGGACAGGAACTGCGGGTTCAGGGTCAGCCCCTGGATCACCGTCCACGACCAGCTCTCACGGTCGGCCGCTCGTGGCCATCCGGCCGCAGGGGCATCGGTTCCCATCGTGATCAGCAGGGAGTCGTCGCTCGTGGTGATCTCGAGCTGGAGCGCGTCGGCGTCCGGCGACGACTCGAGCAGGAGGATCCCGGCCTCGTCGACCGCGATCCGCACCTCATCGACCGCATCGAACGGGAGTTGGAGGAGAGCTGCGGCGCTTGCCGCGACGACTCGGAGGATGTGGAGGGTGTCCGGCTGCGCCGCGACGCTCACGGTGATCGGTGTCGAAAGATCCTCCACGGGCTCCACCTATACTAGACCGACGGTCAGCAGGGATCTCCGTGCCGATCACGAAAGGGGCAGTTCTGGTCGAGCTCGTGATCGAGGGACGCACGCTGGGGACGTGGTCGGTCCTCGCGGTTTCGGGCGAGCTCGATCTGGCGACCGCTCCGGGGCTCCGCGAGCGCGTTGGCGAGATGGCACCGGACGGACCGCCGAAGATCGCGCTGGACCTCACCGGGGTGGGCTTCGTCGATTCGAGCGGGCTCGGGGCGATCGTCGCCTGCCTGAAGCATGTGCGGCAGCTCGGAGGCGACCTGGTGCTCGTTGCGCCGGACACATCGGCCGTGGCGAAGCTCCTCAGCCTCACCGGGCTCGAGCCGTCGATCGCGCGCGTCGGAACCGTCGACGACCTTCTTTGAGGATCGTGCGATGACCGCCGCCGCCCTGCAGGTTCCTGCAGACCCCCGCATGGGGGTGACGCTGCGGGCGTTCGCGACGGCCGTCGTGAGTGATCTGGGAGCGCCGGCGGACCAAGCCGACAACCTCGCCCTGGCTGTCTCCGAACTGTTGGCGAGCGCGGTCGAGGGAGGCTCGCAGCGCCTCCGGATCGAGCTTATCGCGGACGCCGAACGGTGGACGCTGCGCGCCGATGGGATCGGAGACATCGGCTCGGAGCCGGCAGATCTTCCGTACCGTCGCGTGGACCTGCTGATGGGCCTGTTCCCGACCATCAGCGTCGACGAGGCCAAAGCGACCTTCAGCTCCGCTACGAGCGTCTGATCGCTCGGGGGACCTGCATCACGCGCTTCTGCGGTCGCACCGATCCTCCCGAGGGCACTCGGCAGCGCTCGCACAGGCCGCACGGGTCGCGGCAGATGACACCGCACCTCGCGCATCCCACCACCAGCATCTTCATCGTGATCGCCTAGCTCTCTAGCCGATCGACTCAGGCGTCGAGAGGAACCCGGCGATCACCACGACCACCGACCCCGCCAGGGCGAGCCACGCGCCGACCTCGATCCTCGTGTCGAGCCCCGTGAGGTTCTGTCCGCTCGCGCGGAACACCTGGATCGCGAAGAGGACGAAGCCCGCGACCCCGAGTGCGCCCGCGAGGCGGCTGAGTCCCCCGGTCCATGCGGCGAGGCCGACGATCCCGAGGAGCGCCAGGACGATGAAGACGAATCCGATGCTCTCGACGAAGCTCTGCGCATGCCCCAGATCCATCGAATAGAAGGACTTCCAGGTCAGGTTCGTTCCGATCAGGCCCCGGACCCAATGCATCAAGGCACCGAACACCATCATGGCCGATCCAACGAGCGTGAGAACGATCCGCGCTACGGTGCCCGCGGTGGTCCTGGTGGGTGTCGTCGTCCCGATGGTCATGATCTCTCACCTCCAAAAGGATCAGTACCCGATCCGAGCAACGCGAACCCTCGCCGGTCCCGCGGTGGCCGTGCGGCCCGACCCTGTTTGCGACGCCGGATGAACGGGAACGGGACGTCGAGAGCATCGAGGAGGGGATGAGGACCATGGAACTCATCGGGGCACATCTGAGTTCGGGGGCGGCATTGCTCTTGTGGATCCTCGCCGCGATCTTGGTGATCGCCGGGATCCTGTCGATCATCCGGGGGGCGATCCTATCGGGGATCGTCCTGATCATCATCGGGTGCTTGGTCGGACCCGGTGGGATCAGCATCTGGGGCTAGCCGACCGGAGACGGAGATCCCAGATCGCCCAGCGCGCACCACGACCGGATGGAGGTGATGGAGATGGCGACGCGGAAGCAGACGACCGCAGCCAAACGGAACATCAAGAAGGCAGGCGCAGCGGCGCAGCGGCAACGGACGATCGCGAACCTGCCTGCATCGGTTCGAAGGGACATGGGTCGCCAGGCCGCGCGCGCTCGTGCTCGCGGCGGCAAACCCGGCCGCGCGCTCGAGGATCGCACGCGCCAGCAGCTCTACGACGAGGCGAAGAAGCGGAACATCCCCGGCCGTTCGAAGATGGGGAAGTGGGACCTCGTCACCGCGCTGCGGAAGAGCAGATAGGGCTCGGCATCGGGCGAGAGCAGCAGGTCGAACGGTTCGACGGGTGCGCCAGCGTGGTCGTGGAGCGGTGGTCGTGGGTGCCCCGCGGCGGGTCTTTCGGCCCGCCGCGGGGCACCCCACGTCGGGCTCACGGATCGGTGGTACCCAAGCCCGCTCGCCCGAAACCTCGGTCCTGGATCTGACGATCGGGTCTTGCGTTTGTCCCTCGCTCGGGACGGGTAGCAAGCACCCGACACCAGGACGGAGGAGTACGACGATGAACGCGATGCGGGGCCGTGGTCTGGGCGACATCAAGTCCTCCAGGACGTACACGACCGGTCGGGTTTGCCGGTTCGACGGCTGCGACACACGGTTGTCCGTCTACAACGGGACGAACACGTGTGGGGTCCATGAGGAGCGCCGGCCCTTCTACCAGCGCTCCCGATCGGGACGCGTTGTCCAAGACGCACCCAAGCGTCCGATGGAGGAGCGGGACATCCTGCACGATTGGATCCGTGGGGTCGCCGGGAGCGTCGACGTGCGATAGCCGCGCCAGGAGGTGCTGCGCGTGAATATGGGGTTGCTGATCCTTCGTCTCGTCATCGGGACGTTGTTCATCGGGCACGGAACGCAGAAGCTCTTCGGATGGTGGAACGGTGGCGGTCCGGCCGGCACGGCTCGGTTCTTCGACCACATCGGCTTCCGCCCCGCGCAGCCGCTGGCGTTGTTGGCCGGTCTCGCCGAGACGGGCGGTGGTTCACTCATCGTGCTGGGGCTGATCACCCCGGTCGGCGCGACCGCCGTGATCGGGATGATGACGGCGGCAGGCGTCGTGGTCCATCTGCCGAACGGCCTGTGGAACAGTAAGGGTGGGATCGAGCTCCCGCTCGTGAACGCCGCGGCCGCGGCAACGCTCGCCTTCGCGGGCCCCGGCCGGTACTCGGTGGATCGCCTGATCGGATGGCATCTCAGTGGCGTGAGGTGGGGACTCGCCGCGACGGCGCTCGGGATCGCGGCCGGCCTCGCGATGGTGGGGTGGCGACGCGCGCAGGCCGGCGGCGCTCACGTCCCGGAGACGGAGCTCCGCCAGCCGCCGCGAGCCGCCTGAGCGACCCGGAGGCGCTCAGTCGCCGAGGTGCGCGGCAGCGACCCGCTTCGGCACGACCATCCGCCACGCGTCGATGACGATCTCCTCCATCTCGACGTCGTCGATCGCGTCGAGCCGAACCTCGGCCCAGTGGTAGCGGAGGTCCGAGGCTGACGGCATCCGGAACGTTGCGGGTCGGGACGAGACGAGCGCTTCGCGCTCTTCCTTCGGGAACGCGAATCCCATCACGGTCTCGTCGCGGGAGAAGGCGAGGTACACGATCCGCCCAACGCGGAACTTCACCCGATCGCGGACGAGCGCCTCCTCGGTCCGGGGCAGGCTGAGGGCCAGCCGCCGCACGCCGTCGATCGTCGCCATCGGCGTGGTCGCTCGCGCTAGACCTTCTGGATGGTCAGCGTGTAGCGGCCTCCCGAGTACCACCCATTCACCTGGATGTAGAAGACGCCGGTCTTCGGCGCCTTGAAGGTGACCTTCTCATCCGCCGTCCGCCCACCCGAGACCGCCTGCAGCGCGGGGCAGGCTCCTCTCTTGACGAAGCAGCCGGACGTGAACTGGAAGATCTCGGTCGTGCCGGGCCGCCAGACCCAGAGGTCCATGTCCGAGCCCGACGGCCCATGCAGGATCACCTGGTACCGGATGCCCTTCCTCAGCTTCCGCTTGTACACGTCGTTGGCATCCGCCGGCCAAGAGAGGTGACCGACGTGCGGCGACGTGAAGATCTTCGCCCCGTCGATGTTGCCGTCGGTGAGCGGCGTCGCGTTCGTGGGTGAGCCCGAGAGGGCGCGGAAGGCATTCACCCGGCCCTGCGTTCGCGTGAAGTGACCGGTGAGCACCTTCTTGCCGACACCCGCCTGCGGTCCCCACGCGTCGTAGAGCTTGAGCGATGGCGGATGGTTGACCGAATGCATGATCGCGTTCTTGATCTGCACGGGCGTCCACCTCGGATGCTTGGAGCCCACCAGCCCGGCGATCCCGGCGACCATCGGAGCGGCCATCGATGTCCCATCCCAGACGATGTCATCAGGATGGGCCGCCGGGCCCCTGCCTACGGCGACGGTGCTCATGATGTCGACGCCCGGCGCGGCAACATCGACCGAGTCATGTCCCCAGCTCGTGAATCCGCACTGCCACAGCGGATAGACCCCTTGACACTGGGAGAAGTAGCCGTACTGGTCGCGATCGTTGCTGGCGGCCACGGCCAGGATGTTCTTGAGCGTGTAGCTGGCGGGATACGATGGCGCCCAGCTCGGCGGCCGACCCTTCGGGTGCTCGTAGAACTGGATGTCATTGTCCATGCTCGAGTTCCCGGCAGCCACCACCACCAGGATGCCGGCCTTGCCCGCCCTCGCGATCGCGGCACGCTCCGCCTTCGACCACACCGGGTCACCGAGGCTCAGGTTGATCACGTTGGCGTGCTTGTTGATCGCGTAGTTGATGGCCTTCAGCTCGTTCCCGAGGGTGATGGAGGCCGCTGTCCCGACCCGCAGTGCCATGATCGTGCACTGCGGGCAGACGCCGCTGATCCCTTCGTGGTTGCCCTGCTCCGCCGCGATGATCCCGGCGACGTGGGTGCCGTGCGAGTTGTCGATGGAAGGGCCCGTCGGACTCGGGTCGGCGTCGTTCCCCACGAAGTCCCAGCCGTTCACGTCGTCGATGTGCCCGTTGTGGTCGTCATCGATCCCGTTGTTGGGGATCTCACCCGGATTCACCCACATGGTATGAGTGAGATCCGGATGGTCGATGTCGACCCCCGTGTCGATCACGGCAACGACCGCGGAGCCGGTGGTTTGCGCCCATGCATCGGGAGCATCGACGTCGGCATCGGCGGCTCCTCGCCGTTTCGACGTGGCCCCGGGAACCCCTTGATCGGTGAGCTCGTGCGACTGGCCCGTGTTGTTGAGGGCCCATTGTTGGGTGAAGAGGGGGTCGTTCACAGGCGGCGCCGAAACGGTCGCGATCCGATCTGGCTCCGCGGAACGCACCAGCGGAGACCGCAGGTAGCGGCGGATCGCTGCCGAGACGGACGTTCCGCTGCCGACCCCCACGATGTCGACGTTCAAGCCCGCCATCGGTGTGATCGTCCGTGTTCCGAGTCGCGCGTTCAGGAGCCGCGTCGCACGACGAGGCGTGCCCTCCTTCCAAACCACGACGACGTGACCAGGGACGAACCGTGCGACTCCCGATCCCCACGGGACCTTGACGTTGCCGGCGGTACCCGTCCGCGCTCCCGACGGTCGGCCGGCCATCAGCGCGGGATCCGCCGACGCGGGCGCACCGACCAGGGACGCAGCGACCAGGGTCGCGAGCGAGAGCCTGAGTCCGAACCGGGCAAGCACTGCGAACTCCTTCCATCCCTGAGCCGTACGTGAAGGCCCGGGTCACTGGTCGGCGGTGCCGCGGTCGAGCGAGGTCGCGGGCAGCGATCCGATCGGGCACGGCTCAGGCGAACGCAACAACCTAGCATGCGAACAAGCGCAACGGGCCGCCCGACCGGACAGATCCGAACGTCTCCGTGCAGCACGGTGTAACGCTGGCGAGCGATCGGACCACCAGACGTTCGTCGCGACAGGATCCGACCACCGGGATCGGGCCGAGATGCCCGTCGAGGAGATCAAGGAGGTAGGCACCGATGCATCTGCATGCACGGATCGTGGCAACGATCGGCTTGATCGCATCGATCACAGCCGGCCTCGCTGGGACGGCGCAGGTCGCCGCCGCAGCGAGCGGCGTGGTGGGTCACGTCTATGTGAACGACAACACCGAGGGCACGAACACGATCGGGGCGTTCGACCAGCACGCCGATGGAACGCTGACCGCCATGCCGGGATCACCTTTCGTAGCGGGCGGCGCCGGCACAGGCACCATCGTGGGTTCGCAGGGTTCGCTCCAGGTGACCAGGGACGGGCGGTACCTGCTCGCAGCCGACGCAGGAAGCAACCAGATCTCGGTGGTACGTGTGCGTCCGGACGGCACCCTCAGCCCGGCACAAGGGAGCCCGGTGGCCTCCGGCGGCATCGAGCCGGTGAGCATCGCCGTTCACGACGGGGTCGTGTACGTGGCCAACGAGGGGAACGGCGCAACCGGCAGCAACTACGCCGGCTTCCGCCTGAACAGCGGAGGCCACCTGACCCCGCTCGCCGGTTCCACCGTCCCGCTGCCGGCGACCGCGAAGCCCGGGGACATCCTGTTCAACACCACCGGGAACAACTTGATCGGGATCGAGGTCGGCACGACCGACCCCAGCACCTTCCTGATCGACAGCTTCTCCGTCGGTCAGGACGGGCGGCTGACCGCCGCGGCCGGCTCTCCGTTCGATGCGGGAGCCGCCGGTCCCTTCGGCAGCGAGTTCTCACCGACCGACCCGGGACGTCTCTACGTCTCGAACGCTCACGGCGGTGCCGGGAACGGTTCGGTGTCGGCATTCTCTGTTGCCGAGGACGGTATCCTGGGTTCGATCGGCGGCTCGCCGTACGCCGATGGGCAGACGGCACCTTGCTGGGTCGAGATCTCCCACGATGGCCGGTACCTGTTCGCGGTCAACACGGGCAGCACGACGATCTCGAGCTACGAGATCCAGGAGGACGGTTCGCTCGTGCACCTTTCGGACACGGCGTTCAGGAGCGGCTTCGGTATCCGACCGTTCGACGCTCGCTTGGATGTCGGCGGGAACTACCTCTATGTCGTGGATGCAGCGATCGACGCGGTCAGTGGCTTCAGCGTCGACGGCGGCAGCCTGACCGAGCTCTCGTCCTCGCCGGCGGCGCTCCCGGCGGGTGCGACGCCGTTCGGCATCGTCGTTACGAAGGCGTAGGGCCGTGGTGTCGTCCCGCTACGCGGGACGACACCGAGACGACATCAGCGAAGGGGCTCCCGAGAGGGCCGCGAGCCGAAGGCTCGCGGCCCTCTCCCACGCTCAGGGCCGTCACCTCTTCCCGTTGGCGGACGTGGCCGTTCGCCGGAACCGAACCGCTCCGTCCCGGCAATACCTCTCAGAGGGTGGTTCCAGCGCGCCATCGGGTCCGTGGGGAGAGAGGAGAGAGGTTGATGGCTCCGCGCCATGACGTGAAGGCCGCACCCGATCCCGTTCGCGAGCAGGGCGCATTCGTGGTGCACCGCATCGGTCCTGAGACCTACAGCGTGGCGCTCGAGATCGATGGCAAAGCCATCATGCTGGCTGCCGACTACTTCACCGGGCCCGAAGCGGTGGAGACCGCGATCCTCTGGCTGAAGCGTCACGCGGCCGAAGCCAAGGTCATCTGGCGAGACTAGCTCTGTCCGACCGGCTGCCGGTTCCCGCGGCCGAGTCGTCCAGCCCATGTTCCAGTCGGAATCCGAAGCTCCGAACGGGCACGATCGCATCCGGCGCGCCGAGCGCTCGGAGCTTGGCCCGGAGCCGCTGGATCAGCGACCTGATCGAGTAGATGTCGATGGGGACGTTGGCGGTCTCTCCCCACCCAAGCCGTCGGATCTCCTCGAAGCTCAACGCCGTTCCTCTCCGGTGCACCAGGCCCGCCAGCACCCGGAACTCCCGGTCGCTCAGCGTGAGCGCCACCCCTCGGTAGCTGATCCGTCGAGCGTCCATCTCGACCACGACCCCCGATGTCGCGGCGGGCCGGTCCATGGCCGGCTCGCCGAGTTCCTGCTCGTGCTGCCACCGGCGGAGCGTGGTGGGGTCCGGCGACACGACGACGATGAGCCCGAGATCCAGGAACTCGGGGATCCGTTCGAGATCATCGATCCCCACGAGGTAGACCGTCGGCACCACTGACCCTTGATTGCCGCGACACCGCCGTTCGGTTCCGGTCATCGCCTCGATCCGGGACGACGATGCCGAATCGATGACGAACCGACGAGATCCCGCACTTCCATCGGCGACGGATCGCTCTCTACGGTCACCGTGACCCACGAAAGGGAGGGACCCTGCGATGTCGAAGCTCCGCGCTGTGCTACTCATCACCCTGCTCGCTGCCGCCGCGCCGTTCGTGACGGCCGTTCCGGCTTCCGCGGCATCGAGCAACTGCACCGTCCTGTTGGTGCCCAGCTCGATCGAGCCCTCGGGAGCGATCCTCGCGACCGAGATCGACCTCGGCTGCTATCCCACCTACGCGGAGGCCCTGGCCGCAGGATCGTCGGGTGCGATCGATGTCCCGGAAGGGACGACGCCGGCCTCGCTGACCGATGCCGTCCTCTCGGCCGACACGGTCGTCACGGCAACCGCCGATGTCCTGATCGGAACCGAGTTCACGGGCCTCGGCTACGGGGGCACCTCGAAGAGCTACTTCGCGCCGGCGACGTGCTCCACCGGGGTAGTGTGGGATGTCGCCGACGTTGGCGCCGCCTGGGACAACGTGTTCAGTTCGGGGAAGGGTTTCGGAGGGTGCGACACCAACAAGAAGTTCGAGAACACGAACTTCGGAGGCTCCGTGCTTACCTGCACGCCGAACTGCACGAACTACGGGACCCTCTCGAACCGGGTGTCCTCGCTGCGCTGGAAACCCTGAGGGGTCGTGTCCGGCGCTGAGCCGACCGACGCCGAGCTGATCCGTCGCTCCCTCGAGGACCCCGAGGGGTTCCGGGAGGTCTTCGAGCGCCATTACGAGGCTGTTCGCCGGTTCGCCCAGCGGCTCGTCGGTCGAGAGGCCGGTGAAGAGATCGCGGCACAGACGTTCCTGGTCGCGTTCCAGCGGCGGGCCACCTATGACGCCGGCTACCGGTCCGCGAGGTCCTGGCTCTTCGGGATCGCGTTCAACGTGGCCCGGCATCACGTGCGTTCGGAGCGGAGCCAGCACGACCTGCTGGCACGCGTCCCGCGGGAGCGTGAGGCAACCGATCCGATCGAGACCGAGACCCTCGATGCTGCCCGCCTCGCGCCGATCCTGCGCAAGGCGCTGTCGGTACTTCAGCCGGAGCAGCGAAGCCCATTCGTGTTGGTCGCCCTCGGGGAGCTCACGTACCAGGAGACCGCCGACGTCCTGGCGATCCCGGTCGGGAGCGTTCGTTCGAGGATCCATCGCGCCAGAGCCACGCTGCGGGAACTCCTTGCCGATGTGCGGGAAACACTTGATGGAGGCGACGAAGAGATCGCTCACACCACGGATGACGACACCACGACAGGGGCCCCCGAGTCCGATGGATGAGTTCGAGAGGATCCGCGACGCCCTCGGTGCGACCGAGACGGACGACATCGCGAAGGCACGCGCGTGGGCGCGCCTCCAACGCGAGATCGCGTCCGAACGGCCGTCCGGGACAAGGGCGACGCCGACGCCCATCTCCGACCGCGGACAGCGCCCACCCCACCGTCGTCGATACTCCGTCCTGCTCGGCATCGCGGCGGCGATCGCGTTCATCGCCATCGTTCTGCAGGTGGTCCTTCCGAGCGGGCGTGGGGGGCCGGCGGTTTCGGCGGCGTCCGAGCTGCGGCGACTCGCTGATCTCGCGGCGACGATCCCACCAGTCGGACCGGGAACTGGATACCTGTATACCGATGTCGAGACCCGAGGGATGGGGGGTGGGGAAGACGTGGGCTCGGGGCTCAGCTGGGACCTCCTCGTGCGAGAGCGACTCCAGACATGGGTATCCGCCGATGGCTCGGGTCGGCAGGTGACGACGGTCGAACGGGTCGACTTCGCATCGCCCGGAGATCGATCGAGATGGACCCGAGCCGGACGCCCACGGCTTCCGACCTCCAAGGTCGACCGCTATGGACCGGGGGGGCTCCCGATCTTCGACGTGGAGTCGCTCCCGTCGGATCCCGGGGAACTGCGCGGGGCGATCCACGCCGGTCGCGTCATCGAGGAGGCTCCCGGACCACTCGGGCTCTTCACGGGCATCGGAGACCTCCTGGCGCAGCCCAACACACCGCCCCACGTTCGACGTGGCCTGCTCGAGCTCGCCGCGGAGATCCCCGGGATCACATTGGATCCGGCAACCACGGATCCGGTCGGGCGTCCCGGGGAGGGCTTCACGTTCCAGGTCGAGCCCTCGACGGAGACCCTGATCATCGATCCCGGGACCGCTCACGTCCTTGCGACCATACGGGTCGATCCTCAGGGCGGGACGTCCTGGTCGGCCTACGTGGCGGACGCCGCCGTGCCGACGGTCACCGCCACCGCATAGCGCTCGCCATCACGCGCCCGGCGTCGTGATCACGAGCTTGCCGCGCGTGCTCGCATCCGTTCCGACGTTCGGGGAGCTGCCGCTCTTCCGGCGGCGGAGGGATGGGCTCAGTCGGCGCGATCCGCGAGCGCGTCTGCCTCGAGACGCATGGCCACGTGCTCGTTGACCAGATCCTCGAGCTCGTCCGTGGGGAGCGGCTTCGCGAAGAGGAAACCCTGGCCCAGATCGCATCTCATCGCGATGAGCTGCTCCAACTGGTCGGCCCGCTCGATACCCTCGGCGACCGGCTTGAGGTTCAGGATGGATGCGAGTTCGATCACCGCGGCGGTCAG
>VAYU01000035.1:16394-35821 GCA_005884925.1 Actinomycetota bacterium | reverse complement strand
CTGCCCGGCGGGCGCGTCGTGGTCTTCACGACCAACGCATCAACGGACGGGCTCCCGGATCTGCTTCTGCGGGCGGGTGCCGAGGTCGCCGCGGTCGCCGACGTCCGCGAAGGCTGGGCCGTGGCCGGGACCGAGAGCGATCCCCACGTCGAGGCGGTGCACCTCGTGGGTCCCGAGGGCGAGCGACGCACCGTGGACGCCGATCTGGTCGCCGTATCCGGGGGCTGGAACCCCGCGGGGCAGCTCTCTCGAGCGATCGGCGGTGGGCTTCGCTACGACGAGGCGCTCGCGACCTACGTGCCCGACGGCGCGGGACCCGACTGGCTGGAGATCGTCGGAACGGCCGCGGGCCTCGACCTCTCTCCGAGCGCCCCGTACTGGTACACGCCCGCCGACGACCTCTCGACGCACTTCGTCGACCTGCAGCGGGACCAGACCGTGCAGGACGTCCTGGATGCCGTGGAAGGGGGCCTCCGGAGCGTCGAGCACGTGAAGCGTGCGACCTACATCGGCACGGCGATCGATCAGGGACGCACGAGCGGGGTGCTCGCGGCCGAGATCGTGAACGCCGCGCTCGGATGGGAGCTTGGCGCGCAGGGCCCGACCAACGCGCGCCCGCCGTACGTGCCGGTGCCGTTCTCGGTGCTCGCTGGGATGGACCGCGGCCCGGCGCTGCTGGATCCGAAACGGATCACCCCGATCCACGCGTCCCACGTGGAGAGCGGGGCGGTCTTCGAGAACGTCGGGCAATGGCTGCGCCCGCGGTACTTCCCGGAGGGGGCCGAAGATCTCGACGCCGCGGTCGAACGCGAATGCCTGGCGGTGCGGAACGCGGCGGGCGCCTTGGACGCTTCGACGCTCGGCAAGATCGAGGTCGTCGGGCCGGACGCCGCCGTCTTCCTGGACCGGATGTACACGAACCGGATGTCGAACCTCGCCGCCGGCTCGATCCGGTACGGGTTCATGCTGGGGCTCGACGGGATGGTGCTCGACGACGGCGTCGCGATGCGCCTCGCCGAGGATCGCTACCTCGTGACGACGACCACGGGCGGCGCCGCGGCCGTCCTCGATCGGTTCGAGGAGTGGCTCCAGACCGAATGGCCCGAACTACGGGTCTCCTGCACCAGCGTGACCGAGCAGTGGGCGGTCGTCGCGGTCGGCGGACCCGGCGCACGCTACGTCGTGGCGAAGATCGGCACCGACGTGGACCTCAGCGCCGAAACCTTCCCGTGGATGACCTGGCGAGAAGGGACGGTCTCCGGCGTGCCGTGCCGCGTGTGCCGCGTCAGCTTCCACGGCGAGCTTTCCTACGAACTCCACGTCTCCTCGTGGCACGGACGTCACGTCTGGGATGCGGTGGTCGCGACGGGCGCCGTCCCGTACGGGACCGAGGCGATGCACGTCCTCCGCGCGGAGAAGGGCTACGTGATCGTCGGACAGGAGACCGACGGCACGGTCACGCCCGATGACCTCGGGATGGGATGGATCGTGAACCCGTCGAAGGGGGACTTCGTCGGCAAACGCTCGCTCGTGAGAGCCGACACGCTGCGGGAGGACCGCAAGCAGCTCGTGGCGTTGCTCCCGCACGACCGGTCGGCCCTTCCGGTCGAAGGCTCGCAGCTCGTCGGTTCGGCCGAGCTCCCCGAGCCGCCCGTGCCGATGCTCGGACACGTCACTTCCAGCTACCGGAGTCCGATCTTGGACCGGACCTTCGCGCTGGCGATGCTGAAGGACGGGCGCGCGATGCGCGGCGACACCGTCTGGGCAGCCTCGCACGGCAACACGATCGCGTGCGAGGTCACCGACCCCGTCGTCTACGACCCGGAGGACAGTCGACGTGACGGCTGACGCGCGAGCTCGCTCGCCCTTGGCCGCGCGCGCCGCGGATCTGGCGACGATCGGAGCCGAGCTCGTGCCCTTCCTCGCGCAGGTGGACCTGCGGGTCGACCCGACGCACGCCGGGATCGCTCCGTACCCGCTGCCGCTCGAGCCCAACACCGCATGGCACGACGACCACTACGCGGCACTGTGGCTCGGGCCGGACGAGTGGTTGATCCTAGGCCCGGCCGACGCGGCGGGCGAGATCGTGGCCGCGCTGGAGACCGCGTTCGCCGACGTTGATCGATCCGTCGTCGACGTCTCCGCGAATCGCGTCGCGATCGCGCTCACGTCCGAGGACCGCCTGGACCTCCTGTCCCACGTGTGCCCACTCGACCTCGACCCTCGCGTGTGGAGCGCGGGTCGGTGCGCGCAGACGATGCTCGGGCGCGCGCAAGCGATACTCCTGGAGCGTGCCGGAACGACACCCGTCCTCGTGCGACCCTCGTTCGCCGACTACGTCGTCAACCTGCTGCTGGCGGTCCGCGGCGCGACGAGCGGCGTGGGAGCATGAGCGCCGTGGACGTCGACCGCCTCGCCAAGCTGCCGCTGTTCGGTGAGCTCGACACGTACGACCTCAGCCAACTGGCCGGCTGGCTGGTGGACGTGGAGCTGCGGGAGGGCGACCCCCTGATGGAGCAGGGCGCGATGCCCGACATGCTCTTCGTGCTGGAGACCGGCACCGTCGACGTGCTGCGGGACGGGGAGCGAGTCGCGTCGCTCGGCCCGGGGCAGGTCGTCGGCGAGATCAGCCTGATCGAACCCCAGCGGCGGACCGCGACCGTGCGCGCCACGTCGGACGTCCGCGCCGTCGCCCTGCCCCTCGAGCACCTGGACCAGCTCGAGGGCGGGATGCCCGAGATCGCGCGGAAGCTCCGCTCGATCGCCGGCAAGCGGCTGGAAGAGCTCGGCGGCTGAAGCCGAAGGCTTCAGCCGCCGAGCTCCTCGAGCATCCGGCGCTGCCAGGCCGCGGTCTGCTCTACCTGGTTGAACGTGAAGACGTGCAGGACCCTGACGTCGGCGACCGGGTCCGCGAGCATCGGGGCCAGCTGCTCCAAGAAGGCGTCGGGTCCGAACGACCCGCCGCGCACCAGGTGCCCGATCAATCGCTTGTTCTTCATCAGGTAGCGCGCCGAGTCCGAGACCCCGATCCGGGCGGCGACCTTCATCAGCTTGGGGAGGTCCGCGACGCCGGGAACGCCCAGGTGCATCGGCAGGGCGATCCCGGCGTCGCGGACCTCCCCCACCCACTGCGTCACCGCGGCCGGGTTGAAGCTCATCTGCGACGTCATCGCGTTCGCGTACCGCTGCTTCTCGCGGAGCACCTCGAGGAGCCGTTCGTCCGCGATGTCGGGGTGGCCCTCCGGATAGCACGGCACCCCGACCTCCTCGAAGGGGTGACCCAGCTCGTCCATCGCGCGCAGCAGCATCAGGCCGTCGTGGAGCTCACCCCGGTCCCTGGTGTCCCCGCCCACGACGAACACCTTGCGGAGGCCGTTCACCCGAGCCCGCTCCAGCAACTGGGCCAGATGCGCGCGGTCGCGGAGCATGTGCGCCGAGACGTGCGGCGTCACGTCGTGACCCAGCGCCGCCACGGCCTCCGCCAGGTCGAACGTGGCCTCGATCCCGTGGCTCGGGGAGGCCGTCACGGTCACCTGCGACCCGGGCGGCAGCGCCGCCGCGTGTTCGAGGGCGCTTTTGAGCGGGATCAGCTCGTACCGCGCGTCGGCGACGAGCGACTTCAGCGCCGCCCGTTGCTCCTCGGTCAGGCTTGTCGCCCGCCGCCGCTTCCAGAACCGCCAGCTCATGTGCTCCGCTCCTCATGGCATCGTGCCGTACGCCTCATCGACGGGTCACGAGCATGACTGAACCGCCGGTCACAACGTGAACAGGAGCGCGAGGCCGGAGTGACCGACGATCAGCCCTTCGGGATCTCCTTCGTCGGGTCCCAGTGCGGCATCGACACGACGGTCGCCCCGACCCTCCCGGAGGCCGGCGTCTCGACCTGGAGCTCGGTCCCCAGCTCCGTGTGCTCGATCGGCAGCATCGCGAACCCGATGTTCTTCTCCAGCCGCGGCGAGTAGCAGGCGGACGTCACGCGACCGACCTCCGAACCGCCCGCGGACACCGGGAAGAAGTCGAGCATCTCGTTGTCGATGTACGAGCCGAGCGGCGCACCCTCGATGTCCACGCCCACGAGCTTCTGGGAGACCCCCTCGGCCTTGATCCGCTTCAGGGCCGCCTTACCCATGAAGTCGGCCTCCTGGTCCAGGTCCACCATCCACGTGTAGTGGTAACCGACCTCGAAGGGGTTGTTCTCGTACCACATGTCCGCACCGAAGGCGAGGATCCCTCCTTCGATCCGGCGGATGTGGCACGGCCCGATCACCTCGAGCCCCTGCGGCTTCCCGGCCTCGAGCACCGTGTCCCACAGCTTGGTGCCGTGCTTCGACGCGTCGCGGAGATAGATCTCGTAGCCGACCTCGCCGGTGTACCCGGTGCGCGACACCACGACCGACATGCCGTCGAGGTCCGCCTTCATCAGGCCGTAGTAGGGGACGTCGAGGATCCGGTCCCCGAAGAGCTCGGTCAGAACCTTCTTCGCGTTCGGCCCCTGGATCTGCACCGGCGCGACGTCGATCTCCTGGACGGTGACGTCCATCCCCTTCGCGGCGGCGATCCCCATCGCGTAGAGGTTCACGTCCGAGTCGGCGAGCGAGAGCCAGAACTCGTCCTCCTCGACGCGGAGCAGCACCGGGTCGTTCAGGATCCCCCCGTCCGGGGCGGTGATGAACACGTACTTGGCCTGGTCGACCGAACATTTGTACAGGTCCCTTGGCACGAGCATGTTCGTCAGGTCGAACGCGTCGCGACCCTTGATCTGGATCTGCTTCTCGACGCCCACGTCCCAGAGCGTCACGCCGTTCACCAGGTTCCAGTACTCGGCGACCGGGTCGCCGTAGTGCCGCGGATGGTACGTGTGGTTGTAGACGCTGTAGCGCGCGACGCCGTGGCGGCGGGACGCGTAGAAGTACGGCGACTTGCGGATCCTCGTGTACAGCAGGATCCCGGGGTTGTCGTTCACGGTCACCGGTGCGACTCCTTTCCCTCAGACCCGAAGGCGCTCGCCCGCGGGGTCCCACAGCGGCTCGGCGGCGACGTTCGCCGCGAGCCGATCTCCGAAGTACTCGATCTCGACCGCCGTACCTTCGTCCGCGAGCTCGATCGGCAGGTAGCCGTAGGCGATCCCGCGGCCGATCGAATAGCCGTAGTTGGCGCTCGTGACGTAGCTGACGACGCGGCCGTCGGCCCAGATCGGCTCCTTGCCCATCACGACGGCATCCGGATCGGCGAGCGTGATGCAGGCGAGCTTCTCGGTCGGGCCCGCATCCTGCTTCGCCCGGAGCGCGTCGCGGCCCTGGAACGCCTTGTCCATCTTCACCGCGAAGCCGAGGCCCGCCGCGAAGGGGTCGTGCTCCGTCGACAGGTCTTGGCCCCACAGCCGGTACCCCTTCTCCAGGCGGAGCGAGTCGAACGCGCCCAGCCCGCCCGCGATCAAACCGTGCTCGACGCCGGCCTCCCACAGCAGGTCCCACACGCGCGCGCCCATCTCGATCGGACCGTAGAGCTCCCATCCCAGCTCGCCGACGTAGCTGATCCGCTGCGCGAACGCGGGGACCTCGCCGATCGCGAGCTCGCGCATCGTCATGTACGGGAACGCCTCGTTCCCGAGGTCGGCGTCGGTGACGGCCGCGAGGACGTCGCGCGCGCGCGGTCCCCAGAGCCCGAGGCAGAACCGGTGGTCGGTCATGTTCGCGATCGACACGCGCTCGTCGTCGCGGAGCTGCCGCCGGAGCCACGCGAGGTCGTGCATCCCCGAGCCGCCGCCGGTCACGACCATGAACGACTCCTCGCCGGCGCGGGTGACGGTCAGGTCGCAGCGGATCCCGCCCGAGGGGGTGAGCATCGAGGTGTAGATCACGGTCCCGGGGCGCCGGTCGGTCCGGTTCGCACAGACGCGTTCGAGGAACGCGAGGGCGTCCCGTCCCTCGAGGTCGAGCTTGACGTACGGCGTCAGGTCGAAGAGCGCGGCGCGCTCGCGCGTCGCGAGGTGCTCGGCGCCGACCGCGGGCGACCAGTTCTGCGCCGACCAGCCGGTCCTCGACTCCCACGCGGCGCCGCTCAGGACCTTGTTCGCGTCGAACCATTGCGGGCGCTCCCACCCCGCGCCCGTGAAGAACTCGGCGCCGAGCTCCACGTGCCGCTGATGGAACGGCGTCAGCCGGAGGCCGCGAGGACGCGCGGGCTGTTGGAGCGGGTGCAGGATGTCGTAGACCTCGCGGTACTGCTGCTTCCCGCGCTCGAGCACGTACGGCGAGGTCGTCTGGAACGGGTAGAACCGATTGGCGTCGGCCTCAGCAAGGTCGTAGCTGGGCTCGCCCGTCGCCATCCACTCGGCGACCTGCCGGCCCATCCCGCCGGCATGGGTGACCCACACGGCTTCGCAGATCCACACGCCGCGGACGCGCGCGCTCTCGCCCACGATCGAGCCGGCGTCCGGTGTGAACGAGAACATCCCGTTGAGCGACCGGGCCGGGTCGGACGGGCGCATCGTCCCGGTGAGCGCCGGGAGGAGCCGGGCTGCCTCGGCCTCCGCATCGTCGAAGTCACGCGCCGTGAATGGCATCAACGATGGCTGCAGCTCACCGCCGGGCGCTGGGAGCTCCGATTGCGGGGTCGCGATCGGCTCGTGATGGTAGCTCCCCACGCCGTAGTGGTCCTCGCGTTGGCGGAAGTACATCGCGAAGTCCTGATGGCGCAGGATCGGATGGACGATCTCTCGTGACTCGCCCGCCAGCTCCTCGAGCGGGTCGGTCCACACGAGCTGATGCTGGACCGCGAGCAACGGGATCGGGACGCCGGCCATGGCCCCGACCGTCGGCCCCCAGATGCCGGCGCAGATCAGCACGCGCTCGCACTCGATCCGCCCGTGGTCGGTGAGGACCGCGCGGACGCGGCCGGCGGCGACGTCGAATCCGGTCACCGCGACCTCGCCATTGAAGGCGACACCGCCAGCCATGGCGCGACGGGCGAGCGCGGTCGCGATCCGGACCCCCTTGGCGATCCCGTCGGAGCCGACGAAGTAGGAGCCGAGGATCGTCGAGGGGTCGAGCAGCGGGATCAGCTCGGCGGTCCCGTCGGGCGTCAGCAGCTCGGTGTCCTCGATCCCGAAGGACCGCGCCCATCCGCGCCGGCGGCGAAGCTCGGCCATCCGCGCCTCGGTCGTGGCGACCTCGATCCCGCCGACCCCGTACCAGCACGGCTGACCGTCGTCGTCCAGCTCCGCGTAGAGCCGGACAGAGTCCTGCGCGATCCGGCACATCGTGCGGGATCCGTTCGTCTGAAAGGCCAGCCCGGGTGCGTGCGACGTCGACCCGCCGGTCTCGAAGAGCGGTCCCCGGTCGATCACCAGGACGTCGGCCTGGCCCAGCTCGGCGAGGTGATACGCGGCGGACGCGCCGACGATGCCGGCACCCACGATCACCGTCTGCGCGCGATCCTGCATAGAGGCCTCGATGCTATCGACGCGTGTTGCGCCTGCAACGCGGTCGTTGCGCCATCAACAACTCAGCCCAGGTCGACGACGATCGTCTTGAGCTCGGTGAGGCGCTCCATCGAGAACCGGCCGCCGACCCGCCCGACGCCGCTCCGCGAGCCGGCGCCGCCGCCGAACGGCAGGTGCGATTCCCAGTAGTTCGTCCCCTCGTTGACGTTGACCCACCCGGTCCGCACGGCCTCGGCGAAGCGGAGCCCGCGTCCCAGGTCGCTCGTGAAGATCGCGGACAGCAGCCCGTACTCGGAGCCGTTCACCAGATCGATCGCTTCCTGCTCGCTCCGGATCGCGGTCACGGGCGCGACGGGACCGAACGTCTCCTCGCGCGCGATCGCCATGTCGTCGGTCACGCCGTCCAGCACCGTCGGCTCGAAGAAGAGGTCGCTGCCGTGATGCGGGGCCCGTTTGCCGCCGGTCACCAGGACCGCGCCGCGCTCGACGGCGTCGCTCACGTGACGCTCGGTCTTCACGGCGGTCGGCTCGTTGTTCACCGGGCCCATCGTCGTGGCGTCGTCGAACGGGTCCCCCAGGTGGATCTCCCGCTCGATCGCCGCCGTGAGCAGACCGAGGTAGGCGTCCCGCACGTCCTCGTGCACGAGGATCCGCTCGCCGGCCGTGCACGACTGTCCCGCGTTCAGGAAGCACGCGGCGAGCGTCGCCGCCACTGCTCTGTCGAGGTCGGCGTCCTCCATCACGACGAGTGGCCCGTTCCCGCCCATCTCCAGCAACAGCTCTTTGCCGGCCGCGCGGGCGGCGACCGTGTGGCCGGTGGCGATCGAGCCGATGAACCCGACCGCCTGGGTGCCGGGATCGGCGGCCAGCTCGTCGCCGACGACCGGTCCCGGACCGGTGACCATGTTCACGATCCCCGGCGACAGATCGGCATCCTCCAGGCACTCGGCGAATCGAGCCGCGCAGACGCTCGTGGTGGGGGCCGGCGCCCAGACGACGGCGTTCCCGTACGCGATCGCCGGCGCCAGGATCTCCCCGGGCATCGTATACGGCCAGTTCCACGGGCTGATGACCGAGACGACCCCGCGCGCCACCCGCTCCAGCAGGACGCGCTTGTTCGCATCCACCGAGGGCGGCAGCAGGCCCTCCGCGCGCGTCGCGTCCGCGGCCGCCATCTCGAAGTACGCGATCAGCTCGTCGACCTCGTCGAACGCCTCCGCCCGCTTGGGCTTGCCCTGATCGAGAGCCAAGGTTTCGGCGAGCGCGTCGCGGCGTCGATCGATCGACGCCGCGACGCGGCGCATGGCGGCCGCCCGGTCGAAGGCCGAGCTCCTCGCCCAGGCTGGCGCGGCCGCGGTCGCCGCGCGGATCGCGCGCCGAGCATCGGCCCGCGATCCCTCGGCAACCGCGGCGATCACCTCGCCGGTCGACGGGCTGGAGGCGGGGAAGGTCGCGCCATCCTCGGCGTCCACCCACTCGCCGCCGATCCAGAGCCGGACGTCCTCGGTCATCCGCGGGAACCCCTCGTCGGTGAACGGGGGCGGCCGTTCGGCCGCCCCCGTTCACCTCGTTCTGTCAGGCCGGTTGCGCCGCCAGGCCGGCGTCGACCCACGGCTGCCACACCGTCGGGTTGGCATCGATCCACTTCTGCGCGGCGTCGGCCGGCGCCATCCCGTCGTGGATGTCCAGGGCAACGCCGTTCTGGTCGTCGTTCGTATAGGACATCGCCGACAGGAAGGCGAACGCGGCCGGGGCCTTCGTCTGAAGGTCCTGGTTGAACGCCTTATACAGATCGTCCCGCGGATAGGCGCACGCGTACTTCGACGGGTCGTTCGCCGCAGCATCCGTGCAGGCCGGCGTGACGGCCGGCAGCTTGATCATGGACAACTGGTACTTCGATTGCGCCCAGTGCGGGGTCCAGAAGTACATGAGGATCGGGCTCTGGCTCGCGTACGCGGTCTTCAGGGCGGTCAGCTCCGCATCCTCCGAGCCGCCGTAGACGACCTTCAGGTTGAGCCCGAGGTTGTCGGCGATCGCTTGGTCGAAGGTCACATAGCTCGGGTCACCATCCAGGATCTGGCCCGCGCTCCCGGACTCAGCGGTCTGGAACATCGAGGCGTCCTGCTTCAACCCCTCCCAGCTCGCGAGCTCCGGGTGAGCATCCACCATGTAGGTGGGGATCCACCAACCGATCTGCCCGATCACGCCGAGCTTGCCGCCGTCGACCACGCCGTTGTTGCTCGAGATGTACTTCGAATAATCCTTGGCGTGGCCAGAGGGCCAGACCTCGAGCGTGGCATCGAGCGTGCCGTTCGCGAGCGCCGGGAACTGCGCGTACTCATCGATGTTGGTCGTCTTGACCGTGTAGCCGAGCTTGTCCTCCAGCAGCTTCTTCGCGATCGCGACGTTCGCGGCCGAGCCCTGCCACGGGCTGATCGCGATGTTGATCGTGGTCCCGCTGTTGTCCGGTACGCTCGCAGATCCGCTCCCGCCAGGCGGCGTGGAGCTGGACACGTTGCTGCACGCGGCTGCCAGCAACGTCATCACGGCGAGCGCGGCGAAGGACGTCTTCGTACGGGTTCGCGTCACGCTTCCTCCTCTCGTGGGTCCATCGCTATCTCCTGCACACCTACCTGTACGGCTGATCCGCGCATCCGGGACGGACCGAACAGCCATCCGATCCGATGCTCCGTGCCAACCGCCTTCCGCGCCGTGGGCTGGCCCACCGCCTGCGTGATCCGGTCGATCACGATCGCCAGCAGCAGGATGCAGATGCCGGCCACCATGCCGCGACCGGGGTCGTGGTTCAGGCCCTGGATAACGGCGAGGCCGAGACCGCCACCGCCGATCAGCGCAGCGATGATGACCACCGACAGGACCATCATGATCGTCTGGTTGACGCCGAGCAGGATCGACGGACGGGCCAGTGGGAGCTGCACCTTCCTGAGCACCTGCCGCTTCGTCGCGCCGAACGCGACGGCCGCCTCGACCCGCTCCGCCGGCACCTGCCGGATCCCGAGGTCGGTCAGCCGGATGCACGGCGGCAAGGCGTAGACCAGCGCCGCGATCACGCCCGGCACTCGACCGACCGCGAACAGCGCGATCACCGGCACCAGGTAGACGAACTGCGGCATCGTCTGCATCACGTCCAGGACCGGCCTCAGGACGCGCTGGACGCGATCGCTCTGCGACGACCAGATCCCCAACGGGATCGCGATCGCGACGCTCAAGATCACGGCGACGATCACCTGGCTCAGCGTGTCCATCGCGATGTCCCACACCCCGAACACGCCGATCGCGGCGATCAGGAGGAACGACGCGATCGCCAGACCGACCCTCCGGGAGGCCGCCCACGCGGCCACCGCGGCACCCCCGCACACCATCCACCAGGGCAAGCCGAGCAACAGGCTCCGGAGAGGATCGAGCGCGTAGTTCACTCCGAGATCCGTGATGTGCTTGGTGATCCGGCCGATCGCTTCGTCGGGCCGGGTGATCCAGTCCACCGCGGTGTTCACGGGGCCCGCGATCGAGACCGTCCACCCGGTCGGGAAGATCTGCTGCCGGAGGACCTGCCGGCCGATCACGATCGCGGCCACGACGGCCAGGACGGCCACGATGAGTCCGACCCGCCGCGACACCGACCACCCGAAGACCCGGATCGCTGTCGATCCCCGACGAACCCGCCCACGCTCGCTCCACGCGTGCGTGACCCGGTCAAGGACGATGGCCAGGATCACGATCCCGAGCCCCGCCGCAAGGGCCGCGCCGACGTTCAGATCCTGGAGCGCCTGATAGACGCTGAGTCCCAAACCCGGGTAGCCCACCGTCGCCGCGATCACGATGATGCCGAGCGCCATCATGATCGTCTGGTTCACCCCGAGCATGATCGAGGGCTTCGCGAGGGGCAGCTGGACCTTCCGAAGCACCTGCCAGGACGTTGAACCGAACGCCTCGCCGACCTCGATGGACGTCTCGGGAACCGTCCGGATCCCAAGGCTCGTGAGACGGATCGCCGGCGGCAGCGCGAAGATCACGGTGGCGATCATGGCGGCCGTCGTGCCGATGCTGAAGAGCAAGACCAACGGCACGAGGTAGGCGAATGCGGGCACCGTCTGCATCGCGTCGAGCACCGGGCGAAGGACGCTCTCCAGGCGAGGATGTCGCGCCGACAACACGCCCACCGGCAAGCCGATCGCCAGCGCCACGCCGACCGATAACAGCACGAGCGCGAGCGTGTGGAGGCTGTCCTCCCACAGGCCGAGGAGACCGATCGCGAGGAACCCTGCCGCCGTGAGGACCGCCATCCGCCATCCGGCCAGCACCCCGGCGATCGCCGCGGCCAGGACGAGCACCCCGAGCCACGTGAACCGCTCGAGCTGCAGCACCAGGTGGTCGACCGCAGCATTGATCCCGTCCTTCAACGGAACGAGGAAGTCGACGAACAATGGGGTCGTGCGCTGGTGCGTGATCACCCAGTCGCTGAACGCGTTGAACGGCCTCGCCGCATCCACGGTGAGCGAGTCCGGGAACCCACCCGAGAACAGGATCATCCCGAGCGCGAGCACCACCACCGTGGCCACTGCCCAGACCGCGCGGCGTCGCCACGGCGAAACCGGCACGTGGGGGACGAGCGTGAGATCCGCGACCTGCTGGATCTCTCGGAGCGGTACCGCCACCTGCTCAGGCCTCCACCATGGCAGCGAGCACCGCGGTGCGGTCGACGATGCCAACCTGCGTACCGTCGTCGACCACGCGGAAGGGCCGCTCGTCCTTGACGACCAGCGGCAGCAGCGACTGGAGGATCGCGTCGGCAGGGACGTCGCCGGCGAAATCGGTCTCGCCGTCGGTCGAGCGCATGATCGTCCGGGCGGTCAACACGTGCGCTCGGGGGACGTCGCGCGTGAAGTCCGCAACATAGTCGTCGGCCGGATGGGCCACGACCTCCTCTGGCGTCCCGATCTGGACGAATCGCCCGTCCTTCATGATGGCGATCCGGTCTCCGAGCTTCAGGGCCTCCGCGAGGTCGTGTGTGATGAAGATCATCGTCTTCTGCACGTCACGCTGGAGGCGGATCACCTCGTCCTGCATGTCGCGGCGGATCAGCGGATCGAGCGCGCTGAACGGCTCGTCGAACAACATGATCTCGGGGTCGGTGGCGAGCGCGCGCGCGAGGCCCACGCGCTGCTGCATCCCTCCGGAGAGCTCGTCGGGATACGCGTTGCCCAAGCCGGCCAACCCCACCACCTGAAGGACGTCGGTGGCTTTCGCCTCGCGCTCCTCCTTCTCGACCCCTCGGATCTCGAGGCCGAACGCCACGTTGTCCACGATCCGACGGTGGGGCAGGAGCCCGAAGTGCTGGAAGACCATGCTGATCTTCCGTCGACGGACCTCGCGGAGCCGTTCGTCGTCCAGCTGCATGATGTCGTCCCCGTCGAGCAGCACCTTGCCGGCGGTCGGGTCGTGCAGACGGTTCAACATCCGCACCAAGGTGGACTTGCCCGAGCCGGAGAGCCCCATGACGACGAACACCTCGCCCGGTTGCACATCGAAGGACACGTCGCGCACGGCGGCCACGCAGCTGGTCTTCTGGAGCAGCTCCTCGCGCGGGAGGTCGGCGTCAGGGGTGCCGACGATGCGGTCCGCCTTCGGTCCGTAGATCTTCCAGACGTTCCGGCACGAAACGATCGCCTGCGGCACCTCGCTCAATAGACCCCCTCACCGCTCGGAGCCGACCGAAGGATGGTCGACCAGGTGTTCGCCCGGCGCAAGGCAACGGTTGCGGTATCGACAACAGGAGCTGCGCGCGCCAGCCTAGCCTGGTAGAGACTCCAGCGTGATGGCCGGGCGCTATGACTTCGTCGTCGTCGGCGGCGGTTCCGCCGGCAGCGTCCTGGCGAACCGCCTCTCGTCGGACCCCTCGAACAGCGTCCTCGTCCTGGAGGCCGGCCGTCCCGACCGGAGCTGGGACGTGTTCATCCAGATGCCCGCCGCCCTCACGTTCCCGATCGGAAGCCGCTTCTACGACTGGAAGTACGAGTCCGAGCCCGAGCCTCACATGGGCGGCCGGCGTATCTACCACGCGCGCGGGAAGGTGCTGGGCGGCTCCAGCAGCATCAACGGGATGATCTTCCAGCGCGGCAACCCGCTGGACTACGAGCGGTGGGCGGCAGCGCCAGGGATGCAGGACTGGGACTACGCGCACTGCCTGCCGTACTTCAAGCGGATGGAGACGTGTCTGGCAGCCGAGCGCGACGACCCGTTCCGCGGACACGCGGGGCCGCTGGTCCTCGAACGAGGGCCCGCGACCAACCCGTTGTTCGGCGCGTTCTTCGAGGCGGTGCAGCAGGCGGGCCTCACGCTCACCGACGACGTCAACGGCTACCGGCAGGAGGGCTTCGCGGCCTTCGACCGCAACATCCACGACGGGCGCCGCCTGTCGGCCGCGCGCGCCTACCTCCACCCGGTGATGCACCGGCGGAACCTCGACGTCACGACGCGCGCGTTCGTGACGCGGATCCTGTTCGACGGGAGCCGGGCCACGGGCGTCGAGTACGTCCATCGAGGGACGCCGTTCCGGGTCCAGGCCGGCGAGGTCCTGCTCTGCGGGGGTGCGATCAACTCGCCCCAGACCCTGCAGCTGTCGGGGGTCGGCAACGGGGACGACCTCAAGGCGCTCGGGATCGACGTGGTGCAGGACGTGCCGGGCATCGGCGAGAACCTGCAGGATCACCTGGAGGTCTACGTCCAGCACGCGTGCACGCAGCCGGTCTCGGTCGCGCCCTACCTCCGCTGGCGGAACCGACCCTGGGTCGGTCTGGAATGGCTCCTGTTCAAGCGGGGCCCGGGGGCAACGAACCACTTCGAGGGGGGAGGCTTCGCTCGGAGCAACGACGACGTCGCGTATCCGAACCTGATGTTCCACTTCCTGCCGATCGCCGTGCGCTACGACGGGTCGGCGCCGGCGAGCGAGCACGGGTACCAGGTCCACATCGGCCCCATGAACTCGGACGCGCGAGGCACCGTGGCGATCACGGACACGGACCCGCGGGTGCACCCGAGCATCCGGTTCAACTACGTGTCGACCGATCAGGACCGGCGAGAGTGGGTGGAGGCGATCCGACTCGTGCGACGGATCTTGGGCCAGCCCGCGTTCGATCCGTTCGAAGGAGGCGAGCTCTCGCCGGGATCCGCGGTCGAGACCGACGAACAGATCTTGGCGTGGGTGGCTCGGGACGGCGAGACCGCCCTGCACCCGTCGTGCACGTGCACGATGGCGGACGCCGCCGATCCGACGGCGGTCGTGGATCCGGGATCGATGCGCGTCCACGGGACCGACGGTCTCCGCGTCGTCGACGCCTCGGTGTTCCCTTCCATCACGAACGGCAATATCTACGCGCCCGTGATGATGGTGGCCGAGAAGGCGGCGGACATGATCCTGGGCAACACGCCCGCGCCGCCCGAGCCGGTCCCGTTCTACCGGCACGCGCCGGCGTGACGGATCACGCCAGCCCCAGCAGGATGAGCCCTGCTGCGACCAAGCCGACGCCCATGTACTGGTTCGGCACCGGGCGCTCGCCGAGGTAGGCGACCGAGAGCCCGACCGCGATGAGCGGGAACACGGCCGAGGCGACGAGGACGATCGACACGAGCCCCATGTGCGTCCCGATCGAGAACGCGATCACGCCGACGAGGTCCGCCGCGCCGACCCCGATCGCCGCGCCGATCCCCGTTCGAGCGGGCGGCCGCGCCGCGAGCGACCTCCGCTGCGACACGCCGACGACGGCGAACCCTGCGAGCTGGGCACACCTGGACGCCCACATGCCGACGACCCACCCCAGGTGGCGCGAGAGATAGGCCAAAAAGAAGCCCCCGACACCGAACCCGATCGCGGACGCGACCGCCCAGGGGAGCCCCGGAGGCATCCCATGCGTCCCCGCGCGGAGCTTGCGGACGTCGGTCGACGTGAGCATCACGCCGGCCACCGTGATGACCCCTCCCGTGAGCGCCAGTAGGCTGGGCCGCTCGCCGAGGAACACGATCGCGAGCACCACCCCGACCAGTGCGTAGGTCGCACCCACGGGGGAAACGACGGCCACCGGACCCAGCTCGAGCGCCCGGTAGTGGGACATGTACGCCGTGGCCGAGAAGATCGCGTTCAGCACCAACGCGCCGAGCACCGTCGCGACCGGACGGACGGAATCGCCCGTGACCACCACGATCCCCGTCGCCGCCAGCGCCGTGAACGTCTGCGAGATGATCACCGTCCACAGGCTGCCGATGCGCCTCGCGACGACCGCTCCGAAGAAGTCGGCGGAGCCCCACCCGAGCGCCGCGAGCAGACCCTCGATCACTCGGGCGCTCGCGCCTCGGCGAGGGCGTCGACCGCGACCGCCCCGCGGGCGCGGACGACGAGCGGGTTGGCCTCCAGAGACACGAGGCGGTCGCGCAGATCGTGCGCGGCGCGCGCGATCTGCGCGACCGCCGCCGCGACCGCTCCCAGGTCGTGTTCGGCCTCGTCCAGACCGCAGGCCGCCGCGTGCGCCAACACGTACGCGCGCGCGGCCGCGGGGCCGAGCGGCGCCGCCACGAACTCGGCCGCTCCCGCCTCCGCGAGCGCTCCGCCGGGACGTATCGTCACGCACGCCCCGAACCGTTCGTCGACCACGGCGCCGACCAGGACCTCGGCGCCGGTGATCATCTCCTGCACGAGCGCCTTCGGCGCGCGAGCGCCGGCGCGTCGGGCTGCGACCAGCACCGCGTCCGCCGCGGCCGCGACCGCATCTGGGCCCCGGACGTCGATCCGGACGCCGCCCAGCTTCGCCTTGTGGGGAAGCTCCGGCGCCACCGCCTTCACGGCGACGGCCGAACGGATCGTGCGAGCGGCTTCAGCCGCCTGCGCCGGGGTGCGGACCAGGGCCTCCTTCGGCCGGCGGACCCCGTACAGCTCCAGGATCCGCGCACCGGTCGTCTCATCGAGCGGCCCCGAGCGGCCACGGAGGATCCGGAGCGCCCGGCCACGGTTCGCGTGCGGCGGCACCTCCCGCCTCGCGGGGCCGCGGGCGCGCTGAGCGTCGACGAGCGCGCGGATCGCGCCCGCGGCCGCGCGATGCCCCTGCAGGAACGGCAGCGCGCCCCACTTCCGGGTGAAGGCCTTCGCCTCGGTCTCGTACGCGAGCGGGCTCATCGACACCGAGGCGAAGGCCACTCCCGAGGACCGTTGGAGGTCCATCACCGTGGACAGGACGGGGTCCGCCCACGGCGTCTCCCCGGGCAGACGGGGCGGGAACGCGTCGAAGGCGACCAGACCGATCGCGGGATCGCTCGCCAGCGCCGAGAGCGCATCGACGAACATGTCCGTCTCCACGGCGGCCTGCCCGGTGACGTCGAGCGGGTTGTTCTGCGACGCGAACGACGGGAGCGCCCGGCGCAGTGCACGCTTCGTCGGCGTCGCGAACGCAGGCAGGGTGAGCCCGGCTCCCCCCGCGGCCTCGGCGAAGAGCGTGCACGCCCCTCCGGACTGGAACGCACCCGCGATGCCGTCGGTCCGGAGCTTCCGATGGTGTGCGAGCAGGACCGCAGCCTCGAACATCGTCACGGGGTCGTCCACGAGGACGACCCCGTGTCCCTTCAGCCACGCGTCGCGTAAGCCGGTGTTGCCGGCGAGGGCCCCCGTGTGCGCCACGATCGCGCGCAGCGCCGCGTCGGAGCGGCCCTGCGGCGCGCAGATCAGCACCGGCTTGCCCGCGGATCGGAGCGCGTCGAGGCCGCGTCCGATCCCGGGCACGTCCCGCATCGTCTCCACGTAGGACGTGACCACCTCCGTGTGCGGATCGTCGGCCGCCCAGGAGAAAAGGTCGCCGAGACCGAGCACGGCCTCGTTGCCGACGCCGAGGATGATGCGTAGGCCGACGCCCCGGTCCGACGCCATCTGGTTCATCGTCCACGCGACGGTTCCCGACTGTGAGATCACGCTGATCGATCCGGCGACGGGGTCGGCGGGCGGCGTGGTGCCGTACGGCGCCACCCGGTCGACGTAGTTGACGAATCCCTCGACGTTGGGACCGAGCACGGGGAGGTGGTGACCGAGCGCCGAGTCCCGCAGTCGCTCCTGGAGAGCTCGGCTCTCGTCACCGGCTTCGGCGAACCCCGACGACACGACCATGACGGAGCGAACCCCGTGCGCCGCGCAGCCGTCGATCATCCCCACCACGACGTGGGCGGGGACGACGAAGACAACCAGATCGAGGTTCCTCGGGAGCGCGTCGATCGACGGCACGCAGGGGATGCCCCAGACCGTGTCGTACTTCGGATTGACGGGGTAGAGCGCGCCGGTGTAGCCGACGTGCCGGAGGGAACGCTCGATCTCCGGCGCCCAGGAGTCGGCTGCCTCAGACGCCCCGACGACGGCGATCGATCGCGGCGCGAGCAGCGGCCGGAGCTGCCAGCCGGACTTCATCCCCCATCACCGCGGAACCTCGCATCCCGCCACGCGATCGCCGCCTTCAGCCCCTGTTCCTGGGTGATCCGGCGGAACGCATCGCGAGCCGGCAGGTTCGCGGTCTCGATCATCACGTCGAGCTCGGTGTTCGAAGCCATCGCGGCCCGGAACCCCGCCACATCCCATGCCCGGTTCGCTGCCCGCTTGGTGGTCTGGACGACGAACGGCTCGTTCTTCGCGATCTCCTCCGCGAGCTCGAGCGTCGCCTCGTCGAGCCGCTCGCGAGGCACCACCCGATTCACCAACCCGAGTCGGAGCGCCTCATCGGAGGGGACCCGGTCCTCGCCGGTGAACAGGAGCTCTTTCGCGGCCCGCATCCCGACGACCCACGGCAGGAACATCGACACGACGCCGGAGCCGAACCGCACGTCGACGTACCCGAAGTACGCGTCGTCGGCAGCGACCGCGAGGTCACACGCGAGCATGAGGTCGGTCCCGCCCGCCAGGCAGTAGGACTGCACCGACGCGATCACCGGTTTGGGGCAGTCGAGGATCTCGAGCATCTTCGCGGTCGAAGCGTGCAGTTCGTCGCGCCAACGACGCGCGTCCAGGACGCCGCCGGTGGCGTCCTCGTTCAGGTCGTACCCGGCGCAGAAGGCCCTCCCGGCCCCGCGGAGGATCACGACGGAGACCGCGTCGTCCGTGCCCGCCGCCCGGATCGCTACCGAGATCGCCTCGGTGAGCTCGGCGTTCAGGGCGTTCAGGGCATCGGGACGGTTCATCGTCAACAGGCGAACGGAGCCGCGGTCCTCAACCAACAAGACCTGTTCGGCTGCAACGTCAGACACGACGACCTCTCGCTCCCTCGTTCGGCCCGCTCAAGAGGCACGGATGATAGCCGGGCCGCTCCGAGCTCGGGCGCGCGTGATCCGAGGGACGACGCGGCACGTACTACGTAGAGAGACGCCCGAGATGGCAGCGCCGGACTAGGTAGAACGGGTTGCGCGCGGCGTCCCTTGCATAGCGCGGGCTGCCTATGGTACTCACCGGCCAGCATGATTTGAACCGTCGGTCAGGGTTGTCCCTGCCGGCCCGACGTGGGGAGGAAACGATGCGCCACGCGAGGGATCTGTCCCGTCGTGAGTTCCTCGTGCGGGCGGGCGGGACGGCGGCCGCCGTCCCGACGTTGTCCGCGATCCTGGATGCCTGTTCGAAGCCTGGCGCGACCACGAGCGGATCGTCCGCGTTCGAGATCGCAACGCCCGACCACCCGGTGACGCTGCCGATGACCGGCGAGCCGATCGCGACCGACACCCCCATCGAACAGGGCGCCACGCTCCAGATCCTCAACTGGGCTGTCTACATGTATAAGTACGTGATCAACCAGTTCGTGAAGCAATACGCGGACAACGGCATCAAGTTCTCCGGCATCGCGACCTTCAACAACATGGACGAGGGTGTCCAGAAGCTCCAGAGCGGCAAGATCAAGGCGGACGTCTTCTTCCCGACGATCGACGTGCTCGGGAAGCTTGTGGCCGCCGATCT
>VAYU01000035.1:0-16384 GCA_005884925.1 Actinomycetota bacterium | reverse complement strand
CGCTCCAACAGGACAACTGGGCCGCGTTCCAGAACCCGTACTACGACCAGGGCTGGCGGTACTCGGTGCCGTACACGATCTACACGACCGGCATCGGCTACCGGCGCGACCAGATCCCCGACGAGCAGATCCACGGGATGGACAACCCGTGGTCGATCCTGTGGGACCCGACGTACAAGGGCAAGGTGGGCGTCTACCCCAGCTACCGCGACGTGATGGCGATCGTCTTGATGAAGAACGGGATCACGGACCTCAACACGGGGAACGATGCCGACCTCGAGAAGGTGCGGACCGACCTCCTCGCCATGATCGACGCGGTGGACCCGCGGATCGCCTACGACGCCTCCTACAACAAGCTGCAGAACGATAAGTTCTCGGTCACCACGGCGTGGTCGGGAGACGTCGTCGCAGGCTGGGAGTACGCCGCGCCCTACACGGAGACCGCGTACAAGGGCTTCGGCTACTGGTTCCCTGCGGACCGCAAGGGACCGATCGACAACGACCTGATCGCGATCCCGAAGAACGCGGAGCACCCCCGGCTCGCGCACGAATTCATCAATTTCTGGCTCACGTTCCGTCACGCGATGGACAACTTCTCCTGGAACGGCTACCAGCCGCCCCAGACCAAAGCGGACGTGAACGCGCTCACGAAGACGCAGGGTCTCTACAACAAGCAGTCGTCGAGTTGGGCGGCGCCCGCGGAATACGTGGCTCCGTGGATGCCGGATGCGGTCGTCCGGGAGAGCGACTTCGCGATCGGGTACCGCGAGGGGCCGCTCTCAGCGGACGTCGACGACCATTGGCACGAGATCTGGTCCGAGTTCACCGCCGGTGTCGGCTCCTAGCCAGGCCGAGCCCGCCCGTCGCAGCGCTCGGCGCTCGCACCGAGCCTCCGACGAGGGGATCCACTACTCGCGCTGGTTCTGGCCTTCGTTCACGATCCCCGCGTCGATCTGGCTCGCGATCCTGTTCATCCTCCCCCTGTACACGGTCATCTCGATCGCGTTCGGTACGGTCGATCCGATCTTCCGTGGACCCCTGCCTATCTACGAGCCCTGGTGGTGGAGCGGTGAGCAGTTCGGCAGGGTCCTCGACGATTCGTTCGGCTTCTATCGCATCGTCTACATCCACACGTTCGAGTACGTCATCGTCGCGAGCGCCCTCTGTCTTGTCCTCGCGTACACAGTGGCGTACTACGTTGCCCGTTACGGCGGGAAACGGAAGACCCTCCTCCTGGCCCTGCTGATCGCCCCGTTCTTCATCAGCTACCTGATGCGCATGCTCGCGTGGATCAACCTTTTGGACAGCGAGGGCTACATCAACAAGATCCTGACGTTCCTCCACCTGGTGCCGCATCCGATCGACTGGCTCAGCGGACGACCATCGACCGTGATCATGGGGTTGGTGTACGGCTACATCCCGTACATGATCCTGCCCCTCTACGCGTTCCTCGACCGGATCGACATCAACCTGCTCGAGGCGGGCCGCGACCTCGGAGCAGGGCCCGCTCGGACGTTCTTCCGCGTCACGCTGCCGCTCTCGCGCCCCGGCATCCTCGCCGCGCTCGTGATCGTGTCGCTCCCGATGATGGGCGACTACTACACGAACAACCTCCTTTCAGGTTCGCCGAAGACAACGATGCTCGGCAACCTGATCGACGATGCGGTGGGTTCTACCGGCCAGGGGAACAAGGCGGCTGCCTTCGTACTGATCCTGATGGCGCTGGTCCTGATCCCGATGCTCTACTACATGCGGAGCACGGCGAGGTCGTTGTTGACGCGATGAGCGAGAGCGTGTTCACCGGTCCCCAAACGCGTGCCCTTCCCCGCGCCGGGGGTGGATTCGTCCGCCGATGGGTCCGGAACCCCTGGCGGCGCCCGACGATCCTCGCGACGATCACGTGGGCGTACCTCGCGTGGTCCCTGATCCCGCTCGTGATCGCGATCGCGGTGTCGTTCAACGCGAGCCGGTCGAGCAGCGCGGTGCACCTCTTCAGCCTCCAGTGGTGGTGGACCGACCCTTCCGACTCTCTCCTGCACGATCCCGAGCTGCACTCGGCCGTGATCCAGAGCCTCAGGCTGTCCCTCGCGACGATGGCGATCGCGGTGCCGCTCGGTGTCGCCTTCGCCTTGGGGATCGATCGATGGCACGGCCGCTTGGCAACCGGAGTGAACTTCGTGATGCTGCTGTCGTTCGTGATGCCCGAGATCATCCTGGGGCTGTCGGTCTTCTTCGTGTTCTCGTTCCTCATCAAGTTCGTCCCCCTCGGATCGACCGCGCAGATCCTCGGGCTCGTCACCTTCCAGGTCTCCTATCCGGTCATCATCGTTCGTGCTCGATTGCTTTCCATCGGGAAGGAGTACGAGGAGGCCGCGATGGACCTGGGTGCCACCCCGAGGCAATCGATCCGCGCCGTTCTGCTCCCATTGCTCTATCCGGCGATCTTCGCGAGCGCCGCGATCGTGTTCGCCGACACGATCGACGACTTCGTCACGGTCCGCTACCTCTCGGGACCGGTGAGCAGCGAGCCGTTGTCGGTCAAGATCTACAACTTCGCGCGCGGGCAACCGAGCCCCGCGATCAACGCCGCGGCGACGTTCATGCTGGGCTCCACGATCGTGGTGGCAGCCGTGGCGTACCTGCTGTATCGGGCGTTCACGAAGGGTCAGCGCACCGGCGCCGGTTTAGGAGATCTCGCGACCCAGTTCTGACGACCGGATCAGCCGCTCGCGACGTCCAACTCGGCCGCCGCGAGGACGGCCGTCCCCCCGCCCGGAAGCACGCGGAGGGCGTCGGACGGGAGATGCGCAACGATCGCGTCGCCGGAGGCACGCGATTGCGCGTCGCCGTCGTTCGGGATCCAGGCCTGGATCGTCTGGCCGGAGGCCAGATGGAGGAAGACCTGGAGGGTCGCGCCCACGTAGACCACGCGCTCGACCATCCCGGGGATCCGGTTCTCACCGGACGTACCCTGCGGTTCGATATCGATCCGCTCCGGGCGGATCGTCACCTTGCAGGCCCCGACGGCGTCGGGCTCCCCCTGCCCCGCGACGAGCGCGAACTCTCCGAGCTTCACCCTGCATCCAATCTGCGCGAGCCCGGCCGGCGCAGGCCCGGCCGGCGCCGGCCCGGCCGCCTCGGCATCCATCAGGTTCGACACGCCGAGGAAGTCGGCGACGTAGGCCGTCGCCGGGTTCTCGTAGATCTCCTTCGGTTGGCCGACCTGCTCGACGCGACCCTGCGACATCACCGCGATCCGGTCCGACATGGTGAGCGCCTCTTCCTGGTCGTGCGTCACGTAGATGAACGTGATCCCGACCTCCTCCTGCAGCGCCTTCAGCTCGATCTGGAGGCGCTTGCGGAGCTTGGCGTCGAGCGCTCCCAGCGGCTCGTCGAGCAGCAGGACCTTCGGGTTGAGGATCAACGCCCTCGCGAGGGCCACGCGTTGCTGCTGCCCGCCGGAGAGCTGGTTGGGGCGGCGTCGAACGAACTGGCTCATCTGCACGAGCTCCAGCGCGCGACCCACCCGCTCGCGGATCTCCTGCTTGGACGCGTTCTGATACTTCAGGCCGAACGCGACGTTCTCCTCGACCGACAGATGCGGGAACAACGCGTAGTTCTGGAACACGGTGTTCACGTCGCGCTTGTGGGGCGGCGTCTGCGCCATGTCTTCGCCATCGAGCAGGATCTGGCCTTCCGTGGGGCGCTCGAACCCGGCGATCATCCGCAGCGACGTCGTCTTTCCGCACCCGGAGGGACCCAGCAGCGAGAAGAACTCGCCGGAGGGCATCTGGAGGCTGATGCCGTCGACCGCCGTGAACTCCCCGAAGCGCTTCACGAGATCGACGAGCTGGACCTCTCCTCCCGCCATGGTGGGCGAGTCTATCGCGACGGGTCAACTGAACGCGGGCGTCGGCGTGCAATCATGCGCGGACCATGGCGACGCCGCCGTCCCAGCCCCCTCGCTCCTCTCCGATCTCGGAGGAGGAGGCGCGCCGGATCCCCGCATTGCTCGCCGGCTACTGGTCGTTCGGGCAGTATTGGGGGACATGGGTGATCGCGGTGGTCGAGCTCAACCGCCACCGCGGTCTGTCGTACGGACGCAACGGGGTGCTCCTCGCACTGCTGTCGATCGTCGCGGTCCTGGTGATGACCTTCGGAGCTCCGCGCCTGACGCGCTTCCCCACCAACGGTCTCGTCGCGGGATCCTTGACGACGCTCGGCGTGGGGGCCTTGGCGATGGCGGTGCTGCCGACGGGCACGCTCTGGATCGCCTTCGTCCTCGTCGGAGCGGGCAACGGACTCATCGACGTCTTCCTGAACGTCGAGGCGCAGCGGGTCGAGGTCGCCACCGGACGCCCGGTCCTGCAATGGCTGCACGCCAGCTACGCGGCGGGCGGGGTGACGGGCGCCGCCGTGGGCGGCGCCATCGTGGCGGCGGGTGCAGACTATCCGGCCCCGCTCGCGATCGCCGGGCTCCTCCTGTTCCTCACGGCTGCGTGGAACGCACGACGTGGCGCGAACGCCCAGGCACCGGCCGGCGACCCGTCGACGTTCTCGTTATCGGCGTTCCGCCGGCACCCGACGCTCTGGGTGCCGGCCCTGGTGATCCTGTTCGCGTTCCTCGTCGAGGGATCGATGGATACGTGGTCAGGCCTGTACCTGCAGGACCAGCTCGGAGCGTCGGTGTCGAAGGCGGCTCTGGCGTTCGCAGCGTTCTCCGCGGCGCTCTGCTTCGGACGGCTGTTCGCGGGGCGCGTGCTGTTCGGCTTCGGCCGGCGGACGACGATCGTGCTCTCGGGGGTGGGTGCGGCCATCGGTGGCGGCGTCGCCGCGGCCACGAGCAGTCCGGCGGTCGTCGCGGTTGCGTTCCTGGTCCTCGGGTTCGCCATCTCGGCGTCGGCCCCGGCCGCGTTCGGGTTGGTGGATGAGGCCGCGCCGGGGGATCAGCCGAACGGCGTCGCCGCGGTGACGACCATCGGGTACTCGGGCTTCGTCTGGAGCCCGCCGATCTTCGGGTGGATCGCGCAGGCGTTCGACCTCCGCGCGGCCATGGTCGTGATCGTGAGCACCACCGCCGGGATCGTGGTCGCGGGGTGGCTGGCTCCTCGGGCCGGACGCGGCCTCACGACAGATTGAGGTAGACGGCCTTCTCCTCGAGGTAGTCGTCCAGCCCCTGCTTGCCGAGCTCCCGCCCCACGCCCGATTGCTTGTAGCCGCCCCAGGGCATCTCGGTCGGGGCCGGCTGCGTGTCGTTGATCCACACGATCCCCGCCCGGAGCGCCTGCGCGGTCCGCATCGCCTTCTTGACGTCGTTCGTCCACACGGCCGCCGCGAGCCCGTAGTCGTTGTCGTTCGCCATCGCGATGACGTCGTCCACGGAACGGAAGGGGATCACGGACATCACGGGACCGAAGATCTCCTCGCGCGCGATCGTCGCATCGTTCGTGACGTCCGCGAAGATCGTCGGCGGGACGAAGTAGCCGTTGGCGAGCGACGGGTCCTGCGGGGTGGAGCCCTGCGCCGCCAGCCTCGCCTCGCCGGCTCCGACCTCAAGGTAGTGCTGCACCCGCTCCTGCTGCTCGCGGGAAACCATCGGTCCCATCGTGATGCCGTCGTCGGACGGATCTCCGAGCACGATCCCGGTCGCCCGCTCACCCATCGCGTTCACGGCATCGTCGTAGATCCCCCGCTCCACGAACACCCGGGTGCCCGCCGAACAGATCTCGCCCTGGTTCCAGAACACCCCGTTCGCCGAGCCCTCGACCGCGGCGTCGAAGTCGGCATCGGCGAACACGATGTTCGGGGACTTCCCTCCCAGTTCCAGCGTGACACGCTTCAAGGTGTCGGCGCCGCTGCGCATGATGAGCTTCCCCACCTCGCGCGAGCCCGTGAAGCCGATCTTGTCCACTCCGGGGTGGGCGACCAACGGTGCTCCCGCGGTCTCGCCGAACCCGGTAAGCACGTGGAACACGCCGGTCGGCAACCCCGCCTCCTCCAGGATCTTCGGCAGCTCGAGGCACGTGAGCGGCGTCTGCTCGGGGGGCTTGAGGATGAACGTGCAGCCCGCCGCGATCGCCGGCGCGACCTTCTGCGTCGCCATCATCATCGGGTAGTTCCACGGGGTGATGCCGACCGCGACCCCGACCGGCTCCTTCCACACCATGAACATCGCGTCGGCGTCCACGTGCTGCGACTCGCCGGCGATCTTCGTCGCCCACCCGCCGTAGTACTCGAACATGAACGCGACCTCGGCGATGTCCTCACGGGCCTCGGCGATGGGCTTGCCCACATCCAGCGACTCGAGCCGGGCCAGCCGTTCCTGCTCCCGGCGAACGATGTCGGCGGCGTTGAGGAGGATCCGGCCGCGCCGGCGGGCAGCCGTTCCCGGCCACCACGTGCCCTCGTCGAAGGTCCGCCGCGCCGCTGCGACGGCGGCATCGATGTCGGCAGGCTTGGAATGCGGCGCCGTCGCGATCGCGGCACCGGTGGCGGGGTTGAACACGTCGAAGCGTTCACCGTCCTGCGCGTCGACCCACTTCCCGTCGATGAAGTTCTGCAGCGCGTCGGCCATCGATCTCTCCGGTCCACCTACGGGAACGACCGGATCTCCCCGTCGTGCCATTCCGGCTCTTCCTCGAGGAGCGCGCGGTACTTCAGATACATCTCGTGTTGCTTGGGATCGTCCGCGTTGGCGTCGTACGTCGCGCGGTCCTCGAAGATCGCGAGCAGCCAGACGTTGTCGCTGTCGTTCTCCATCAACACATGTGACGCGATGTAGCCCTTCGTGTCGGTGGGCTCCTCGTCGAAGATCGCTTGCAGCTTCTCGCGGTTCTCGGGCTTGACGACCATCCGTGCGCACGTCCCGTACATCGCTCCCCCCTCGTCGGCAGGCCCAGAGCCTACGCTGCACGCGTCGAACGCGGAACCCCTCGGAACGGCGCGATGGCTTCTGGCCCGCTCTCGGATGACCGGACGCCCTTACCATGGCCGGCGGATGAAGGAGCGCTGGTTCGACGTGGCGGGCGACGGAGGCGTTCGCGTCCGTGCCCGCCAGATCGCGGGCGCGTCGGACGACGCGCCCGCGATCCTCCTCCACCACGGCCTGGCTTCCTCCCAGCGGATCTGGGATCTGATGCTCCCCGGACTCACCCGGCGGTTCCGCGTCGTCACCTACGACGCGCGCGGCCACGGCCTGTCGGCAAAGCCCGCTTCGGGCTACGGGTTCGACCACGTCACCGCCGACGCGCTGGCGGTGATCAAGGCCGCACGCATGCGTCGCCCGGTCGTGGTGGGGCACTCATGGGGAGCCGATGTCGCGCTCGCCATCGCGGCGGACCGGCCCCGCGCGGTGGGCGGAGCCGTGCTCATCGACGGCGGCGTCTTCCGGATGCGGAGCTCGTTCCCGACGTGGGAAGCGGCGAAGACTCAGCTCGCGCCGCCGCTGCTCGCCGGGACGCCGTTGGAGGCCTTCCGCGCGGGCCTCGCCCGTTGGTCCCCCGTCCCGCTGACGCCCGAGGTGGAGGCCATCTTCCTGTCGATCATGCGGGTCGACGGACACGGCCGCATCCATCCTCGATTGTCTCATCCGAACCATTTCCGGATCCTGCGGGCGATCTGGGATAAGGACCCGGTTGCCTTGCACGCGCGACTCAAGGTTCCCGCGCTGGCGATCCTCGCCCACGGTTCGGCGGAGGTGGCCGCGTTCGACGCCGCGAAGCGTGAAGCCGTGGAACGGCTGAGAGCATCCGGGTCCCCCACGACGTTCGTCTGGGTCGAGGGGATCCACGACCTCCCCCTCCAACAGCCAGGGCTGCTCGGGCGGCGGATCACGCGTTTCGCGGCTGCGGCCGTACGATAGATGCCATGATCGTCCTGCTGTTCCTCCTGCTGCTCGCCGCGCTCGCGGGCGTGCTCGGCCTCGTCCTGAAGATCACCCTCGTGATCGTGCTGACCGCGATCCTGTCCCTCACGACCTTGGTCGCGATCGCGTGGCTCGCATGGCGGCACCAGTGGCGGAAGTTCCAGCGGGCAGCCGGGCGGGGCCAGACGACGATCGACGTCGGTCGTCCCAGCCGCGACCTCCCGGGCCCGCGCGACGATCGCTACTGACGCCTCGCCACGTAGCGTTCGCGGAGCCCGATCGGACCCAGCCCCAGCAGCTCGTTCACGACGCCGCGGCGCTTGCCGGCGTCCTCGCGGGCGTCGCCCCGCTCCAACGCGGACGCGATGACCTTGACGGCCGGCCAGCGCAGCGGCTCGGGGGGTGCCTTCACCGTTTCCGGCCTGTTGACGGCGAGCGAGGTCCACTGGTCATCAACCCCGAGGACGGTCGAAGCCAGGATCTTGCCCCCCACGTAGGTCTGTGACAGGCCGTGGCCGCTGTACCCCAGCCCGGCGTGGATCGTGCCCGGTTCGAGCGTCCGGTAGAACGGAACGAACGCCGGCGTCTGATCGATCGGGCCGCCCCACGCGTGGGTGAACCTGGTCCCCTCCAGCTGCGGGAACATCCGGAGCAGTCCGCGAGCAGCCACTTCGGCGACCCGGCGGTCGTGCGTGACCGCCCGGCCGCTCGCCCGGCCCCCGAACACGACGCCGTCGGCGCCACCGCCGATCGCGATCCTTCCGTCGTCGGTCGGGCGCAGGTAGTAGAGCCACTCGCGTCCGTCCGCGATCCCCATCTGTGACGTCCAACCGATCTCCTCGAGCCGGTCGGGGATCGGTTCGGTCACGACGATGTAGTCGACGATGACGGAGAAGCTGCGCGCGAAGTCCCGCCACCCCGCGGCCCAGGAGCCGTGGGTGAGCACGACCCGATCCGCACGGACCGCGCCGTGGTCGGTCCGGACGACCGCCGGACGCGACCGGTCGACGCCGGCGACGCGGGTGCGCTCGTAGATGCGGACGCCCCGCTCGAGCAGGAGGCGACGGAGCCCCCGTGCCAGCCGCGCGGGCTGGACGACCGCGGCGTCGCGGATGAAGGCGCCTCCCACGAACGTCGGCGAGTCGGCGCGGTCGCGCGTCTCGGCGGCGCTCAGGGCGATCATCCGGTCGCCGTACCCCAGACGAGCACAGAGGTCGATCGCCGACCGCCGGCTGATCCCCTCCTGCCACGGCCCGGCTCGAACGCCCATCGCGCCGTCGAGGTGGAACCAGCAGTCGATCCCGTTGGTTGCGCAGAACGCCCGGGCCTCCGCGACGGAATCGGCGAGCGCGAGCGCATAGCGCAGGCCCTCCCACTCGCCGAACAACCCGGTCAGCGCCGGCAGATCCCACCAGGACGAGGAGAAGAACCCGCCGTTGCGCCCGCTCGCGCCGCCACCGACGATGTCTTGCTCGACCAGCGCGATCCGGAGACCGGGCTCGCGCTCGCCCAGACGGACCGCGGTCCACAACCCGGCGAACCCGCCGCCCACGATGCAGACGTCGGCGACGACGTTGGCATCGAGCGGCGGACACGGCTCGCCCGGGTCATGCCGCAGCGCCTCTTCCAGCCAGAAGCTCCGCGCCGCCCCGGGGTCGGGCATGTCGATCGGTGTCACGACGCTCGCCGGTCGAAGAGCCTGGCACCGAGCACAGCCGAGATCGCGCGGCCCAACCCGATCAGCATCGTCGCGAACAGGAGGGCGACGAGCGCGAACGTCAGGACCTCGCCGGCGCTCCAGCTGCGGACCCAGAGCGCGCGGAGCAGCACGCCGATCGGGATCGCGATCAGCAGCGTCGCGATCAGGGCGGTCGGCGTCGGCGGGCGGTAGGTCCCAACGAGCCAAGCGACGACGAGCCACGAGCCGGTGAGCGGCACGAAGTTGCGGAGGAAGATCGACACGGCCGCAGCGTCGGAGTGCGACCGCACCCCGATGAGGATGAACCCGGCGAGCGCAACCACGTCGACCGCGAGCGTGAGCCGGGCGTGCGGCGTGCCGTCGGTCAGTCGGCGCATCGCTCCGATCATGGCAGGAGGCGGCATGCGTCCGGGACGACGGAAGGGGGAGGCGCGGGCAGCCTCCCCCTTCCGGGTACCGACCCGGTTCCGGTCAGTCGCTCGAGTCGCTAGCCTCCACGAGCTCGGCCGGTGTGTCCGGGATCGTGACGCGCTCGGCCGCCGCGTGTCCTTCGACGTCGACCTTCGGCAGCCACTGGAGCCAGCCCGGGAGGTACCAGTTGCGGTCGCCGAGCAGCTTCATGGCCGAGGGCACCAGGACGGACCGCACGATCGTCGCGTCCAGGAACACGGCGACCGCGAGCCCGAACCCCATCTGCTCGAGCGAAGTCAACCGGCCGCTCGCGAACCCGGCGAACACCGCCACCATGATGATCGCGGCGCCGGTGATGATCCCACCGGTGGTCCGAAGCCCGAAGGCAACGGCCTCCGAGTTGACGCCGGTCTTGTCGTACTCCTCACGGATCCGGCTGATCAGGAACACCTGGTAGTCCATCGATAACCCGAACAGGATCGAGAAGAGGAACAGCGGAAGCCACGCCTCGATCGCATCGACCTGCGTGAACCCGAAGGCGTTCGCGACCGTGTGCGCGAACGCCGGGCCGCCCTTCTGGAAGATCAGGACGATCAGCCCGTACGCCGCCCCGACCGACAGCAGGTTCATCACGATCGCTTTCGCGGGGACGACCACCGAGCGGAACACGACGGTCAGCAGGAGGAACGACAGGCCGAGCACCAGCAGGATGATGAGCGGCGTGTACTTCGTGGAGATGTCGAAGAAGTCCTTCACGAAGGCCGAGTCGCCTCCGACCAGCACCCCCGAGTCGGACCCGAACGCCTGCGGCACGTACTGGTCACGCATCCGCGCGATCGCGGCGACCGCCGCTTCGCTCTGCGCATCGGTCGCCGCGCCGGCGTTCGGGAACCGGACGAGCGTGATGGTGCCGTCGGGGCTCGTCTGCGGCGGCGTCGGCGTTCCGAAGTCCGGGTCGTTCGCCACGAGCCCTTCGAGCGTCTTGATCCCTTGTTGGACCGCCGCGTCCGTGGAGGCACCTGGGATCACGACGTCGGCGCTCGACTGCTGACCCGCCCTAGGGAACTTCGCGAGGATCACGTTGAAGGCCTGCTTCGTCTGAACGTCGTCGGGGATCGTGCTGATCCCGGACAGGCCCGTCTTGATCCCTCGTCCGTTGTCGCTCGGGTGCGCCTGCGCCCAATACGGGACGGAGAGCGCGAGCATGAAGATCGCCGCGAGGATCAGCCACACCCAGGGTCGCGCCATCACACCACGGGTGACGGTGTCCCAGAAGCCTCCGGGTCGACCATGTTCCATACTCCGGCCCCGGCCGAAGATGCGGCCGGGCTTGACCAGCCGATCGGCGAACAGAGCCATCAGCGCGGGGAGCAACGTCATCGAGAGGGCAAGCGAAACGGCCACAACCATGATCGCGCCGCCCGCGAGCCCGCGGAAGATCGTGAGCGGGATGATCAACATCCCGGCCAACGCGAGGATCACGGTCAAACCGCTGAAGAAGACCGCTCGGTTCGCGGTCGCCCCCGTCAGCCCGATCGCCTCGAGCTTGTCGCGGCCGCGGGCTCGTTCTTCCCGGTACCGGGAGACGATGAACAACGAGTAGTCGATGCCGACGGCCAGACCCATCATCGAGATCAGGTTGGGCGCGAAGAAGGTGAAGTGCCAGACCTGGCCGATCAGCGCCGTCAGGCCGAAAGCCGCCCCGATCGCGAAGATCCCCATGATGATCGGGGTCACACCGGCGATGGCCGATCCGAACACCACCAGCAGCACGATGATCGCAACGATGATGCCGACGCTCTCGCCCTTCTGAAGATCCTTCTCCGAGATCTTCTTGAAGTCGTCGGTCGAGGTCGGCTCGCCGAGCATGTACATCGTGGTGCCACCCGCGGTGTACCGGTCCTTGATGTCATTCAGCTGGTTCACGTGCGACGCGGTCTGATCCGAGTTCCCGGTGAGGATCACCGTGAACAGGACCGCGGTGCCGTCCTGCGAATCGATCGGTCCGAGCGCGGCGACCTGCGGGTCGTTCCGTTGATCCGCCGGCAGCGGGTACGACGCCGGCACGGTCGTCACCGCATCGGGTCCGAGGGCTCGCAGGTCCTTCAGTGCTGCGTTGACCTGCGCCTGAAAGGCCGGGTCGCTCACGGCGCCGGCGCCGTCGGTCATCACGAAGGTTTCGGGGACGACGTCTTGCTCCAGCTTCTCCCGATCGAGGATCGTCTTGGCTTGCTTCGCCTCCGGGTTGTTCGAGAAATCGAAGTCCGTGGTGAGCGCGCTGCTCAGCAGGGCCGCCGATGCCCCGAACCCAAGGACGAGGATGACCGCCCAGATCCCGACGGTCCGCCACGGGTGCCGGCTGCTCGCACGTGCAAGTGTTTCCGGATTCAGCTTCATGGATCCCCCTTCACTCCCCCGATGCTTGGTTATTCGTCCGCGCAGCTTGACGTACGGTGTACGCTTACGGTGTACGGAGGATATGCGTACGGTGTAAGCCTGTCAACCCGAACATCGGTGAACGTTTCGAGAACGGATCACCGGAGAACGAACCACCATGACTACCACGAAAGAACGCGAGCGACTGACCCGCGAGCGCATCATCGCCGCCGCGCTCGGCGTGATGGATACCGACGGTCTCGAGGCCGTGTCGATGCGCCGGATCGCTCGCGAGGTCGGCGTCGAGGCGATGTCGCTGTACCACCACGTACGCGACAAGGAAGACGTGCTCGACGGGATCTGCGAAGCGGTGATGGGGGAGTTCGAATATCCGGATGCGGCCGGCGACATCACGGAGCGGCTCCGCGCCGGCGCTCGCTCGTACCGTCGCCTCTTGCAGACGCATCCCGACGTGATGCGCCTGTTCGCCGAACGCCACGGACCGGCGCGATCCTCCCCGGACTCGGTCCGCCCGATGGAGTTCGCCTTGAGCTTGTTCCGGGAGGCGGGCCTGTCCGATCGTGACTGCGTGCAGGCCTTCCACGCGTTCGGCGGCTACATCCAGGGGTTCGTGATGATGGAGGGCGGCACGATCGAGAGCCCGGAGCACGTCAAGCGCAAGGAGGATCTCGCTGCCAGCCTTCCCGTCGACGAGTTCCCCGTGCTCGCCGCCGTCTCGCATTACTTCGCCGAGTGCGACGGGGACGAGCAGTTCGAGTTCGGGATGGATCTGATGATCCGCGGTCTCACGGCCAAGGTCGCCGCGGGGTCGCTCGGTGCCGCGTCAACCGCCGAGTAACCCCAGCTCTTTCCCCACGCGCTCGAACCCGGCGAGCGCCTCGGCCAGATCCTGCTCCGAATGGTCGGCCGTGACGATCGTTCGGACCCGCGCCTTACCCCGTCCCACCGTCGGGAAGACGATCGCCGGACAGAAGACGCCCTCCTCGAACAGGCGCCGCGCGAACGCCTGGGTCATGGCCTCATCGCCGGTGATCACGGGGGTGATCGGGGTTTCCGAGTCCCCCGTGTCGAAGCCGAGCTCATGCAGCCCGTCCTTGAGGAACCGTGTGTTCGTCCACAGGCGCTCCAGCCTGTCGGGCTCGTCGCGGATGATCTCGAGCGCCTCGATGCACGCCGCGACGACCGACGGCGGCGGACTCGTCGAGAACAGGTAGGGACGGCCACGGTTCTGCAGCCACTCGATCAGCTGGGTCTGCCCCGCGATGAACCCTCCGAGCACGCCGATCGCCTTCGAGAGCGTCCCGACCTGGATGTCGACGCGGCCGTGCAGCCCGAAGTGATCGACGGTGCCGGCACCACCCGCGCCGAGAACGCCTGAAGCGTGCGCGTCGTCGATCATCATGATGGCGTCGCGCCGCTCGGCGACCTCCACGAGGTCGCCGAGCGGCGCGATGTCGCCGTCCATCGAGAAGACGCCGTCGGTTATCAGCAGCTGACGGCGGCCCGGCTTCGCCGTCTCCGTCAGGAGCCGCTCGGCATCGGCGGCGTCGCGATGCTCGAACACCTTGATCTCGGCCTTCGACAGGCGGGCGCCGTCGATGATCGACGCGTGGTTCAGCCGGTCGCTCACGATCACGTCGTCGGGGCCGAGGATCGCCGCCACCGTCCCCGCGTTCGCCGTGAACCCGGACTGGAACAGCAAAGCCGCATCCGCGTGCTTGAACGCCGCGAACCGTTCCTCGAGGTCCAGATGCATCCGCATCTGCCCGGCGATCGTCCGCACCGCGCCGGTTCCCGCACCGAACCGCTCGGCGGCATCCGCGGCGGCCCGGTTCATGCGCGGGTGGTTCGACAGGCCGAGGTAGTTGTTGGACGCGAGGTTGATCACCTCGCGCCCGTCGAACGACGCGCGCGCACCCGTCGGGCCTTCCAGCGTCCTCGGGTGCAGCAGCAACCCGTTCGTCTCGAGCTCGACGAGCTCGTCCTTCAGGTAGTCGAGCGCCTGGCCCATCGTTCGCCCTTCCTCGCAGCGTCCGCTCCAACCGTACCCCGTAGGATGCGGCCATGGACATCGAGGCGTTCCTCGCCGACGCCGTCCAAGCGTCGGGCGGGAAGCTGCATGCCCTCGGGATCGGATGGCAGGTGATCCAGACCACCGCGTTCCCGGCTCGCCACGACCGCATCGGGATCGGATTGATCGTGCGGACGGTCGCGGCCGAGGCGGGACAGCACACGCTGACGTTGACGCTCTTGGATCCGGAGGGCGCCGCGCGAGCCTTCGGCCCGCGCGGCGCCCTCGAAGCGTCCTTCACCTCGCCGAGCGGTCCCGGGACCGCGACGCTCGCGCTCAACCTCGATGGTCTGGTCTTCGAGACGGAGGGCGAGCACACGTTCGTCCTGGCGATCGACGGAAGCGAGCGGACCCGCCTGCGGTTCCGCGTCCAGACCGCTCCGGAGCCTCCGGTCTCGGAATACCGGACCGGCGTCTACCTCTGAAGCGGTGGCGCAACCGGCGTAGGCCGGATGCCACGCCGGATGCCACGGCCAGATGCCACCGCATGACCTGTCACGCAATGAGCTGAACGTTTGCTCAGACTCAAGGATCTCGGCCGTGGCGCCGATGGTTGACTACCCAACCCCCGGAGTGCCGTGACCCATCCCGACGACGCTCGACCGGACGCGCACGCGATCGGCCCGGGCTTCCTCACGCCCGCAGCTGGCGATGATCCGTCGACCGCGGGTGCAGCCGGATCCGACCTCGGATCGCGGTACCGCGCCGTGATCGACCATCTCCCCGCGGTGCTGTACATCGACGGCGTTGCGGCCGGGATGACGGTCCTGGACGTGAGCCCGCGGATCCACGACCTTCTAGGCATCGAGCCTGCCGAATGGGTCGACACCTACGACCGCTGGCAGGAGCGCGTGCACCCCGATGACCGGGGCCGCGTCGTCGCCGCGTGCGAGCGCTCGATCGCGACGGGCGAGCCGTTCCGGGTCCAGTACCGGGGGCTCCACCGGAGCGGGGCCGTCGTGTGGATCCGTGAAGAGGCCGTCTTGATCCGCGATGCCTCCGGCGTACCGCAGTACTGGCTCGGCATCATGATGGATCAGTCCGAACTGATCGAGGCGCAGGTCGGCCTGCGCGATGCTCGGTCGAAGTACGGCGCACTCGTCGAGCAGATCCCCGCGATCGTCTACATCGACATCGCGGACGAGTCGATGACCTCGACCTACGTGAGCCCGCAGATCGAGGACATCCTGGGCGTCACGGCGCAGGCATACCTCGACGACCCCGATCTCTGGAGCTCGATGCTGCATCCCGAGGACCGCGCACGCGCGATCGAGACCTACACGCGCGGCCGCGAGACGGGCGAGCCGTTCACGATGGAGTATCGATTGCTCGGACCAGACGGGCGGGTGGTCTGGTTCCAAGACAGCGCCCTCGTGTTGAAGGACGCCGACGGTCGACCGTCCGTGATCCACGGAGTGATGCTCGACATCACCGAACGCAAGCAGGCGGAAGAGCGCCTCGCTTTCCTCGCGTATCACGACAACCTGACGTCGCTTCCCAACAAGGCGATGTTCGACGAGTTGCTGGAGCTCGCGCTCGCCCGAGCCAACCGGCACGACCGTGGCGTCGCGGTGCTCACCCTCGATGTCGACAACTTCAAGCTCGTGAACGACTCGCTCGGTCATGAGGCGGGGGATCGACTGATCGCTGCGCTCGCCGAACGACTCCGCGGAGCGACCCGGGAGACCGACCTGATCGCTCGTCAGGGCGGTGATGAGTTCATGCTGTTGCTGGCGGACATCGAGCCCACGCCGGATCCGGCCGGCACCGACGGTGTGGCGCTCGCCGCGATCCAGGTGGCCGACCGCGTGCAGCAGCTGTTGGAGTCGCCCTTCGAGCTGGACGGCACCGAGCTCTACGCCTCGGTCTCGATCGGGATCAGCCTCTATCCGGCCGATGCGGCCGATGCCGGGGGGCTCCTGCGGAACGCGGACGCGGCGAT
>VAYU01000046.1 GCA_005884925.1 Actinomycetota bacterium | reverse complement strand
ACGCTCACCGTAAGGAGTGAGCCGGGCTACGGAACGAGCGTGACTGGACGCGCTCCTGCCGGGTCGCTCCGGGAGCCGATCGCATGAGCGGAGCCCTTGACAGCCGAGCCGGTGGGCGCGGCGGACGACCAAGGATCGATCCCCCGACGACCGATGGTTTCCCGGGCCGTCATAGGGTTATCGCCAGGAAGGGCCAGGGGAAGATGGATCGCGACGATCCTGCGTACAGGGGCCAGGCTGGTTACAACCCGTTCCTCCTCGCGATCTATGACGCGTTCGTGCTCTGCTTCATGGCCCGTGTGGTCTGGCGGTGCCCCACCCCGCCGGTCGTCGAGCGCCATCGCCAGCACCTTGGACGCAGACATCTCGATGTCGGCCCCGGCACCGGCTACTTCATCGGGCACGCCAGGCTGCCGGCCGGGACGAAGGTCACCCTGCTCGATCCGAACCCGAACGTGCTTGCCCGCTCCGGCCGCAGGCTTGCGGCGATGCACCCAACCACCATCGAGGCGGACGTGATGAAGCCCTTGCCGGTTGATGGTCCGTTCGACTCGGCGGCACTCAACTACGTACTCCACTGCTTGCGCGGACCCCAGTCGCAGAAGGCCGTCGCGATCCGGAACATCCCCGCCGTGCTCGAACCCGAACGGGGTGTTGTTCGGCGGCACGGTCTTGGGAACGGCCGGACGACACACGCTGCAAGCTCGCACGATCCTCTGGGCCTTCAACCGGAAGGGCGACTTCAACAACCTCGGGGATACCGCCGACGGGCTCCGCGAGATCCTGGAGGGGTCGTTCCAGACGGAGGAGGTCGACGTGATCGGATCGGTTGCACACTTCACGGCCACCGGCCCACGCCAGGCCGGGTAACGGAACGGCCCGCAACCAGCCCGGCGCGTTGCGACCCGCTCAAAGGAGCCACGTCCGACAGGCCGCGCTCTCCTTCCCAACCCCTACGGCAGACCCCAACCCGAACGCCCTAGCCGAGCTCGACGGGGTCGGTGCACAGATCTGGCGGACGGACCAGCGCGGGACGATCACCATCACCTTCACTGGTCAGGGGCCGGTGGTAGCGTCCGAGCGATGATGTCTCCCGCCGCCGTCACCCTCCTGTGGGGCGAGGATCCCTATCTCCTCCGGGAGACGGCGCTGGAGCTGGTGGGCGAGCGGCGGCCCACCGAGGTCGACGCGAACGAGTGGCGGGGGAGCGAACTTCAGGACCTGGCGACCCCATCGCTCTTCGGTGATCCGCGCGCGCTGATCGTGTCCGATGTCCGCGCCCTCCCGAAGGAAGCGATGCGCGAGTTCGGCGCGTACCTCGGCTCGCCGGATCCGGATGCGCCCCTCGTCCTCTGCTGCACGGTCGCGGAGCGTGGCAAACCTCCGGCGGCCCTCCTGAAGCTGATCGAGCCGACAGGAGTCGTCACGCAGGTGCAGCTCCAACGCAAGGACTTCGAGCCTTGGCTCTTGCAGCGGGCCGGACGCGCCGGGGTCGACCTGACGGCGCCCGCCGCTCGAGCGCTCGTCGAGACGATCGGACCCTCGGCCGCGCAGCTCGTCGGAGCCGTCCGGCAGCTCGCCGACGCCTTCCCGGCGCAGCGGATCGGTCCGGCGGAGATCCACCGTCAGTTCCGTGGCCTCGGTGAGCAGAAGACCTGGGATCTGTGCGACAAGGCGTTCGGCAAGGATCTCCCGGGCGCGATCCGAGCGCTCCGCTCGATCGAAGAGGGCGGTGACGAGGCGCTCATGGTGCTGGGCGGCATCGCCGCACGGCTCCGCGATCTGATCCGCGTCCGGACGGTATCGGATCGCGTGCCGCCGTCACAGGTGGCCAAGGCCGCCGGCCTCCGATTCGACTGGCAGGCGCGGCGCTACCGACAACAGGCCGGGAACTTCTCGTTGGACGAGCTGGTCGCGATCCATCGTCAGGTCACGGAGGCCGACAAGGCACTCAAGTCGGGGGCGGCCGGCGGCGTCGTGATGCCCGCGCTCGTCGCAGCGATCGCTGCCTGAGGGCGCGGGCCCGCCGCTTTCGAATGGGGGACCGTTATGCGGCCGAGGTCCTGTTGACGGCTTTCGCCAAGCGGCTCTTCTTCCGAGCCGCCGTCCGCTTGTGCAGGACGCCCTTGCTCGCCGCCTTGTCCAGCGCTCGGGCCGCCTCACGCTGACGCGCCACCGCAGCCTCAGCATCGCCCTCGCCGACCGCGGCGTGGACCTTCTTGGTCGAGGTCTTGAGCGCGCTCCGGACCGTCGTGTTGCGGTCGTGGCGCTTGACGTTCTGCCGGTTGCGCTTGATCTGTGACTTGATGTTCGCCATGAGAGCCACGGAGTCTACCAGTGGCCCTCTTGGTGCGATCACGCCGCGGATCGGCGGGTCGTTGATGGAGCCGATCGCGATCACCGTTCGCGGGGGGGCGGGGAGTGGTTACCACCCCGCTCACGAGGTGCGAAGTCGTGTAAACACTGGCCATGACCGGCGCGTTCCTGCATGGAGCCATGAGGGAGCCGATCGACATCGCAGAGCGTGTGCCGCCCCGCGAGGTGTTCGAAGCCGCCGAGGGCGCGTCGTCATTCGGAGCTCTGTACGCCGCTCGGTATCGGGACGTGTACGCCGCGATGTGGCTCGTCACGCGTAACAGGTACGAGGCGGAGGAGATCGCGCAAGACGCGTTCCTGAAGGTCCTCGAGCGATGGGACCGCATCCGCGCCCTCGAGGATCCGGTCGGCTACGTGTACACGACCGCGATGAATGTCTGGCGGAGTCGGGCGCGCCGAGCGGCAGTCGCCGTCCGGAAGGCCACCCACGTATTCCCCATCGACGATTCCATCGCCGCCGCCGAGCGCCGTGTGGACGTCGTCCGCGCGTTGGCGAAGCTGACGGCGCGCCAACGTGCGGCCGTGATCCTGACGGACCTCGTTGGTCTCACCTCTGAAGAAGCAGGTCGGGCGCTCGGCATCCGGCCATCCACGGTCCGCGTGCTGGCCGCCCGCGCGCGCACCGTGTTGAAGGAAGGGATGGAGCCATGAACGATGTGCGCGAACAGCTCGAGCACGCTCGCAGGGAAGCGCCCGATCTCTCGGTCGACCCGGCGAACCTCTATGAACGACGGGAAGCGAAGGCGCGGGCGAAGCGGATCGCCACGATCATGGTGGCGTCGATGATCGGGTTGCTGCCGATCGCGCTCGGCTTCACGATCGTCGGCGGCCACCGTGGGTCACCGGCGTTGTCGGGAAGCCCCATCGGCGCGCCCACCTCGGATCTCCGGCTCGCACCTGGGACGTATTACTACGTCCGCGTCGACCCGGAGGCGGGGATCGTTTACGAGACGTGGTGGGCCGCCGACGATTCCGGCAGGATCGCGAAAGTGAGCGGGAGCGAGAGCGGTTTCGCTCTTCACCAAGGGACGTTCGGCCCCGGTGACTTCTTCTCCGACTCCGGTCCCGTCGCGTACCTCTCCATCGACCCATCCGAGCTCGAGCGGCAGCTTCGCGCTCGGGTCCAGGTCGGCGGTGCCTCACCCGAGCCCTACGGGGACTGGGGCGGACCGATCGACTGGGGGCTGGTCCGGTCGATCGGAGAGCTGCTCGACGCGCCCGACGTGACGCCCGCGCAGAAGGCCGCATTGATGCAGGTGGCTGCGAGCCTCGACGGGATGAACGTGGACATGCATTCGCAGGATCCGGCCGGCCGGCCGGCCATCCTCTTGACGACGGACACGGAGCACACGACCCAACGCTGGTGGTTCGACCCCGAGAGTCATCAGGTATTGGCGATGGCGGGCACGTTCAACGAGATCGTCCAAGTGGCAGGCATCACGGGCTCGACGGATAGCACCGACCTCACCACGATGTTCTTCGCGGCCGCTGCCTGACCGCGGCACTCGGGTCCGGTCGTCGCGGCCCCGTACCATTGGTGCGCCGTGTCGACCGAGATCTTCCGTATCCGCAACTTCTGCATCGTGGCGCACATCGACCACGGGAAGTCCACGCTGGCCGATCGGATGCTCGAGCTCACCCATACCGTCGATCAGCGCGCGATGCGGGCGCAGTACCTCGACCGGATGGACCTGGAGCGCGAGCGGGGCATCACGATCAAGGCCCAGGCGGTCCGCCTGTTGCACGAGGGCTATGAGCTCAACCTGATCGACACCCCGGGACACGTCGACTTCACGTACGAGGTCTCTCGCTCCCTCGCAGCCTGCGAGGGAGCGATCCTGTTGGTCGACGCCGCGCAGGGGCTGGAGGCACAGACCCTCGCCAACTACCACCTGGCGCGTGACGCCGGTCTCACGATCGTCCCGGCGATCAACAAGATCGATCTACCAGCCGCGGAGCCGGAGCAGCGCGCCGAGGAGCTCGCGAGGCTGCTCGGAGCAGATCCGGCCGAGATCCTGCACGTCTCGGCGAAGACGGGTGAGGGCGTCGACGACGTGCTGAAGGCCGTGATCGATCGCGTGCCGCACCCGGGGGGCGACCTGCATGCGCCGCTGCAGGCCCTGATCTTCGACTCCGCGTTCGATACCTACCGCGGCGTCATCACGTACATCCGCGTGAAGCAGGGGACGCTGCCCTCCAACGCGAAGATCAAGATGCTCGCGACGCACGTCACATCGGAGGCGGAGGAGACCGGCGTCATGGCGCCCGAGGCGACGCCGGTGGACTCACTCGGTCCCGGCGAGGTGGGGTACCTCGTGACCGGCCTGAAGGACGTCCATCACGCGAAGGTGGGCGACACGATCACCCTCGCCGGCAAGCAGGGCGCCGCCGTGCCGCTCCCGGGCTACCGCGAACCCAAGCCGATGGTCTGGTCGGGGCTCTACCCGGCGGACGGGAACGACTACTCGGCGCTCCGCGAAGCGCTCGATCGCCTGAAGCTTTCCGACTCGGCGCTGGTCTACGAGCCCGAGACGTCCCAGGCGCTCGGGTTCGGGTTCCGGGTCGGGTTCCTCGGCCTGTTGCACATGGACATCGTTCGCGAGCGCTTGGAGCGCGAGTTCGACCTGCAGCTGATCTCGACCGCGCCCAACGTGGAGTTCCACGTGTTCCGGGGCGCGGAGGAGATCGTCGTGCACAACCCGGCCGAGATGCCGCCCGGCGGTGACTACGACCGCGTCGAGGAGCCCGTCATCTACGCGACGATCATCACCCCCGCGACCTACCTGGGTGCGATCTTCGAGCTCTGCCAGGCGCGTCGCGGCGAGATGGTGGACATGGAGTACCTCACGCCCGAACGCGTGGAGGTGCACTACCTCCTGCCACTGGCGGAGGTCGTGTTCGACTTCTTCGACCAGCTGAAGTCGAAGACCCGAGGCTTCGCCAGCCTCGATTACGAGCCCTGGGGCCTCCAGGAGGCGAAGCTCGTGCGCGTCGACATCCTGCTCCACGGTGAACCGGTGGACGCGTTCAGCTCGGTCGTGCACCGCGACAAGGCCTACGAGTACGGCAAGAAGATGACGGAACGACTGAAGGAGCTGATCCCCCGGCAGCTCTTCGACGTCGCGATCCAGGCATCGATCGGCTCGAAGGTGATCGCGCGCGAGACGGTGAAGGCCAAGCGCAAGGACGTCCTCGCCAAGTGCTACGGGGGCGACATCACGCGGAAGCGGAAGCTCCTCGAGACCCAGAAGAAAGGCAAGGAACGGATGCGGCGCGTCGGCAAGGTGGACGTCCCGCAGGACGCGTTCATCGCCGCACTCAGGGTTGACGAAGGGGCGAAGAAGAAGTGAGTGCGCCTGGAGGGATCTACGTCCACATCCCGTTCTGCCTCACGCGATGCGGGTACTGCGACTTCAACGCGTATGCCGGGCTGGAAGGGCTGAGGCCCCGGTACCTCGCGGCCCTGTTCCGCGAAGCCGACCTCGCTGCGCCGGCCTGGGTGGGAACCGAGTTCGTGAGCGTGTTCCTGGGTGGCGGGACGCCGACGACGATGGAACCGGCGGACCTGCGGGCCCTGCTCTCGCACCTGCGCGAGCGATTCGAGATGGTCCCCGACACGGAAGTCACGATCGAGGCGAACCCCGACACCGTGACCGAAGCGTCACTGTCCCGGTTGCTCGAGGCGGGCTTCGCACGGTTGTCGATCGGGGCGCAGTCCTTCGATCCGGCGGTCCTCCGGTCGCTGGAACGGATCCATCAGCCCACGTCCGTCCGCGCCGCGGTTGCCGCTGCACGGCGAGCAGGGTTCCCCAACCTGAGCCTCGACCTGATCTACGGCGCGAACGGAGAGTCGCTCGGGTCCTGGCGGCGCACCCTCGACGAGACGCTCGCGCTCGGACCCGAGCACGTCTCCGCGTACGCGCTCACGATCGAGCCCGCGACCGCGCTCGGACGGCAGGTCGCAGCAGGTCAGGTGCCCGGGCCGGATCCCGATCTGCAGGCCGACATGTTCCTGCTGGCATGCGAGGTGCTCGGCGACGCCGGCTACGCCCACTACGAGATCTCGAACTGGGCCCGCCCGGGCTTCGAGTGCGTGCACAACCTGGGCTATTGGGAGCGGAGGCCGTACGTCGGGCTGGGCGCCGGCGCGCACGCCTACCGCGACGACGTCCGCTGGTGGAACGTGCGACCGCCGGAGACGTACATGGAGAAGGTCGAGTCCGGTGAGCTCCCGATCGGCGGCTCGGAATCGCTCGATCCATCCGACGCCTACCTCGAGGAGGTCTTCCTCAAGCTCCGGATCCTCCAGGGTGTGCCGGCGTCCTGGTTCGATGCCGGGCGGTACGAGCCGTACCTGCAGAGCGGTCTGCTGGTGGACGACTTCGGTCAGCTGGTCCCGACCGAACGCGGGATGCTCCTGTTGAACGAGTTAGTGCTCGGTCTGACGGCTGGGTGATTTCGTTCAAGGCGTGACGCCCCATCCGCAGAAGTTCGTTCCACCTCCATCTGGCAGCCCATCGGCTCCCACGGTCGACCGTACGATGTGATCTAGGTGGGCCTGGGCACCGTCGATCGCCATGAACCGTTCGACGAGATGCCAGCTCCCTCCCCGCAGGTGCGCATACCAGATGTCTAGCTCGTGCTGGAGTCCTGAGATCTGCTTCCGGGCGGTCACGCAGTTCGCACCAGCTCGATAGTTCGGCGTACTGCCCCAGTCGAAGTACAGCGGGGTGCGTCGTCCTCGGAGTACAGTCGTCATCTGCGTGAACGGCGGGTCGGCGGCTCGCTGTATCCGATACAACTCGATCGAGTCTGCTCCCGTACCGTCGACCACGACGATCGCAAGCTCGACATGACCGTCACCGTTGATGTCCGGCGCCCCGAAGATCCGACATCCCTTGGAGCAGTCGATCGGACCGAAGATCTGGGGCTTCGGCCCCGGGCCGAGATTCCCAACGTTGAGACCGAGGTAAGCGTTCTGGCTGTCGAGCTCCGGGCAGGCAGCCCCGGCCTTGCCGCGCCCGAAGAGATAGATGGACCCAGCCTCGGAATACTTCGAGAAATAGGTAAGGCTCGTCGCGTGACAGGCTGGGAACGGGACGCCGGGGATCGTGGCGCCCACGGTCGCCTGGGACGGCATGGCAGGCGAGGTCGTCGCCGTCGCTGCGGGTCGCACCGTGGCACCACGTTCCGCGAGGAGATAGGTGATCGTTCCTGCCAGACCGATGGCGAGCACGAGACCGACGGCGCTCGCTCGCTTCATCCATTCGTGTCGGACCCGCCTCCGCACAAGTCCGGCGAACAGGTTCGGATCGAAAGAAAGCTGCCTCTCAGCCTTCGCGAACCGCTCAGTCAGATCCTCGTCAAGCTTCGACATCGTTCTCCTCCTGCTCGTCGATCTGCAGGCTTGCCGCGAGCGCCGCTCTCGCCTTGGACAGCGAGTTCTTGACCGTCCCTTCGCTCACCCCGAGTGCCTCCGCGACCTCACGCGTGTCGAGCTGCAGGAAGTAGCGAAGGACCGCGATCTGGCGTTGGCGTCTCGGAAGTCCACCGAGCGCGCGTTCGACATCTACTCGCTCAACACTTCGGACGTCATCGCTCGCGACCGCGGATGCAAGCCGAGCCCGGGCCCGCCGCTCGGCCGTCACACGCCGCCACCCGCTGCGGGTCAGGTTCATGGCTACCACCGCGACCCAGGCCGGAAGCGACTCGATGTCGTCTCCTCGATCGCTCCGGATCCAGGCGCGCATGAGGGCATCTTGCACCGCATCTTCCGCGCTTGGCACGTCGCCGGTCAGCAGGGCAACAGCGTTCACGAGTCGCGGATAGTCGTCACGCAGGAACTCCCGGATCGTCGTGTCGTCCAGCACGCACTGACTCCGACCTGAGACGCATGAACGGCGCTCTCCGTTGTCCCCGGAGCGTATGCCGGGCGGCGCGACGGCGCCCTCACCACTCAGCCGGTCGCGGGGGAGCTTCGGCTACTTCGCGACGGCCGCGTCGGGGAAGTTCGCCGCCGATCCATGCAGCGGCGCTCCGCAGAGCTCGCTCCCCGGAGCGGGGGCCTCTGCGATCGGCACCCGTTCGTGCGAGGCACCCACGACGGTTGCGGTGGCTCCGGCGATCCGGAGATCCGTGAGCTGAACGTCGGCGTTAGGATCCAACTTGTCCACCCCGAAGAGGGTGAACGTGCCACCGTCCGCACTGGTGCCGCATCGCGCCCCTTCGGCGTGTCCGACGACATCCGCCCATCCGAATCGAAGGGGTCCTGGCGGGATGGAACCGAGGCCCTGCGGATCGACCACGGTGATCGGCTCGAGCGCCGGCGGCGACGCACTCACCGCGAAGAGCCAGACTCCGTACCCGTCGGCGCCGGCGGTGGAGATCGCGATCTCCGACGTTCCGTCTCCGTTGACGTCCGGCGCCGCGAAGGCCTCGCACCCGACCGGAGAGAAGCAATCGGGGAGCGGTCCGCTGGTCGCGTCGATGTTGCCGTCTCCCGTCACGTCGACCCCGACCAGGTTCGTACCGTCACTCGCCTTCGGACACGTTTCATTGATCTCCTTCGTGAAGACGTACGCGGTCCCTGATGACGCGGCGATGGTGATGGGCATCGACGAGACCCGACAGACGGGGTAACCGAGCCCGAGATCAGCCTGTGTCGGCGAAGGAGTCGCCGCCCTGCCGGTTGCAGGGACGGGCTGCCACGCGAAGCCGAAGCCTTGCGCCAGCGGGAAGACATCTGAACTGCCCGTCGGCAGTACGTACACGGTGGCCGCGAGCAGCGGGGCCTGGAGGACGAAGGTTAGATAGGCCCCGTCGGGCGACCAGGCAGGGCTTGTCGGCACGCGGCCGTCTCCGGTGGGGGAGGTCGGCACCAAGACCTGCGCCGAACCTCCTTCGGCAGGGATCCGTTCGATTCCATCGGCGGTCACGAAGGCGATCGACGTTCCGTCCGGCGACCATGTCGGATCCGTCTCGTCGACGGTCGGTGTTTGCGTGAGGTCCCGAAGTCCAGTGCCGTCGGGCGACGCGAGCCAGAGGTCGGCGAGGGCGTCGCCCGAGGACGGCGCGCTCGAGAAGACGATGGACGAGCCGTCGGGTGACCATGCCGGGGTCATCGAGGGACCCTCGATACCCGGAGACCGGAACAAGATGTAGTGGAGATCCGTCCCATCGGGCCGGACGACCCCCAGCGGCGTGGTCTCGACTCGACTCGCGCTGAACGCGATCCAGGCCCCGTCAGGTGACCAAGTGGGGGATGCGATGTCGATGGACGATCCCACGATCTGACGTGGGTCCGAGCCGTCGATGTTCACCAGCCAAAGTGACCCAGGTCCGTTGAGATCGTGGTGCACGAAGGCCACGGTGGTTCCATCTGGGCTCACTGCCGGCTGCACGTCGCGGTCGGCTCCTCTACCGATCAGATGTTGCATCGCCTCTTGGTTCGCTGCGGCCGCACCGTCCGGCGAGGACAGGTCCTGCTTCCCTGGAGGCAAAACGTAGAGCCAGTAGCTGTCCTCGTTCGCGATGCTCACGACGAGTGCACCGTTCCGAACGGTCGGTGTTTCCGCGGGCGTCCGCCCGGTGTTGAAGGCTCGACCGAGCGCGAGGAACACACCGGCGGTCCCGAAGAGCACCACGACGACCAACCCGACCGTTCCCGCCCTCCTGAGGCTGGCCCGCCGGCGCTTGCGAGCGCCTAGGCGCTGGACGAGGTCGCCGGCGCCGGCGGGCCGCGGCGCCGCCTCCCGCATCCTGGTTCTGAGCTGGTCATCGATGCTCGGCATGACTGTTCTCCTCATCGTTGTCCTCAACGAGCGACAGGGTCTCCGCCAGATGCGCGCGGGCTTTGGAGAGCTGGCTCTTCACCGTGCCCTCGCTCGTGTGCATCTGCTTCGCGATCTCCTCGGTGCTGAGATCGACGAGGTAGCGGAGGACGGCCACCTCGCGCTGGCGGCGGGGAAGATCCGCCAACGCGCGGGCGACATCGATCCGATCCCCGCTTGGCTGGACCGGTGGCGCGGCCACCAGCCTGGGGCGCGCGAGCCGCTCGACGCGGAGGCGTCGCAGGCGGCTCCGCGACAGGTTCATGGCAACCGCGGCGACCCATCGGTCGAGTGCCACGATCTGCTCACCGCGCTCGGTCCCCTCCCATGCCCGCACGATCGCCTCCTGGACGGCGTCCTCGGCCGAGGCGGCGTCCCCCGTCACCAGAGCGACCGCGCCGACGAGGCGCGGGTATCGGTGGCGCAGGAACTCCCGGAGCTCGACCTCGTCCACCCTGCCCCCCTCGACCGAGCCTAGGACGCTCGGGCGAGGGGCGAGGTTGCCTCAAGGGCTCGGAGGGTTCGGGATCGAGCCTCCACAGCTCGTGATGTCGTCGGCCGGCATGGGTCGATCCGTGTTCAGGTCAACGGTTGAGTCGCTCGGCGTGAGTGGTTGCAGGACACGAGAGGTTGTAAAAACCCCCGGACCCGACTCGTAGTCGCCATCCAATCGATACGGCTGCGAGTGGATCAGATACTTGGTCTGATCGGCGTTCAGCGACGCGCTCCACTCGATGAATGAGTTCGAAGGTCCGGAACAGTTCACGCCGTCCTGATGCGTGACCGAGCCGCCTTCCGCTACGGAGACGGGAGCCCCGTCGGGGGCTACGATAGGAGAGACGGCCCAGCCGTTCGGGGTGGTGACGACCTCGTACAGCTGGAAGAACATGGTCGAGGCACCCTGGGTCGTGACCACCGCGATCTCGTTCTTCCCGTCGCCGTCGATATCCGGATCGGCCCAGACGTAGCAGACGCCGTCAGCGGTGTGGCAATCGAGTGGCCCGGTCACGACGAGGGAGCTCGAGTGCCCGGTGGCGTCGGGGACGACGACCACGAGGACCTGGAGGCCGCCGCCGGCCGGCGGGCACCCGGCGCCGCTCGCCTCGGTGAACACGTACGCGTAGGTGGTGCCTCCTCCGAAGAAGTTGCCCTGGATCTCGCTCCCGCGGCAGACCGGGGATCCGAGTCCGTCAACGGAGATCACCTTCGTCGGATCGTCGGGGAGCACGATCTCCTGGAGGACGACCGGCGACCGCGTTGCTGTCGCCGTCGGTGGGGAAGTCGTCGCTCGGGTCGCCGGTGTTTCGGCTCCGCTGAAGTTCCTCAGGAGCGCCAAGAAGCCGGCTGCCGTCCCCACGAGAACGACCGTCACGAGCGCTGCGGTCTGGACCTTGCGCGTGAGGGTGCGCCGCGCCCGGCGTCGCTCGACGTCCTCGAACCGCGCGCCCGAGTCCGGGGCGGAGGGCCGGGCCGCTCTGTCGAGGTCACGCTGGAGCCGTTCGTCGATCGGTGGCATCGTCCTCACTCCTCCTCGCCGAGCGCGGCCGCCATCGCATGACGGGCTCGGTGCAACGTTGTCTTGATCGTTCCTTCGAACACCCCGAGCGCCACGGCGATCTCCGCGATGTCGAACCCGAGGTAGTACCGCAGCACGGTCGCCTGTCGTTGCCGCCGCGGAAGCGTCGCGAGCGCCCGCTCGACGTCGAGCCGATCCTCAGGTGGCGGCGCCGGGTACGTGGTCGCACCGGCCCGATCCCGCGCCTTCGCCTCGGCGCGCATCCGACGCAGACGACTCTTCGAGAGATTGAGGGCGACGCGCGTAACCCAGGCGGGGAGCGATTCGATCTGCTCGCCGTGTTCTGCTCGCTCCCATGCTCGGGCGAGCGCTTCGGCGACCGAATCTTCCGCCGCCGCGCGGCTCCCTTCCACCAACGTGACGGCTGCGACGATGCCCGGGAAGGGCCCGCTGAGGAACGCGCGGATCGTGGTCTCGTCGATCGACGGCGCGACATCTCGGCTCATCAGGGTTCGCTCCACGACCTCTCGACGCACGAAGGGTCCCATGGGTTGACACGCGACGGGAGCTTCCAGGCCCTCGGGTATCGTGGGCGGTCATGCCCGAGGTCACCTGCCCGAGGTGCGAGACGCGCCAGTCGATCGAGGCCGGTGTCGAGAGGTACACGTGTGTGCGGTGCGGTGCGCGGTGGGTGTTCGCAACGTGCGAGAACTGCGGCCAGCGGTTCCATATGCCGCCCGGGACCACGTCCTGGACCTGTCCGAACTGCGGGCACCGGCACGTCGCGCCCTCGCGCCTAACGCCGACGGCGCCGACGACACCGACGACGCCGGCCGCCGTGCCCACGGCGACGGCGGCGCCCGCGCCCTCCGCTGAGGACCGGAGGCGGCGGCTCCGGCTGGGGATCATCGCGCTGGTCGCGATCGGCGCGATCGTGCTGGGATCGTTCCTCCTCACCGGGGGCGGCGAGACCACGGGCGGTCAGAGCCCGAGCACCGCCCTCGATCCCGTGGCCGCGATGTGTCTGCACCTTCGCGATCTGCAGACCCCTCGGGTCGGCGCGTTCACGCGCGCCGCTTCCGAGCTGGCCGCCGATGCCGATGCGATCGAAGCCGCCGGCAACACGCAACTGGCGGATGCCGTCCGTGTGCTTCGCCGGGCGGTCATCGGGTACCGGGATGCGCTGAAGACCCAGGGAGGCGATGACACGGCGGCCGCGGCCGCGATGGCCCAGGCCCTCTCCAACCCCAACATCCCCTGCTAGGGAGTCGGGAGCGTGTGCTGTCACGCTCCTTAGCACTCTGAGGACGAGAGTGCCAGCTATCATCGGGAGCATGGCCGACCGCGGAGAGCTCGGGCAGCGCAAAGCTGCCGTGTTGCACACGATCGTCGAGGAGTACGTCCGGACGGGTGAGCCGGTCGGCTCCGAGACGATCGCCGAGCGCGCCGACCTCGGCGTGTCGAGTGCCACGATCCGCAACGAGATGGCCGCGCTCGAGGAGCTCGGGTTCCTCAGCCACCCGCATACCTCGGCCGGACGGATCCCGACCGATGCGGGGTACCGGCACTACGTCGACACGCTGCCGGTCCGGGGCCGGCTGAAGGACGTTCAGCGCAAGGCGATCGCCTCGCACTTCGCCGAAGCGATCCTCGACCTCGAAGAGGTGCTCAAGGGCTCGGTGATGCTGCTGTCCCGGCTGACCCAGTACGCCGGGGTGGCCGTCCCGCCCGGCGCGGCCGACGAGCAGCTCGTGCGACTCGAGCTGATCGACATGGGCCCCACGATGATGGTGCTCGCGGTCGGGCAGCACGGGCGCGTCGACAAGCAGATCCTGGACCGGCCCGAGCACTGGAGCACGGAGGCATTCCATGGGGCCGAACGGAAGCTCCGCGCGTTGCAGGGGAAGACCTATTCGGGCTCGCAGGCGAAGCTGCTCGAGCTGGCGGCGACCGTTCCGGCCGATGAGCACGATCTGCTGTTGATGGTCGCCGACGTCCTCCGCCTGGCGACGCGCGGGGAGCACGCGACCCACGTCATGGTCGGGGGTGTCGCCAACCTCGCCGACGAGGCGCAGACCTGGCGTCGAGAGACCCTCCGGCGCCTGTTCGAAACCCTCGAGCGCGAACAGGAGATGCTCCAGGTGCTTCACGACGTCGCGGCCGACGACGTGAGCGTGACCATCGGCGCCGAACATCCGACGACCGGCGAATGGGAAGCGTCGATCGTCACGGCCCCCTTCCGAGCGGGCGAGGTCAACCTCGGCACGATCGGGATCGTGGGCCCCACGAGGATGGACTACCTGTCGGCGATGGCCTCGGTTCGAGCGGTCGCCGAGCGCTTGTCCGAGGCAGCGACGGAGCTCGACCAGTAGGTCATGGCTCCGGCACGCGATCTCTACGAGATCCTCGGCATCGAGCGCGGTGCGAGCGACGAGGACATCCGCAAGGCGTACCGGCGGCTCGCGCGTGAGCTCCACCCGGATGTGAATGCCGAGCCGCGGTCCGAGGAGCGCTTCAAAGAGGTGGCCGGGGCGTACGAGATCCTCTCGGACCCCGACAAGCGGGCCCGCTACGACGCCTTCGGCTCGGGTGGCCCGGGGGGCCAGCCGTTCGCCGACATCTCCGACATCTTCGAGATGTTCTTCGGGCAAACCGGGTTCGGAGGCATCGGTTCGCGCCGTCGCGGGCCGCGGACGCGGACCCGCCGCGGCGAGGACCTCGGCGTCCGGCTCCACCTGTCGTTCCAGGAAGCCGCGTTCGGCGTTCGCCAGGACGTCGAGCTTGAGCGGCTCGTGGTCTGCGATCGGTGTCTGGGCAACGGTGCCGAACCCGGCACGGCGCCGATCGCGTGCCGGACCTGCGGGGGGACCGGTGAGGTCCAGAGCGTGCGGCGCAGCGTCTTCGGGACCCTGATGACCGCGTCGCCGTGCGGGACCTGCGAGGGGACCGGCCAGGAGATCCCCGACCCGTGCGAGACGTGCATGGGCCAGGGTCGGATCCGCCAGCCGTCGGCGGTCGCGGTCGAGATCCCGGCCGGCGTGTCGGACGGGATGGAGCTCCGCGTCACCGGGAGCGGGCACGCGGGGATCTCGGGAGGGCCGGCGGGCGACCTGTTCGTCCGTCTCGAGGTCGAGCCGGCAGAGCGGTTCGAGCGCCGCGGGCAGGACCTGTTCGGCGTCCTGGATATCTCTGTGACGCACGCAGCGCTCGGCGGCGACATCCAGATCGAAGGGATCGACGGGAGCGAGACCGTTCGCATCGAACCCGGGACCGACTCCGGCACGATCGTCCGGCTCAAAGGCAAGGGCGTGCCCAACCTCAACCGGCGGGGGAGGGGCGACCTGTTCGTGACGCTGCACGTGGTGACGCCCAGGGAGCTGTCGCGCGAGGAGCGAGAGCTCCTCGCGCGACTGGCGGAGCTCCGCGGCGAACCGCGCAACGGCGCGGTCGCCGCGGAACTCCGCCGCCCAGAGTTCTGAGCGCGGGGTAGGCTCGCTCCGGATGAACGATATGAGC
>VAYU01000090.1 GCA_005884925.1 Actinomycetota bacterium | reverse complement strand
CCATGTCGCCAACCGGGACCGCGCGCTCGGAAGGACGACCCAGGCCGCCTGACGCCGTGGTGATTGACAAAGGGTGTCTCACGAGCCGCCCACGAGGTCGGCGAGCAGCCCCAGCGCCCGCACGGCGTCCGTGTCGAGGACGTCAGGATCGAGCGCGTCCCGAGCCTCGGCGATCAGCTTGGTCGCGTCGATCATCGTGACGCCCGGTGCGGCATCGCCGTCGCGGAGATCGTCCAGCAGCTGGAAGGCCTCCCCGAGCGGCTCCCCGAAGCGTTCGAGCCGGGTGGCCACCAGGATCGAGGCTCCCGCGAGGGCCGCCCCGATCAACAGCGGCCCCTCCACCGTGTACGACCCCCCCTTGAGAGACGCGAGCCGCCGCGCGTCGGCGTCGGCGCCGATCAGCCCCAGGTGGGCCCCTGCGGCCATCTCGGTGCGCATCCGGTGGTACCGCCCGAGCGCTGCCGCCAGGCGGACCGGTGCGAACCCGGACTCGAGCAACAGCTGGTCGGCGAGCACGGACGCGAGATCACCGGCGAGGATCGCGACCGCCGTCCCGATCCGCTCCGGCTCCGGTTGACCGCGGCGCGCCGCGGCCTCGGCCTGGCGCGTGTGCACGGTGGGCCGGCCGCGGCGCGCCGCGGAGGCGTCCATCACGTCGTCGTGGATCAGGGCCATCGTGTGCAGCAGCTCGAGCGAGGCCGCGGCGCGGAGGATCGGCTCGCCGTGGGGCCCCCCCGCAGCGCGGTACCCCCAGTAGCAGAAGGCCGGTCGGATCCGCTTGCCACCGGCTTCGAACAGGCCGATCACCTCGTCGATCGGATCGGTCGCCCGCGGGTCGATCCATGCGAGCTCCTGTCGACGCGCGGATAGGAACGAGCGGAGGACGTCGTCGATGCGGTCCTGCAGCGCGACCGGATCGGTGGGCGAGAGGCTCGACGGGGAAGCCATCGCGGCCAGTATGCCAAGGAGCACCGTGCGAGCGCGAGCGACGCCCCCGCTGGCACCTCCTCTATCATGTGGCCGCCGGTCTGGACCGGTCACCGGACATGAGACGCGCGTTCCGCACCCTCGCCATCGTCACCACCGTGTCGACCGTGCTCCTGATCGCGTGGGGTGGCGTGGTTCGAGCCACCGGCTCGGGGGACGGTTGCCCGGACTGGCCGAGGTGCTTCGGCTCATGGGTCCCTCGCGTCGAGTACCACACCCTGATCGAGTACTTCCACCGTTTCCTCGCCGTCGTCTCGGCGAGCCTGTCGATCGCCCTCGCCGTCGTCGGCGCGTGGTCCTTGGCACGGGCGCGCGACGACGGACGGATGCGAGCCGTCCGGAGGCTCCCCGCGTGGCTCGCGGTGGCTCTCGCTCCCCTCTTCGTGGTCCAGGCCGCGATCGGCGGGTGGATCATCGCAACGCACGAAGAACCCGCCGTCGTGACGCTCCACTTCGCGGTCGCGTTCGTCGTGCTGGGGGTGGCGGTCGCGATCACGGTCCTCGCCCACCTCGGCGAACCCGCGGGGATACGCAGTTACGCACGGATCACCGCGGTCACCGGGCTCGCCACCTACGCGCTGCTGCTGGTCGGGACGTACGTGCGGGCCGAGGGCGCCGGCCTCGCCTTCCGCGACTGGCCGCTGATGAGCGGCCGTCTCGTTCCCGATCTCACGCAGCCGGGTGCGGGACCGATGTTCGCGCACCGGCTCCTGGCCATCGCGGTTACGGCCTTGATCGCCTGGTGCGTCGTGCGTGCCCGCACGATGCGGCCCCGCTCCGCCAAGCTCGTCGGCCTGTCGACGCTCGCCCTCGCGCTCGTGCTCGCGGAGATCGCCGTCGGTGCGCTCAACGTGATCACGGAGCTCGCGACGTGGGCGCGCGCCGCCCACGTCGCGATCTCCGCGCTGATCTGGGCAACGGTCGTGGCGCTCACGGTCGTCGCGCGACGGGAACCGTCGCGCGACGCCCTCCGCGCCGAGATGGGAGAGGAGCAGGTGGCGGCGACCGCGGATCGCTCGTTCGGAGACACGGTGCGCGCGTTCGCGGCGCTGACCAAGCCGCGCATCATCGTCCTGCTGTTGATCACGACCGTGCCACCGATGATCCTCGCCGCCGGTGGCCTGCCAGGCGCCTGGCTGGTGCTCGCGACGCTCGTCGGCGGGACGCTCGCGGCGGCCTCGGCCAACGCGTGCAACATGTACCTCGACCGGGACATCGATCAGGTGATGCGGCGCACGCGGCAGCGTCCGCTTCCCCGTCACGCCGTTGAGCCGGACGCAGCGCTGCGGTTCGGGTTCTCGTTGGGCGCCGTCGCGTTCACCTTCCTGGCGCTCACGGTGAACGTGCTCGCCGCCACGCTCGCCCTCTCGGCGATCGCCTTCTACGTCTTCGTGTACACGATGTGGCTCAAGCGCTCGACGACGCAGAACATCGTGATCGGAGGGGCTGCCGGTGCCGTCCCCGTGCTCGTCGGCTGGGCGGCCGTGACGGGCACCCTCGCCTGGCCGGCGATCGTGCTGTTCTCCATCGTGTTCGTCTGGACGCCGCCGCATTTCTGGGCGCTCGCGATGCGGGTTCGCGACGACTACGCGGCGGCGGGCGTCCCGATGCTGCCGGTGGTTCGCGGCGAAGACGAGACGCGGCGACAGATCTTCCTGTACTCGCTCGTGCTGTTCGGAGCGACGCTGCTGCTGGTGCCGGTCGCCTCGATGGGTCCGATCTATCTGGTCACGGCGGTCGGACTCGGCGGGACCTTCGTGTACCGGGCCCTGCGTCTGTGGCGTGACCCCTCGGACGCGAAGGCGTGGGCACTCTTCAAGTTCTCGGTGCTCTACCTGGGGGCGTTGTTCGCCGCGGTGGCGATCGACGCGCTCGTCTGATGCGCTCGTCTACGGCGACGGCGTGCCGGAGACATCGCCCGACAGCGTCCGATCGATCAAGCTGCTGAGCGTCGCCTCGCTGGTCGTCGAGCCGATGATCGAGTACCTGATCGTTCCGGCTCGGTCGACCACGTAGGTCGCGGGCAGCCCGGTGTAGCCGAGGCTCGCGGCGAACCGGCCCGACGGATCCTCGATGCTCGGGTAGGGCACGCCGTAATGCTGCACCCAGGCCAGCGGCTGCGCGGTGCTGGTCTCTTCGGGGTTCACCCCGAGGAACGCCACGCCCTTGCCGGCGTAGCGGCCGGCGACACGGACGAACCCGGGCTGGTCATGCTCGCAGTCAAGACACCACGTGGCCCACACGCTCACGACGAGGACCTTCCCCCGGAACGCCGCGGCCGACAGGGGGGCGCCGTCGAGCCCCCTGCCCTCCAATGCGGGCAGCGGCCGGTCCTCGATGCGGACGATCCCCCCGTTCGTGCCGGAGCATGAGCCGGTCGCGAACAGCGTCAGGCAGGCAGCGATCGCGAGCAGGGTTCGCACGAGCTCCACGGTATCGCGGCCCAAGCGGCACGGGCCGCCTCACGGAGTCGGGCTGACCGGATCGTGGACGCGACCTACGGGCGCCATCGCCCGAGGACCGGCTCGACCACGATGCGAGCGACCAACGACAGGGTCTGCCCCTGCTCGCGGAACAGCAGATCCCTGGAATCGAAGAATCCGAGGTCGACGAGGACTCGGGCAGACAGGTCGCACGCCGAGCACGTCCCGAGCTCACTCGTTCTGCCATCCCAGTCCAAGGCCGTTCGTGGCAAGGCGTCGAACAAGGTCTCTCCGCCGTCGTTGGTGAACCCCGGTGCGCTTCGGGCAGCGAGTACGGCGAGCGTCCCGAAGAGCTCGGAGCTGTCGACCCACCGCTCGTCGATGCGGAACTGCGGCCAGGCCAGCAGGACCGCATCGGGCACCAGGATCCGCAACCGAGGGAACCGCGGGTACCAGAACCGCCCATCGACGACGAGACCCCGCACCCGCGTCGCGGTCCCAGAGCTCCTGGCGACCGCTTCGAGGATCGCGAGTCGCTGACTGCACGACCCCCGGCCCCGAGCGAGAACCGATGAAACGGGTCGGGCGTCATCGACGGAGTACGCGGGTCGGACGAGGTCGGCGATCAGGCGATGAGCCGCCCGAAGCAGGGCGGCGGCCCCTTCACCGTCCGCGGCTGAACGAGCGGTGTTGACGAGCGCTCGCACCCGAGGGTGCTGCCAGTCCAGGATCCGGGTCGCGAGCGTGCTCCCCCCGGCTTCGCGGTGTCGTTGCTCCGGCGTTCTGTCTCGCCACCATGGAGTCAGCAGCCGGCCGGTCACCTCTTGATGCTCTCAGCGCCAGGCGGCTTCGCCTAGCCGCTCGGACCGGAAGACGCGCCGCTCGGCGACGACCCGCTTCCGCTCTTCGTGATGGTGATGGTCCCCTGCATCACCGGGTGATAGTCGCAATGGAAGTAATACGTGCCCGGATCGAGGGCCGGGAGCGTGACCTGCCCTGAGCCGATGCCCACCACGTCCGGACTCTTGCCGATCTCCTTCGTGTACCCCTTGTCCGAGAAGACGTCGAGGTTGTGCGTGATCCCCGGATCCTCGTT
>VAYU01000033.1 GCA_005884925.1 Actinomycetota bacterium | reverse complement strand
ATGCCCGCACGGGTGAACTGGACAGGGTCTACGAGGCCACCTTCCGCGATCACCCGTCGTCGATCTGCATCCTCCGGATGCGCGACCTGACCTTCGTAACTGCGAACCCGGCGTTCGAACGTGCGAGCGGTCGATCGGTGTCCGATCTCGTCGGGCGACGGCCCGACGAGATCGGACTGATCGACCCGGCGGACGCGGCGACCCTGCTCGGCGAGGTCGCCGCGCTCGACGAGGGTCAGCTTCGGGACTTCATCACGCGGATCCGCTACCTGCTTCCCGACGGCAGTGAGGCGTTCGCCCGGATGGCCGTCGGGCTGACCGACCTGAACGGTGAGCGGCACGTCATCGCGTCGTTCACGGACGCTTCCGCGGCGGCCCGGCAGGAGCTGGCACTCGGTCGACGCGACGCGATCCTCCAGACCATCGGCGCGGCGGCGCAGCTGTTCCTCCAAGCCGACCGCTGGGAGGACGCGATCGACGAGGTCCTCCGGATGCTTGGGCAGGGAGCCGCCGTGTCGCGTGCGCATGTGTTCGAGAACGTGGCCCTCCCCGGCGGTGAGCGCGGATCGACCAATCGATTCGAGTGGTGTGCGCCGGGCGTGGAGCCGCAGATCGGCAACCCCGCCACGATCGACCAGGCTTTCGACCCGTCGCAGGACGAATGGCGCGCGAGCCTCAGCCGTGGCGAGCCATGGAGCGTGAACGTCGCCGACCTGCCGGCGGCAACGAGGGATGAGTTCGGGGCGCAGGGGATCGTCTCGCTACTCGATATGCCCATCTTCGCCGGAAAGGAGTGGTGGGGATCGATCGGGTTCGACGATTGCGAACACGAGCGCGAGTGGACGAGTGCCGAGATCGATGTGCTCCGGGTCGCCGCGGGCACGCTCGGTGCGGCGATCCGCCGGCAGCAGACGGAGCGGAGCCTGCGCGAGACCGAGGAGCTCTATCGGACGCTCGTCGAGCAGATCCCCGCCGTGGTGTACGTGAACGTGATCGGCGAGGACTACATCCCGCTCTATACGAGCCCCGGCATCGAACCCTTGCTCGGCATCACGCCCGAGGACTTCATGACACGCCGCATGTGGTTCGAGCTGGTGCACCCCGACGACCGCGATCGCGTGAACGCGGAGGACGAACGGACCGAACGCACGCTGGAGCCGTTCTCGATCGAGTATCGGATGCGCCGCCCGGACGGCGAGGTCGTGTGGGTCCTGGACCAAGCTGAGGTCGTGCGCGACGAGAACGGGGAACCTCGCTTCTGGTCGGGCGTGATGTTCGACATCACGAGCCTGAAGCGGGCGGAGGAGGACCTGGCTCGCGCGCTCGAGATCGAGCGCGAGGCCTCCGCTCGGCTCCGTTCGCTCGACGAGCTGAAGAACACCTTCCTCCAGGCCGTATCCCATGACCTTCGGACGCCGCTCACGACGCTGCTTGGGAGCGCGTTGACGCTGGAGCGCGAGGACGTGGAGCTCGAGCCGGAGGTCCAGCTCGATCTCGTGCGCCGGATCGCGGGCAACGCACGCAAGCTGCTGCGCCTCGTGACGGACCTGTTGGATCTGGACAGGCTCTCCCAAGGGCTCCTCGAACCGCAGCGGGCGACGGTGGACCTTGCCGAGGTGGTGCGCAACGTTGTGGCCGAATCCGAGGCGGTGGCGGACCGAGAGGTGACCGTGGATGCGACCGTGACCACCGTCGCGATCGACGTCCCGAAGGTCGAGCGGATCGTCGAGAACCTGCTGGTGAACGCGGCCCGACACACGCCGCGGCACGCCCATATCTGGATCCGGGTCCAGCCCGGGAACGGGGGTGCGATCGTCGCGGTCGAGGACGACGGACCGGGACTCCTCCCCGAGGACCGCGAGCGGGTCTTCGGCGCCTTCGAGCGCGGGGTGAACGCCGCAACGCACGCGCCCGGGTCCGGGATCGGGCTCACGCTCGTGGCGCGGTTCGCGGAGTTGCACGGGGGCAGGGCCTGGGCCGAGGAGCGGGAGGGCGGAGGGGCGTCGTTCCTCGTCTGGCTACCGTCCGGGAGCGACGTGCCTCCGCAGGAGGCACTCTTCGCACCGGGCTAGACGCTCCTGGCTAGACTTTGGCGGATGGCCGAACTCCCGGAGGAGCTGCGCAACCGCCCGCCCCGCCCCGCCGGCCAGGAGCCGACGGCGACGCTCACCTTGGATGCGTACACCCGGCTCCGTTCGGAGCTCCAGGAGCTCACGACCTCGGGCCGGGAGGCGATCGCGGAACGCATCAAGGCCGCGCGGGAGCACGGCGACATCCGTGAGAACGCCGAGTACGACGCCGCGAAGAACGAGCAGGGGCTGATGGAGGCCCGGATCCGTAGCGTCCAGGCGATGCTGCGGGACCCCGAGATCGTCGAGGCGCCTTCGTCCGCCGACGAGGTCGGACCCGGGATGCTCGTCACGGTGAAGCCGCTCGACCTCGAGGACGAGGACGAGACCTACCTGCTGGCGGAGCACGCTGAGGAGAAGGCGCCGGGTGCTCGAACCGTCACGACCTCGTCCCCGTTCGGTTCGGCGCTCATGGGCGCTTCCGAAGGCGACGAGGTCGCCTACGAGGCTCCGGGAGGAACGTTCCGCTACCGGGTCGTCTCGTTCGAGCCGATCTCCGGCTGAGCCGGTCATGACGGTGCACGGGCGGGATCGCGGGCAACAGGTCCGGGAGGCGCCTCGCGTCCGCGACATGCCCGCGCCGAGGAAGAACGAGAGCGCGGCCGGAGGCGCGATGCAGCGCGTCTTCGCATGGCCGTACCGGGGGATCCTCGCGTTCCTGATCTGGACCGGTGTCCGGCCGTGGCAGCTCACGTTGCTGTCGCTCGCGTTGAACGTCGTCACGGGTGCGCTGATCGTGACCGGAGCGTGGTTCGCCGCCGGAGGCGTCCTCATCCTCGCGGGCGCCTGCGACGTCTTCGACGGTTCCGTCGCCCGGCATCGCGGAGAGGCCAAGCGCGCCGGCGCGTTCATGGACTCCGTGCTCGACCGGGTGTCCGACATGATCCTGTTCTCGTGCCTGTTCTGGCGTCTTGCGGTCGATGGGAGGGGGTTCGAGGCGGCGCTCGCGTTGGTCACGTTGGTCGTGAGCCTGGTGGTCAGCCACATCCGTGCCGAGGCCGAAGCCGCCGGGGTCCTGTTGAGCGACGGGTTGTTCCAGCGGCTCGAGCGCGTGCTGGCGCTGATCGTCGGGTTGTTGATCCCCGGCGCGATGCTGCCGGTCCTCGTGCTCCTTGCCGTCCTCGGGACGGTGACGGTCGCGCAGCGCGTCTTCGCTGCGCTGCGGGGCGCCTGATGGCTGAGTTCATCCGGGTCGGCGCGCTCGCGGAGATCCCGGAGGGCGAGCTGCGCGCGTACGACGTTCCCTCGGGCCGCGTCGTGGTGACGCACGACGAGCGACGATTGTTCGCGGTCGGCGAGACGTGCACCGGCAACGGGTGTGCGCTCTCCGACGGGACGTTCGACGATCGATCGGACCGGCTCCTGTGTGGCGCGTGCGAGAGCGTGTTCGACGCCGAGACCGGCGAGCCCCTCGAGGGCCCGGCCCGCGATCCGCTGGTGGTGTTCACGGCGCGCGAGATCGATGGTTGGGTCGAGGTCTCGGCCGAACCGGTCCGCTAGCTCGACTTCCCTCGCCGACCGGCGGGGCGGTAGGCTCGGCGCTCGCCCCCACAGGAGGTCGCCCCATGATGGAGCCCACCCGGTTCGACCTGTCGCAGGATCGCCTGCCGACCGCGTGGTTCAACATCATGCCGTCGCTCGTCCAGGCCGGGATCCAACCGCTGCCGCCGCTGCACCCCGGGACGAAGGAGCCCGTGACGCCGGACCTGCTGGCGCCGTTGTTCCCCGAGGCGCTGATCATGCAGGAGGTCGCGACCGACGAGTGGATCGACATCCCCGGCGGCATCCTCGACGTCTACCGGCTCTGGAGACCCTCGCCGCTGCATCGGGCGGTCCGTCTGGAGCAGGCGCTGCGGACGCCGGCGCGGATCTACTACAAGTACGAAGGGGTCTCGCCGGCCGGGTCGCACAAGCCGAACACCGCGGTGGCCCAGGCCTTCTACAACAAGGAGGCCGGCACGAAGCGCATCGCGACCGAGACGGGAGCCGGGCAGTGGGGCTCCGCCCTGGCGATGGCGTGCTCGTTCTTCGGGATCGGGTGCCAGGTCCTCATGGTGAAAGCCTCGTACGAGCAGAAGCCGTATCGCCGGATCTTCATGGAGACGTTCGGGGCCGAGGTGATCCCGTCGCCGTCCCCCACCACGCAGGCCGGCAAGGCGATCCTCGAGGCGCATCCGGACTCGACCGGGTCGCTCGGCATCGCGATCAGCGAGGCGGTCGAGGTAGCGGCCACCTCGAACGGCGCCGTGAAGTACTCCCTCGGCTCGGTGCTGAACCACGTCCTGTTGCACCAGACCGTGATCGGGCTGGAGGCGAAGGAGCAGATGAAGCTCGCCGGCGAGAGCGATCCGCACATCGTGATCGGGTGCGTCGGCGGCGGCTCCAGCTACGCGGGGCTCGCCTACCCCTTCATCGCCGACCGGCTCGCCGGGCGTACCCAGACGAGGTTCATCGCGACCGAGCCCGCGGCCTGTCCGACCCTGACGAAGGGTCGGTTCGCGTACGACCTCGCCGACGCGGCGGGGATGACGCCGCTGCTGCCGATGTACACGCTCGGGCACTCGTTCGTCCCGGCTCCGGTACATGCCGGGGGTCTTCGCTACCACGGCGATTCGCCCTCCCTGTCGTTGCTGGTGAAGCACGGCCACATGGAGGCGCGGGCCTACACCCAGAGCGAGGTGTTCGACGCCGCGGTGCGGTTCGCACATGCCGAGGGCATCATCCCCGCCCCCGAGTCCGCCCACGGGCTGAAGGCCGTGATCGAGGAGGCAGACGCCGCGCGCGAAGCCGACGAGGAGCGCGTGATCCTGGTGAACCTGTCGGGACACGGCTACTTCGACATGCAGGCGTACGACGACTACCTCAACGGCCGACTGCCGGACTTCGAGTTCGATCCGGCCGCTGAGGACGCGGCGATCGCCGACCTGCCCGACGCGCCCTCGCTCGGCGGGTGATGGACCCGGTGGAGGTCCGCCGGCTCGCGCCGGCGGACCTCGCCGCGTTCCAGGCCGGTATGCCGGCCTGGAACGCCACCGAGTACACGAACCGGATCGGGTTCCAGGAGCGCGGGCTCGCCGTTCAGCTCGTCGCGTGGGTGGGTGAGCGGCCGACCGGCCGTGCGATGGTGGTGTTCCCCGGTCACCCCGAGTGGTCGCCGTCGGCCTATCGCGAGGGATGCCCGGAGATCCGGGACCTCGGGGTCGCGCCCGGGTGGCGCCGTCGCGGGATCGCGACGGCGCTCGTCGTTGCCGCCGAGCGCGAGACGCGCTCGGCGGGCTTCGCCCGTCTGGGGTTGGGCGTGGGCGTCGAGGACGCGGCCGCCGCGGCGCGTTCGCTGTACGAGCGGCTCGGATACGTGTTCGCCCATGGACCCTTCGTGCAGGCTGCCCTGCTCGAGGCGGACGATGGCGCGCCGCTTCCCGTCGCGGGCGTCTGCACCTACCTGGTGAAAGCGCTCACCGACGAGGGGTCCACCTCTCAGCCCTCGTAGGACCTCGGGTCCAGCTTGAACTGTTGCGTGACGAACCGCGCGACCAGGCGCATCAAGATCGTGTATCCATCCGCGTTGAAATGCACACCGTCATCCGCCCGCACGAGGGTGAGACGCTTGCCGTCGTGGTAGTAGGCGGTGTAACCACCGCCGGCCGCCGAGAACGTGGTCCACGTGTCGAAGAAAGCCACGTTCGGGAGCTGGTCGGCGACCTCGCGGAAAGCGACGTTCTGGTGCTCGATGAAGGGCCAACGCTTGGTGTCGCGAGGGTTCGGGAGCCCGACCCAGATCACGTGTCCACCCTCCGACGTCGCGAGCCTGGCGAACGAGCGTACCCGCTGTTCGTAGGCGGGAGGGAAATCCCCCGTACCGATCTGGGCCTCCAACTGGCCCCCCGGCGTCACCAAGGACTGGGCGTCGTTCTCGCCCAACATCACGATCGTCAGGTCGGGATGCGAGCGATCCACGATGAGCCGCATCTGTGCGGGCCAGTTGAAGTAGTCGGGACGAGCGAGCCCGGTCGAGATCCGACCTTGCTTGATGACGTCGACGAGCGACGGCTTGAACACGCGTTCGGCGAAAGACCCGATGCCTTGGGCCAACGAGTCGCCGACGATAACCACTCGCAGCGGCTTGGCGCTGGTCGGTATGCGGATCGTCGTGTCCCGCTGCGGATGCTTCGGCGTATTCCCCGGTTCGGGGACGCTCGGTAAGGGGTCGACATCCTGGAGGCCGCCGACGCCTCCACCGACCGGCTCGTTCGGGTGGCGACCGAGTGCCTGGGTCGCGTTGTCGATCAGTCGGGTGAGCCCCAGGCGATCTTCCACCCAGACGACCGGGTCCAAGATGGCGAGCGAGACCGTCCGCCGCAGACCCTCCGGCTGAGCCTCCGACGACCGCTTCAGCTCGGGCGCGTACAGCGCTCCCCAAAGGAGGATGCCGAGCAGGAGCACCACGAGGACCCGCCCGGCGGGCATGCCCCGTCGGCCCGCGGGGGGCGCGTCGGCCTGCTCGTCCGGCCGCCGAGGCTCCTTCGTCGCGCGTTCCTTCGTGTCGGTGGTCATCTCAGAACTGGAAGTAGATGAACGGGGCGACGCCGCGGGGCCCCAGCGTCGTTATGAGGAAGAGTACGACCGCGACCGTGACCCCCAGCGGGACCGGGCGGAGCCGGGAGAGAGCCGCCCTGAGACGTTCCGCCGGCCGGTGGGGGAGGAACTGCGTCACGAGCCCGGCGGAGATCGCCAGCAGGACGGGGCGTGTGAGCAGGGGTGAGGGAAGTCCCCAGGCGGTCACCGTGCGCGCGAGCAGGGCCAGGGCGGTGGCGACCGAGTCCGCTCGGAAGAGCGTCCATGCGATGCAGACGAGCGTGAAGGTGGCGAGCCGTTGCATCCAATGGACGAGCGCCGTCTCCGGCGGTTCGGCCAGCTGTCCCGCCTCGCGTTTGCCGTCCTTCCAATGCCCGACCGTCAGGTAGGCCCCGTGCAGACCGCCCCACACGACGAAGTGCCACGCCGCACCGTGCCAGAGACCGCCAAGGAGCATCGTGATCATCAGGTTCCGGTAGATGCGGGCCGTCCCCTTCCGGTTGCCGCCGAGTGGGATGTACAGGTAGTCGCGCAGCCATCGGGACAGCGTCATGTGCCAGCGCCGCCAGAACTCCTGTACGGAGCGCGCGCTGTAGGGACGGTCGAAATTCTGGGGGAACCGGAACCCGAGCAGCTTCGCGACGCCGATCGCGATGTCCGTGTACCCGCTGAAGTCGCAGTAGATCTGGACCGCGTAGGCCACGATCCCGACGATGGCCTCCGGTGAGCTATGCCGGGCGGGGTCGCCGAAGACGGGATCGACGACCGCTCCCGCGAGGTAGTTAGCGATCACCACCTTCTTGAACAACCCACCGAGGATCAGCCACATCGCGTCCGCGACATCGATGTGTCTCGGGTCGCGTCGCACGACGAGCTGGGGGATGAGCTCGTTCGGACGCACGATCGGCCCGGCGACGAGGTGGGGGAAGAAGGAGAGGTACAGGAACAGGTCGACCCAGCTCGCGATCTCGAAGTCGCCGCGGTAGATGTCCACGAGGTAGGCGATCGCCATGAACGTGTAGAACGAGACGCCCACCGGCAACACCACTTGGATCAGCGGCGGTGCGACGTGCAGCCCGAACGTGGTGGCGGCGTTCGTCACGTTGACGGTGAAGAAGCCGTAGTACTTGAAGTACAGGAGCGGCGCGATCGTCGCGGCGACGCCGAGCGCAAGGGCCGCTGTCCGGCGTTTCGGCTGCCGCTGGTGGTCCACGGCGATCGCCGAGGCTTGGGTGATGAGCGACACGGCCGCCAGGAGGAAGACGTACCGCCAGTTCCACCATCCGTAGAAGACGTAGCTCGCGGCGATCATGAACGGCTTCCACACCCGGGGGTTGTGGTTCAACCACCAGTGGCCCAGGAAGACCAGGCAGAAGAAGATCGCGAAGTCCGTCGTGGGGAAGAGCATCGCCGCCCCGGATGCTACGCCACGGGTCGGACGCGGCCCGGAGCGCGGGCGAAGCTCAGGCTCGCTGCAGCGCAGTCAGCCGTCGCTCCAAGAAGCGACGTTCGGCATCGTTCGTCGTCAGGTCCAGCGCTCGCCGATAGGCCTGGACCGCGTCGTCGGTTCTCCCGGCACGCCGCAGCAGGTCGGCCTTGGCGGAATGGAACAGGTGGTAGCGATCTAGGTCCGGCTGGAGCGGCTCGAGCATCCGCAGCCCGCTCTCGGGACCGTCGGCCATCGCGACGGCGGCCGCGCGGTTGAGCTCGACGACCGGCGATGGCTGCAGGGCCGCCAATCGACCGTAGAGGGAGGCGATCTCGGGCCAGTCGGTGTCTTCTGGGCGCGGCGCCTGGGCGTGACACGCGGCGATCTCTGCCTGGAGGCGGTACGCGCCCGGGCGCCGCGCCCCCTCGGAGAGCACCGACAGCCCCTCGTCGATCATCGCGTGATCCCAACGGGAGCGGTCCTGGTCCTCGAGGAGCACGAGGTCACCCGTCTCGTCCGTCCGGGCGGCGCGGCGAGCGTGCTGGAGCATCATGAGCGACAGCAAGGCGCGGACGTCGTCATCCCCGGGGAGCAGCCGATCGACGAGTCGCGCCAGCCTGATCGCCTCGTCACCCATCTCTGCCCGCAGCAACTCGCCCTGCGTCGCCGCGTACCCCTCGTTGAACACCAGATACAGGACCGCGAGCACGCCGTCGAGACGCTCCGGGAGGAGCTCGCGCGGCGGCACACGGTAGGGGATCGCAGCGTCGCGGATCTTGCGTTTCGCGCGGGTGAGGCGTTGCCCAAGGGTCGGTTCCGGGACCAGGAAGGCGCGAGCGATCTCGCGGGTCGACAATCCGGCGACCGTGCGGAGCGTGAGCGCGACCCGCGCGTCCATCGCGAGCGCCGGGTGGCAACAGGTGAACAGGAGCCGGAGACGGTCGTCCGGGATCTCGTGCACGTCGACTCCGATCGACTCCAGCTCGGCGATCTGTGCGGCGACTTCGGTCTTCGCCCGGCCGACGCGCTCACGCCGGAGCTTGTCGATCGCGCGGTTGCGCGCCGTCGTCACGATCCAGGCCTCGGGGTTGTCCGGCACGCCGCGGCTGGGCCAGGTGCGGAGGGCGACCTCGAACGCGTCCTGGACCGCTTCCTCCGCCAGGTCGAAGTCACCCGTGACGCGGATCAGGGCCGCCACCGCCCGCCCGGACCCCTGCCGGAACGATCGCTCGAGGGCTCCGAACGCGTCGGTCATCCCTCGATGATGGGGCGCACCTCCACGGAGCCGTGCCGCGCACCCGGGATCTTGCTCGCGAGCTCGATCGCGGTGTCGAGGTCGTCGACCTCCACCAAGAAGTAGCCGCCGAGCTGCTCCTTCGTCTCCGCGAAGGGGCCGTCGGTGACGAGCTGCTGGCCGTCGCGAACGCGGACGGTGGTCGCCGCGGGGCTGTCGGCCAGCTGATCACCGCCCCGCATCACGCCGCGCTCGACGAGCTCGTTCGCGAACTTCTCGTACTCCTCGTAGATCGCGTGTTGCTGGTCGTGCGGGACCGCATCCCACGCCTTCTCGTCCGCGTAGATCAACAACGCGTACTTCATGCGCACCCTCCCGTTCCCGGGGGCGGCCGCGTGCCGCCCGTCCACCCTAATCGACGAACGCCCGGGCGCGATCCCGACAGCCATGCCCCCGACATCCACATCGATGTGGATCGAGTTCGGCTAGCCTGAGTGGCGAGGATCGATCAGGCCGACGAGCCGAACCACGAGGAGGAACACCCGATGTCCCGCGACAGCGACTGGCACGTGTTCGACAAGGCATGCGACATCACGGCGATGGCGGCCAAGGGCTCGGCGGCGACCGCGACACCGGCCCAGGTGGCGGACATCTTCCGCGCCGTCCACGCGGCGCTCCAAGAGGTCGTCACCGCCATGAACAGCTCCGACTCACGGGCCGGCTTCTAGGAAGCTCGGCGTCACAGCCGAGCGCATCGTGGCGACCTATCGGATCGTGAGATCGCGCATCGAGACGATCCCGACGAGTCGGCCGGCCTCGGTCACGGGCACGTGACGGAACCCCTTGGCCAGCATCAGCGCGAGCGTCTCCTGAGCGGACGCGTCGGCCTCCAGGGTGAACGGGTCCTTGGTCATCCACTCTCGAACGTCGTGCGTCGCCGCATCGTGCTCCGCGGCCAACGCACGCACGATGTCCCGTTCGGTGAAGATGCCGATCAGGTCCTCTCCCTCGACCACCAGGGCTGCCCCGACGTGCTGCAGGCTCATCACCTGGGCGGCCTCCGCGACGGTCGCCGTGGGCGGGACCGAGATGAGATCGATGCTCATGAGCTCGCGAAGGGCCGGCATGACCGCTCTGGAGCCTAGTCGGCTTCGCCTCGCGCTGCGCGCCTGGTACCGACCGCGCCGCGACCGGTACCCGTGGCGCCGGGATGCGGTCGATCCCTACGCGGTCTTGGTCAGCGAGGTGATGCTGCAGCAGACGCAGGCCGCCCGGGTCGCCTCCGCGTTCGACGGGTTCCTCTATCGATTCCCGGACGCGTCGAGCCTCGCGGCAGCCTCGCGAGGGGAGGTGCTCCGCGAATGGGCGGATCTGGGTTATCACCGGCGAGCGGTGGCGCTGCACGAAGCTGCTCGGATCATCGTCCGCACGCACGGCGGCACGGTGCCGCGCGATCCGGCAGCGCTCCGGCGACTCCCAGGGGTCGGGCCGTACACCGCGTCGGCGGTCGCGGCGATCGCGTTCGGGCGACCGCTGGTCGCGATGGACGTCAACGTTCGGCGCGTGACGTCGCGTGTGGTGCTCGGCGACGAGCCAGAGGACGGCCACGATCCTCAGATCGGGGCGGCCGCCCGGCTCCTCCTCGATCGGCGCGACCCCGGGGCGTGGAACCAGGCGATGATGGATCTCGGTCGTGAGGTCTGCCGGCCGACGCCGCGATGCGAGGTGTGTCCGTTCCGGCGGTGGTGCCGATATCGCGGCGCCGGCCGCAATCGGAGGTCCACCGCCGCGCAGAAGCAGCAACCCTTCGAGGGATCCAACCGCCAGGTCCGGGGGCGGATCGTGGCCGCCCTGCGCGAACGGCCCTCCGCGGGCCTCTCGGGACTGGCCGCGGCGACGGGGTTCGCGGTCGGTCGGATCGAGTCGGCGGTCGACGGCCTCATCCGGGACGGGATCGTCGAGCGACGGGGCCGCTCGTTCCGGCTCCCGGCGGAGCGATCCGTCGTTCGCTCGGAGCGCGAACCCGAGCGATCTTCCGATTCGATTAGCCTTTCGGCCGCCACCCGACCGAAGGGATAGTTCGTGGGCAGCGACGAGACGCGCACGTCGACGACGGAGGAAACCGCCGCCGATTCGCTCGCTCGCGAGCTGTATTGGGCGGCTCCGCCGGTATCGGGCTCCGCGTCGGGGACGCGGTCGGTCGACGGGACGTCGGACCTCGCGATCCGCTGGGGCGAGATCGAAGCGACGCTCCGTCACGACCATGCGTCCGGCCCGCTTCCCGACGATCAGGTCCTTCAGATGGGCCGTCCGTTGAAACGGAGCATCAAGCGACTCATCTTCCGGCTCCTGCGCCCGCTGATGCGCCGGTACGACCGGATCGGCGCCGACCTGGCGCTGCTCGGCCTTGAGACGTCGGGCGAGCTCGAGGCGGCGCGCCACGACAACGCCGGTCTGACCGCGGAGCTCCAAGAGCTCCGCTCCGATCTTCGCCGGTCGGAGGCGGCGTGGGAGGAGGTCCAAGCCGCGCTTCAGGCATCGCAGACGGTCGCTCACGAACATGACGTTCGGATCGGATCGGCCGCGTCCGAGCTCGAAGCGTTGTCCCGACGGCTCGCCTCGGCGGGCGGCGTGACCGGCGTGGCTCCCGCGTCCGCGCCGGCGCCGGCACCTTCGCCCGGAGCCGCGCTCCCCGACGCGTTCTACTGGCGCTTCGAGGCGGCGCTCCGCGGCTCGCAGGGATCGATCGAGCAGAAGCTTCAGCAGTATCGGGATCTCGCCGATCAGCTGCGGGCCCAACACGGAGGTTCACCGCTGTGGCTCGACCTGGGGTGCGGGGAGGGCCAATTCCTCGCGTTGCTCCAGGGATGGGGATGGCGGGTGCTCGGCATGGACATCTCATCGCAAGCCGTTGCGACCTGCGAGGAACGCGGTATCGATGCCGTCCAGGGGACGTTGCCCGATTTCCTGCTGACGTACGACGGAGAGCCCCCGGCGGCCATGAGCGCGATCCAAGTCGTCGAACACCTTCCGCCCGCGTCGTGGCTGCCGCTCTTGCAGTATTCGCAGCGAGCGCTCGCTCCGGGTGGCGCTCTCGTGGTGGAGACCATCTACCCTTTGAACGTGGATGCGCTCGCCAATTGGTTCTTCGGTGACATCACCCACACCTGGCCCGCGAACCCCGAGACGCTCCGTGTGATGGCCGGCTTCGCCGGGTTCGATTCGGTCGACGTTCGATTGATGAATCCCGACGAGGACGAACGACCGCAGGACTACGCGCTGATCGCGAGGAGGTCCTGATGCGGATCCTCGTGTGCCATCCCCAGCCGCCGTTCATGTCGGGGGGCGCCGAGACGCACGCGAGCGGGCTCGTCCGCGCCCTGCGTGAGGCCGGGCACGAGGCCGAGATCACGACGATCCCGTTCCAGTGGGCTCCCCCGTCGGAGCTCGTCCATCAGATGGGCTTGTGGCGCAGCCTCGATCTTCGCGAAGCCAACGGTGTGTCGATCGACGTGGTGGTCGCGATGAAGTTCCCCGCATACCTGATCAACCATCCACGCAAGATCATCTGGCTCATCCACCAGCAACGAACCGCGTATGAGCTGTGGGGTCATCCCGGGTTCGGCGATCTGTCGAAGGCTTCCGATGGACGGGCGATCCGCGACCTCGTGATCGCATCCGACCGTCTGGCGTTCGGCGAGGCCGAGCGGATCTTCACCAACTCCGAGAACGTGAAGGGTCGCCTCGAGCGATCCCTCGGGATACGGGGCGAGGTCCTCTACCATCGCTCCGACCTCACCGAGCGCCTGCTCGGTCGTGAGCCGGGCGAGGGTGGGAGTGATCACATCCTGTTCCCCAGCCGCTTCGACCCCCTCAAACGGCAAGCCCTCGCCGTCGACGCGATGCGGCACGTCCGGTCCGACGTCCGGTTGGTGCTCGTCGGGTCGGGCGCCGAGCTCGAGAAGATCCGTACACGCGTCGCGGAGGCTGGGCTGACCGATCGCGTCGAGATCCGCGTTGGCGTGTCGGACGACGAGCTGCTCGAGCTCTATCGCGACGCGCTCGGCGTCTACTTCGGCCCCTACGAGGAGGATTACGGGTACGTGACGATCGAGGCGATGGCCGCGGGCCGGCCGGTGATCGTGACCACGGACTCCGGCGGACCACTCGAGTTCGCTCGCAACGAAGAGACAGGTGTCATCGTGGATCCCGAGCCCGAGCAGATCGCGGCGGCGTTCGACGAGCTCTACCGCGATCGTGCTCGGGGCGAGCGTCTGGGCGCCGCCGGCCGGACGTTCGTCGCCGAGAAGATGCCCGACTGGCCCGGCGTCGTCCGCCGTCTCCTCGGCTGATGGCGACCGTCGCGTTCGTCTCTCCGCTCCCGCCGGCGAACACCGGGATCGCGACGTACGCCGCGGCCGTGCTCGAGGGGCTCGACCAGATGAGCGCGCCTTCCGACCACTCGATCGATCCGGTATCGCCGTTCGAGCCGGACGCCGGCGCGCGCGTGCGGGCGGCCGAGGTCGGGATCTATCAGATCGGCAACAACGTGGAGTTCCACGGCGACATCTACGCCCTGTCGGTATGGCATCCGGGGGTGGTGGTGCTCCACGACCTCGCCGTCGACGGCCTGATCTGGGGGCTGGGGGAGGTGAGGAGTCCGCTCGCCGCACCGGCGCGACAGGAAGCGATCGCCGCGACCCCGCGCGGTGCAGACCACGACGATCCTCTCGGGGTCCCATGGTGCGCGCAGCTCGTTCGACGCGCGCGCGCCGTCATCGTCCACTCGCGGTTCGCGAAGAGCTACCTCGAGGGGATCGGATGCCTGACGCCCGTCCTCGTCGCGCCGCACCCCACCGTCGAGCGGGAAGGCGATATCGAACGTGCGCGGGTCCGAGGTCGCGAGCTTCGTGCCGGCGTCGCGCGGCCCGACGAGGTCGTCGTGGGGGTCGCCGGAGATCTCAACGCCACGAAAGGGATCCCACAGCTGCTCCAGGCCCTCGCGCACGTTCGTTCGACGATCCGGCTCGTCCTCGTCGGACGGCGTGGTGGGTGGGACGTCGATGCAGCGATCCGTGACGCCGGCGTCGGGGAGCGCGTGAGCGTTTACCGTGATGTCGCCGACGCCGAGTTCCTCGCGTGGTTGAGCGCCTTCGACATCCTCGTCAACCTGCGGTACCCGCATCGCGGTGAGTCCAGCGGATCCCTCGTCCGGGCCCTCCAGGTGGGAACGCCGACGATCGTGAGCGCCGTCGGGACGTATCTCGAGGTGCCCGACGACGTCGCGGTTCGCATCGGCCGGGGGCGACCGGATCCCGAGGAGCTTGCAACCGTCATCGACCGGCTCGCCGGCGACCCGGCGGGTCGGACCGCGATCGGCGATCGTGCCCGAGCGTTCGCGCATGACGCACTGTCGCCGTCGACGACCGCCGCGGTGTACGTCGAGGCGATCGACGGCCTCGTCTCCCTGCGAGCCGATCCCGTTCGGAACGCGATCGCACGATGGGCGCGCGGGCTGCGTGCCGCGGGCCTCGGCCCGCAGCACGCAGCCCGCGGCCTCGGCGTTCGCTACGCCGAGGCGTTGTTCGAGCTCCGTCCGGAGCCTGACGGATGAGCTTCGACCTCGATGCCACGGCGACGGCGAGGCTGCGATCGGCCGGACAGCGGTACACGACCCAACGGCGGCAGCTGATCGAGCTGCTGGCCGACGCGGGGAGCCCCGTGTCGATCCCGGACATCCTCGCCGGAGGCTCCGGCCTCAAACAGAGCTCGGTCTATCGGAACCTCGCGGCGCTCGAACAGGCCGGCGTGGTGCGGCGCCTGGTGACGGATGAGGAGTTCGGCCGCTACGAGTTGGCGGAGGACCTGATCGGACACCACCATCACCTCGTCTGTTCGCGATGCGGCAAGATGCGCGATGTGGACGTTCCCCAAGATCTCGAGCGAACGCTTGAGCGAGCGCTCGACCGGATCGCGAAGCGGGCTGGGTTCGCCCGCGTCTCCCACCGGTTGGATCTGCTCGGGCTCTGCGCCGACTGCGCGGCGGAGGTGGGGACCGATACGACGAGGGCCTGATCGGCGATCGATCGTGCGCTGGCTGGTGCTCGGCGTGCTCATGGTGGCGTGCTCATCCGCGAGCACGTCGGGATCCCCTCCGGCGGCACGGCCGAGCAGCCCCGCGAAGGTGCAGATCGTCACGCCGACCAACGGCGAGGTGATCCGGGGTCCCGTCGTGAAGGTGCGGGTCCGGCTGCAGAACGCCAGGATCGTCGCGGCGACGACGACCAACATCAAGCCCGACGAGGGGCACCTCCATCTCTACCTCGACGATCAGATCGAGTCGATGAACTTCTCCACGAGCGCGACGCTCGGCGCCGTCCAGCCGGGCCTCCACGTGCTGCGCGTAGAGTTCGTCGCCTCGGACCATCTCCCCTTCGACCCACGCGTCATCACGCAGGTCGCGTTCGAGGTGAAGCCATGACCGCGGGATCGGTCCTCGGTCGTCGCTCGCGAGGAGCCGAGGTCGATCTGGCGTTGTTCCTCGCGGTCGTCGCGGGCTCCGCGTTGCTGCTCGTCCGCACCGCGTTCACCGGTTTCCCCGCGATCGGCACCGTGCTCGCGACGCTGTACGTCGTGCTGGGGTCGGCCTCCCTCGCCGTTCCGGTCCCGGGCGATGATGCGCGATCGCTCGGGCCCGTCGTGGTCGGAACCACGGGGGTTGCCGCGATCGTCCTTGCCGCATGGCTCGTCGGCCCGAGCTTCCCCGTCCCGCACGGGCCGGAGGTCCTCCTGCTCAACTCGCTCGGCGCGATCTCCGAAGAGCTCTTCTTCCGGCGGCTCGTCTACGGTGGGCTCGTGCGGTTCGGTGCGGCGATCGCGATCGGCGGATCCGCGCTGCTGTTCGCGACGCTCCACGTTCCGATCTACGGTCCCGCGGTGTTCTGGGTCGACCTGGGTGCCGGCCTCCTCCTGTCCTGGCAGCGATGGGCGTCGGGGGGGTGGGGCGCTCCCGCCGCGACGCACGTCGTCGCGAACCTCGTCGCCGTCCTGGGATGAAACGGCTCCTCTTCGTGGTGCTGGGTTCCTCGTTGCTGATGCTCGGCGTCTCGTGCTCGAACGATCCGCAGTCGATCCGGGTCGGTGCGATCTACCCGCTGAGCGGGTCCCAGGGTCCCGGTGGGCGAGACGAGTTCCGCGGTGTCTCGCTCGCGACCGATCTGGTGAACGCCGACGGAGGGGTCGACGGCCGGCCGATCGAGCTCGTTCCGCTCGATGCCGCCGGCGGCGATGCGGCCCCCGGCGCCGTCGACCACCTCGCCGACCAGGGGATCCGCTTCATCCTGGGGAGCTACGGCAGCACGATCTCGCAACCGGCTGCCGAGGAGGCCGCGCGGCGAAACGTCCTGTTCTGGGAGACGGGCGCGGTTGGCTCCTCGTCTCCCTCGAGCGGCGGTCGGCTGTTCTTCCGGGTCGCCCCCAGCGGGGAGCTGCTCGGCAGCGACGCGATCTCGTTCGTGGATCGACAGCTGCTCCCCATGCTCCGGCGGTCCCCACGCTCGCTCCGGTTCGCCGTGGCGAACGTGAACGACGTGTACGGCAGCGCCGTCGCGGACGGCGCGATCGCCCGGATCAGGGCGCTGGGGCTCCCCTTCGTCGGTCGCTTCGTCTACGACGCGGCGCATCTGGACGCCCGCGCGGTGATCCGGCGGATCGCGGCGGTCCGCCCCGACGTCCTGTTCGTCTCGGCGTACGTGCGGGACGGGATCGCATTACGGCGCGAGATGGTGCGGCAGGGGTTGCGGCTGGTCACCAACATCGGGACGTCGTCGAGCTACTGCATGCCCGCGTTCGGTGCCGCGCTCGGCCACGAGGCCGTCGGGCTCTTCTCCTCCGACAAGCTCGACAGCGAATACGTCGATCCGGCCGGTCTGACACCCTCGGGACGGGCGCTGCTCGACCGGGCTCGAACGGCGTACGAAGGCCGGTACGACGAGGAGATGAGCGCGGCGGCCCTCGCGGGGTTCTCGGCAGCGTGGGCCCTGTTCCGCATGGTGCTTCCGACCGCCGATGCGCTGACGCCCGCCGCGGCCGCCGCGGCCGCGCTCCAGATGCGGGTGCCGATCGGGGAGCTCCCGAACGGGAGCGGTCTCGCGTTCGCGCGGCCGGGGACCGCCGATCCTGGCGCGAACCTCCGTGCGATGAGCGTGATATGGGAGTGGGTGCGCCCGGGGGTGCGGGCGGTGGTGTGGCCGCAGCGGTTCGCGACCGCGCCGATCGCCCCGATCCGGATCGAGCCGTGAGTCCGCGTCGGCGGGCCGCCGCCGTCGGGGCCGCGTTGTGTCTGGCCTATCTCGCGGGGGCGCTGGTGAGCGGCTCGCTCGGCCCCACGTGGCGTCGTCCCATCCTCGACGGCCTGGTGCCGCCGCCGATGTACCGCTGGGTCGCGCCTCCACCGGCGCTCGCCTCGACGAACCAGCACCCGTCGACCGGTCGATCGACGATCCAGCTCGATCCCGCCAAGGGATCCGCCGCGACCGTGTTCTCGACCCGGGACTTCCAGGCGAGCCTCGCCCTGGGCCAAGGCGCGATCGCGCCCCACGGGCAGGACACCAAGGTGCAGCTCACCATGACCCCGCTCGCTCCGAAAGCCGACGCGATCGTTCCCGCGGGGATACAGATCGCCGGCAACGTCGTCGAGGTGACGGCGACGTATGAGCCGAGCGGAGCGTCCGTCGTCGATCTGCGCACGCGAGGCGAGCTCGGCCTCGTGTACCCCCTGCTGTTCCAAGGGGTCGGGTTCGAGGACACGATGCTCCGTTCGACCGACGAGCGATCGTGGGCCGCGATCCCGAGCGACGACGCGATCGCCCAGCAGTCCGTGCACGCGGCGGTCGGCCGCCTGAGCCTCTTCGCGGTGGGGCAATCGCCGGTCGGTCCGACCGCGCCTCCGTCTCCGTCGGCCACGCGCAGCGGCTCGATCGTCGTCGCCGTCCTCGCCGCGATCGCGCTGCTCGGGGCGGTCTGGTTCCTCCGACGGCGATCGCCTCCTCCTCCTCCTCGGTCCCCCAGGCGCACCGTCGACCCCTGGGAGGACTGAGCGAACCCATGTGGCGAGGAACGGGCTGTACACTCGCCCGCGGTTCGGCGGCCCGCGGCCGGCAGCCGCGGTCGGCGGTCCGCGGCCGGCAGCCGTGGTCGGCGGCCTGCCGCCCGCGGGCGTACTCCCGGTCCCGACCGGAGATCCCATGACATCGACCGACCAACAGGTGAGTCCGGCCTCGGCGACCAGCGGGCCCCGCCCGCCGGTCGCCGTGGCCCGCCTCGGATCCTGGTGGATCCTCGCCGGCGCCACCTTGCTGATGCTGAGCGTGTTGGGGTGGCGGTTCGTGGCCGACCCGTCCCTGGCCGCGCCGACCCGTGACCCCGCCTGGTACACGTGGCGGGCGAACGTGGTGATGGAGGACGATCCCGGTTCCGTCGTCGAGGACTGGGGGCCGAACGGCCTGTTCTCGGGTGGCTATCGGGTGACCGTCCCGGTCGAGGGCGCGCTCCTGCAGCGCGTCGTGGGCATCGACACCTACTCGATGGCGAAGTTCCTGATGGTGGGCGTGCCCATCCTGACGGGGCTCGCGCTGGGGGCCGCCGCGGTCCGGAGCAGGAAGGACCCCGTCGCGTTCCTCACGATGCTGCTGGCGACCGTGGCGCTGTTCCTGACGACGCCTTACGTCGGATATCTCGACAACATCACCGTGCTCTTCCTCCTGAGCCTGATGCTGGCGTTCCTCGGGGCGGCGAGAACCTCCTGGGGTGCTCGAACCGCGCTCTTCTTGATCGGGATCACCGCCGCGTTCACCCATCCCACGACCTGCGTGCTCTTCGGCGTCACGCTCCTGGCCGTGTTCGGGTTCCACCTCGTCACGAGTCGGTTCCGCATCGGCGAGGCCCTGCGGTCCGACGGGCCGATGCTGATCTCGGTCGGGCTCGGCATGCTCGTCGGGCTCGGGAGCTGGGTCGTCGGGATCTGGGGGCCCAGCGCCAGCCTCAAAGAGGCGGCGCTCCCGCCCCCGTACACGAAGGCGTTCTTCGTCGACCGATTGCTCGAGTGGATCGGCTCGATGCAGCCCGTGATCGTGGTGCCGTTCATCGCGCTCGCGATCGGTTCCACGATCCTGCTCGCTCGACGCCGCCGGATGCCCGCGGACACCTTCGACGTCACGGCCGGCTGGTGGCTGTTCCCGCTGATGGGGATCGGGTCGGTCGTCCTCGGCGCCAGCGCCCAGGTGTCTGGGGATCCGAACTCGCCGGTCGTCCCCTACTACCGGTTCATGAACGCGACCGCCGCGCCGATGGCGCTCGTGGGGCTCGGCGCCTTCGCGTTGATCTGGTGGGGCCGAACGCAGGGTGACCGAAGGTCGCTCCTGCGCGGGTTCGCCCTGATCCTCGGCGTCGTGGCGGTCGCGTGGGTCGTCGACGCGACATCGCTGACGCACCCGCACATCTCGCCGGTGGGGTTCGGCGTCTTGGCGATCGCGGCGGTCGTGGGCCTCGCCGGCGTCGCGTCCGCTCGGGACGAGCGGACGCGACGCGCCATCGCGGTCGCCGCGGCGTCCGCGCTGGTCCTCGGTTCGCTGGGGTTCCTGCTGATCGACGGGGTGGAGCACCGGTGGGTCAGCGCGGCCAACCAGTATCCGAACGAGTCGGTGCGCGGCTCGCTGGCAGCCGTCGACGTCGTCGCACGAGCCGCGGGCGCGAGACCGCTCGTCCTGATCGTGAACGACGGCGACACGGACGATCCGGCGACCCACGCCAACACCGCCTACGGGTGGGCCAAGACCTACACCAACGTCTTCCGCACGGGGCTCCCCGGCACGTCGGCCAAGTATCAGGCGACCTACCTCGGCTCGTTGGAGAACTTCCTGGCCGACCGGGTGACCACCAGCACGACCGGAAGCATCGGCTACGACCGAGCCGCCGAGAGCCACTTCGGAGAGCTCCAGCTCCGGGAACACACCTACCCGGGACCGCCGGCGGTGTTCCTGGTTCGCGAGTACTACGGCGGGCTCTGCAACGGCGTCCCGGACTGCACCGACGCATCCCGACGGCAACGCCTCGATGCCGCGCTCGCGCACGGGGTCGCGATCGGCCCCGATGTGGTCGTCGTTCAAGGACCGGATCTCTGGTCGCCGCCGCCCGACGTGGTCGAGCAGGCGAACATCGTCGCCAACGCCACCGTCCAGGCGCTCGAGCAGCACCCGGGGCCGCTCGCCAACCTTCCCCACACGCTGCTCGTCATCGCGATCCTCGCCCTGCTTCTGGTCGTGCCCGGCGGGCTCGCGGCGCGCTGGTTCGGGCTCGACTCCACGATCGATCGGTTCGCGCTGATCCCGGGTCTCTCCGTCGTGCTGATCATGCTCGCGGGGATCGGAACCCTCGCGATCTGGCGCGGACCGCTCACGACGACCAAAGGGTGGGCCGTGGTCGCCGTCGCGGTGGGTGCCGGGATGGCGCTCCGGTTCGGCGCCGCCTGGCTCCGAAGGCAGCTCGACGCGTTCGGCGGGTTCGTCAACATCCTGTTCGCGGTCTTCTCGAACCGCGACTTCTCGGTCCTGATCGGCTATCAGTTCTTGGCGCAGGCGGGCCAGGGGGTGGTGCAGGGGGCCATCTTCAAGGCGCTGGTGTTCGGCGGCGAGAAGGGGTTCGACATCTCGGTCGCGCCGTCGGCGGACTACCTGCTCAAGGTCGTCCTGGCCCTGTACATCCCGTACACGTTCCTGTCGCCGTTCGTCGGTGTGTTCATCGACCGGTTCGAACGACGGCGGGTTGCGTGGTGGGCCACCACCCTGAGCGCTGCGCTGGTCACCGTGATCGTGATCCTCGTGATCCTCCCCTTGGGATCGAGCTCGCCCGAGGGAAAGACCTGGTCGACCGTCGGGTTGATCCTCGGGCTGGTCGTCGCGCAATCGGTCGCGCGCATCGCGCTCGCGACCAAGGCCGCGGCGCTCCCGGACGTGCTCTCGGGGAAGGACCTCCTCCAGGGCAACGGGCTCTCGCAAGCGGGAGGCGGGCTTGCGCAGGTCTTCGGGATCGGCGTCGGCACGATCGTCGCGGGGCAGGTCGCTCCGTGGATCGGTGTCCTGCTCGGTGCCGCGATCCTCGTCGTCGGCGCCGTGGTCTCGCGGCAGATGCGCTCGGTCGAGTCCCGCCCGCACGAGGCGAGCCTCGGCAGGGAGGTGCGTCGCATCCTTCGCACGGTGGTCGCGGGTATCGAGGAGGTGGCCGCACGGCCGGCAGCCGCGCTCGGCCTCTCGTCGTTCCAGATGCTCCGCTACCAGTTCTGGGGCTTCGTGCTGATGACGTTCGCGCTCTACGCGAAGAACCTGGTGCAGGGCGGCAACGCCGACTCCCTCTCGCAGATCCTCTCAGGGGTCGGGGGATTGGTGGGCGGGGCTCTCGGTCTGATCGTCGCGCAACGGCTGAAGGACCGTGTGCCTCCGATCAGGCTGCTGCTCGGTTCGATGGTCCTGCTCGGCGCGGCGACCCTGATCTCCGGCGGGATCCTCACCGTCGCCGCGTTCGCGGCGCTGCTGTTCGTCGGGTTCTTCTCGTTCTTCCTCGGCAAGATCTCGACGGATACGATCACGCAGCAAGCGATGCCGGATGATTTCCGTGGGCGCGCGTTCGCGCTCTATGACATCGCGTACAACCTTGGGTTCATCGTTCCGGCGGCGATCCTGTCGGTCGTGTGGATCGAGGGCGACGCCGCGCGGACCCGCGTGATCCTCCTGGCGTCGGGGGGGATCTTCCTCATCCTCACCGCGTTGGTCGCCGCGTGGTCGCGACGGATCCGTTCGGACTTCGCGCCACGGGACGACCTCGTGGTGGGCGAGGCGGCGGAGCTGGCCGCGTCGACCGAATCCTGATCCGTGGCCGAGGTCCTCGCGTCAGACGGGACGCGGCTCCATGTCGAGGTCGACGGTGTCGGCGCGCCCGTGACGGTGCTGGCGCACGGGCTCACCAACTCATGCAAGGAGTTGTCCGCGTTCACCCCCGTGGTGCCGGGTACCAAGGTTCGCTTCTGCTTCCGGGGCCATGGACACTCCGGCACGCCCGAGCCCGGCCACTACCGTTTCGCGGACTTCGCCGCAGATGTGGATGCGGTCGCCCGCACCTACGGCGCGACGCGCGCGGTCGGGACCTCGTTGGGCCAGGGAGCCATCACGCGGCTCCTGGCCGAGGAGCCGGATCGGTTCGAACGGCTCGTGTTCATCCTGCCCGCGGCGTTGGACCTTCCGCTCTCCGGCACCGAGATCGCCGGGTTCGAGCGCACCGCGGATCTGCTGGAGACGCTCCCGGCCGACGAGGCCATCGACGAGATCCTGCGTGGGTCGGGCCGCGCGAGCGAGTACACGGATCGACCGTGGCTCCGAGACGTCGACATGCTGTTATGGCAGGACCTGCAACCGCTCGGCGTCGCCCGTGCCCTCCGCGAGGTGACGCTGGACGTCGCGATCGCAGATCGTGAGCTGCTCCGGCGGGTGAGCGCGCCCACGCTCGTGATCGCGCGAGAGGGCGATCCGATCCACCCGGCGGAGCTCGGACGTGTCCTCGGAGGGCTGATCCCGAACGCGGAGCTCATCATGCTGGGCTCGGAGGAGGAGCTGTACGCATCCATCCCTCAGCTGGCCGAGCGGGTTGCTCGGTTCCTCGGATGACGGATCGAACGGCGTCGCGCTCCGGTCGGCCGAAGGACGATCTGGCGGGCGCCGGGCTGGCCGTCGCGATGGGCATCCAGTTCTCGTTCGTCGTGATCCTCGGGAAGGGTCTCCTTCGGGGTCAGCCCCCGTTCGCCCTGCTGTTCTTCCGGTTCGGCGTCGCCGCCGCGATCCTCGCCGTGGTGACGATCGCGACGAGCCGCCCGCTCACGCCGCAGCCCGGCGAACGGCTGGGCCTCGCCGTCGCGGCTACGCTCGGGTACGGGTCGGAATCGGCGTTGTACTTCGCAGCCCTGAACCACGGGAGCGCAGCGACGGTGACGCTGCTCTTCTACCTGTATCCGGTGTGGGTGATGCTGACGGCCATCGCGCTCGATCGCCGGATCCCTGCCGGACGTCTGGTGACCGCGCTGGCGATGGCGATCGGGGGCAGCGCGATCGTAGTGGTCGGCGGGTCGGGCGTGGAGATCGCACCCATCGGGATCGCGCTGGCGATCTTCTGTTCCCTGACCTACACGGGATACCTGACCGCCGCCGATCGGGTCATCCGTCGTACGAACCCGCTCACCACGGCGGCATGGCTCGCGGCGGGAGCCTCGGTGGCGAACCTGACCTACGCCCTCGCGTTCCGCGGATGGAGCACACCGACCGGTTCCTTCGCGGGACTCCGGGTCTTCGGCATGGGCGCGTTCACGGCGGGAGCGTTCGTCTGCATGATCGCGAGCCTGCAGCTCATCGGCGCGGTGCGCAACGCGATCATCGGTGTCCTCGAACCTCTCAGCGTGGCCATGCTCGCCGCCGCGTTCCTCGCCGAGCCGATCACGAGCTCGGCGGCCGTCGGCGGCGGGTTGATCCTCGCCGCGGCGGTGGTCGCGACCCTGGCGCGAGGGGCTCGCGTGGTCGAGCCGGATCTCTGAGGCCGCGATAGCATCCGCTGACGTGACCGACGACCTCTTCTCACGAGATGCGTACCTCGCGACGTGTGCGGCGACGGTCGTCGGCGCGTCCGACGGCGGTGTCGTATTGGATCGGACGGTCTTCTACGCGCGCGGAGGGGGACAGCCGGGGGACACCGGCGTCCTCCGCTGGGCCGATCACGTCACGCCCGTGACGGACACCGTCAAGGCCCGCGAGACGGGCGAGATCGTGCACGTCCTCGAGGGTGACGCGCCTCCCGCCGGCACCGTCGTCACGTGCGATATCGACTGGCCGAGGCGCTACCTGCACATGCGGACGCACACCGCGTTGCATTCCTTGTCCGGGATCATCTTCGCCGACTACGGCGCCAAGGTGACCGGCGGGAACATGGAGTCCGGCGGTATCGCGCGGATGGACTTCGAGCTCGGATCCATGAGCGCCGAGCTCGGCCGCGAGGTCGAAGCCAAGCTCGATGCTCGGCTCGCCGAGGATCGTCCGGTCCGCGTCCTCCTCCTCCCACGCGCAGAGGCGCTCCGCGACCCCGACCTGATCCGGACGAAGATCAACCTCGTTCCCGCATCGATCGATCCGATCCGCGTGATCGACATCGAGGGGATCGACAAGCAGGCCGACGGCGGCACGCACGTTCGCTCGACCGGCGAGGTCGGACGGGTCCGCGTGGTCAAGACCGAGTCGAAGGGCGCGGCGAACAAGCGGATGCGGATCGTGCTGGACGGGCCGTAGGGGAGGCGGCTCCGGGGTTCCCCCACGATACCGCCCCACGGACGCCGCCCCCGGCTGCGATTGACCAGTCCCTCACCGTGAGCGTACCCTCGGAGGCCCCGACGGGAAGGATATCCGTGCCGCGCTACCTCGTACAACGGAACTTCGGCAGGGTCGACGACGAGCACATGAAGATCCGCTCGACCCGAAGCACCGAACTCATCGACAACCAGTTCACCGACATCGTCTGGGAGCACAGCCACGTCGTGGCGACCCCGGACGGAGATGTCAAGACGTTCTGCATCTATCGATCACCCAGCGAAGAGCTGGTGCATGAGCATGCCGAGGCGCTCGGTGGCCACACGATCGAGGTGATCTTCGAGATCGGTGGCGACGTGGAGCCCGACGACTTCCGGAAGCACTAAGCTGAGCCGTCCCCGGCGAGCCGTTTCAGCTGCTCCTCCTCCATCACGGTGTGTTCATGCCGGATGCCGGCGACGGTACGACGAAGCCCGATCGACCTCCGCCGGTCGTCGTCCTTCGGGATCAGCGAGAGGGCGTCCTCGTACAACGCGACGGCCTCCGGGTACGCCCATGCCTGCTCCGCGCGTTCCGCCGCGATCAGGAGGTACATGACCGCGCGTTCGGAGTCGCCGGCCTCGCGCCAGTGGTACGCGAGGATCGCCGCCACAGCGGCCGTGTCCGGAGCGGCCTCTTCGATGTATAGAGCGACGGCCTCATGCCGCTCCCGTCGCACACGTCGGGGGATCGTCGCGTAGGCAACGTCCCGGATCAAGATGTGACGGAAGGCGTATTCACGGTCCCCCTCGACGGCGGAAACGCGTTCCATCCTGATCAGATCACGGCGCTCGAGCGATCCCAGGACCTCGTCCAGGTCGCCGTCATCCGGACGCAGCGACGTGAGCGGCCCCATCCAGAACACCCTGCCGACGACGGAGGCGTCGAAAAGCACGTTGCGCTCCTCCCGCGGAAGCGCGTCCAACCGCGCAGCGATCATCGCTCGCACCGTGGTCGGCAGATCATCGGCACCCCCGTCGCGTTCCAACATCCACGCGGCCATCTCCTCGATGAACAACGGGTTTCCGCTCGCCGCCGTCTCGATCCGCTCCGCGAGTTCGGGCTGTTCCTCCCCGACGAGACCCGCGGCGAGCCAGTGGGCGGCATCGGGTGGGAGCGGTTCCAATCGCATCGTGGTCGAGGACGACAGACCACCGCCCCACGCAGGCCGCAGGTCGAGCAGTTCGGGACGTGACAGGGCGAGGAACACGATCGGTGCCTCTCTCGCACGGCCCGCGAGCGAGGTGATGAGGTCCAAGGTGCTGGGGTGGGCCCAATGGACGTCGTCGAACACGATCAAGGTTCCACCCTCCGAGGCCAGCGCCTCGACGTACCGACGGGCCGCCTCGAAGAGCGACCGTCGATCGTCGGCCACCGCTTCGGGGGTTCTCGCGAAGACCGACAAGAGTTGGACCACCGCCGGGTCCACGAGACCGAGGTGATCCAGGGATGCTTCGAGTTTCGCCATGGCCACGGGGTTCGCGTCCGACTCGAAGATCCCGGCGACCTCGCGGACGAGCTGTACGAAGGCCTCGTACCCCGAACTCTGCTCGTACGGCAGCTCTCGAACGTGGAAGGCCTGACCGCCGTCGGCCTTCACATCGAACGAGAGCTCTTCGGCGAGCCGCGTCTTGCCGATGCCCGGCTCACCGAGGATCGTGACGAGGTGAGGTCGTCGCTCCGAGACCGCGCGGTTCCAGATGTCTCGAACGAGCCCGGACTCACCGTCACGTCCGACGAACGTCATCTGCGGCGGCCGGATCGCGAGGGGTACGAGCGGTTCGATCGCCATCCACGCCGGGATCGGCTCCCGCTTCCCCTTGGCGGCAACCGCCGGGACCGGCTCGCTCCGGATCACCCGGCGGGTGGCCCGGAAGGTCTCCTCGCCGATCAGGACCCGACCGGGTGGCGCGGCGCCCTGGAGCCGCGAGGCGGTGTTCACCACATCACCGGCCACCAGGAGGTCCCCATCGGGAGAGCCGGGTTCGATCGTCACGACCGCCTCGCCGGTGTTGACGGCCAGGTGGATCTCCAGATCCGGATGGGGCGAGGCCTCGTTGAGCCGCTCGATGACCTGCGGGATCGCCAACGCGGCACGGACCGCCCGTTCGGCATCATCACCACGCGCCACGGGCGTGCCGAAGACCGCCATGACCGCGTCGCCGATGAACTTCTCGACGACGCCCCCGAACCGTTCGATCGTCGCCTTGACGGCTCGGTAGTACTCGCGGAGGACGTCGCGGACGTCCTCGGGGTCGGCGCCATCGGATCTGCTCGTGTGGCCGACCAGATCGGCGAAAAGCACCGAGACCACCTTGCGCTGCTCCTCCGCCGAGGGCTGTGCCACGTTCGCGCCGCACGAGGGGCAATAGCGGACGGGCCCAGTCAGCTCGTAACCGCACGCCGCGCATGTCAGGCCGAGGCGCGACCCGCACGCAACGCAGAATCGTGCATCCTCGGGATTGGATGCACCGCAGCGCCCACACGCGATCACCGGAGCGAGTCTAATCCGCCCCGATCGGCTCAACGGCCGAAGGCGAGACCGAGGAGCACGAACACCACGTAGATCACGACCCCGCCCACCGTGAGGATGAGCCGGAGCTGACGCGGGATCGGTGAGCGTCCGAACGCGAGATACAGCACGGGGCCGATGAAGGGCACGACCAGCACGACCAGCATCCAGCGGGCCCGGAACGGGAGCGGTTGGGATTCCTGGCGGATCAGGTCCCAGAGCGCGACCGCCACCCATGTCGCGTAGAGCACGAACGGCAAGACGTAGCCGTACAGCCCGATCAGCAGGCTCCACCACGATGTCGCGAGCGGCATCCCCAGCACCGTGAGCTCCTTCGAGACGGTCGGCCCCGGCGATGACCGGATCGCATCCAGAGGGCGGATCCGATACGGCTGCGGGACGGACTCGCCGGGGATCGCGAGGGTGGGGGGCGCCGCCGCCGCATCGCCCGGCATGCCGGGCTGCGGCGGCGGCGCCCCCTGCGTCCTCCAGTCCCCATGCACGAAGCCGCCGTCCTGGGCGTCCACGGAGCGCGTCAACGCCTCCAACGTGGGCGCGAGCGACCCGCCGCCGCCTGCGAACGGTCGCACCCCGGCACACGGATACAACGCCTCGATCGCCGGGGGCTCGCTCGTTGACTGGTCGTTGCCGGCGAAGCAGTCACCCCCCGCGGAAGGTGCCGCCAACGCGAGATCGGCGAGTCCGCTCCGCCGGACGACGTTGTCACGGATCTCGTTGCCCGCGGTCGGCCAGAGGTTCCGGTCGAGGATCGGGACCACCGCGATCCCGTACGTCGGTTGATCCTCGATCAGGTTCCCGGTGACCAGGTTGTCCACCCCACCGGCAACGACGACGCCCATCCCGAACGACGGATAGATCAGCGCCAGCGACGGTGCCGCGGGGTTGCCGTTGTCATGGATGTAGTTCCCGGCGATCAGCACGTCGCGCTCGGGCGCGCCCGCCGGGGCATCCTGCGTGTTCGGCACGATCCCGGACGTGTTGTTCGTCCACTCGCTGTTGACGATCGAGACGCCTTCGGCGTTGGTCCCGCTGAATCCGGCGGCGTTGTCTGCACCGACGACGTCCGTGACGACCGCGCGGCAGGGGGAGCACGCCTCGATGGAGAAGCCCGAGTCCGGCGAGCCACCCGCGTAGGAATGGTCGAGCTGGCCATCGTCAGAGCCGTACGCGGCGATGCCGGACCCTCCGTTGTCGTACGCGGTGAGGTACCGACCCCAGTACCCGTGCACGCCGTTCCACGAGAAGCCGTCCAGGAGGTTGTGGCGAGACGTGAGGTTCTCGATCGCCACCCCGTCGGCTGCGAACACCTGGATCCCGTTCGCGCGCACGAACCCGCCATCGATGATCGTTCGATCGCGATCGAGGCCGCGGATCGTCAGGTACGGCGTCGTGACCGTCACGGATTCCGCGTAGATCCCGGGGGCGATCAGGACCATCCCGCCCGGCTTCGCTCGATCGACCGCCGCCTGGATCGTGTCGACGTCCTGCGGCACGCGGATCGTCCCGGCGTACCGGGTCGGCACCGGCTCCCGTCCCGGTCCCACGCCGGCGGAGAGTCGCGGCCCCGTCGAGACCCCCTGATCCTCTCGGGCTCCCGCGAGCGAACCGGAGCAGAACCAGATGAGGGCCGCCGTCACGGCCAGCACGCCGTGCAGCAGGGGTCGTCGCCACATCGGCGCGGACCCTAGCATGGGCCGATGCCGGCGGAACGTCTCTCCAGCTTGGATGCGAGCTTCCTGTATCTGGAAACACCGGCGCTGCACATGCATGTCGCCGGCCTGTCGATCTTCGCTCCGCGCGAGGACGGTTCGCTCACGTATGACCATGTGCAGCGGGTGGTCGAGGCACGCATCCATCTCGCGCCGCGCCTCCGACAACGGGTGCTTCCGATCCCGGGCAACCTCGGCCGCCCGGTATGGGTGGGCGATGATCGGTTCGACCTGGACTTCCATCTCCGTCGGTCGGCCGTCCCGTCACCGGGTGGTCGCGCCCAGCTGGAGCGATCGGTGGGCCGCGTCCTCTCGCGTCCGCTCGACCGATCGAAGCCACTGTGGGAGCTGTACGTCTTCGAAGGCGTCGACGAGGGACGGACGGCCGTGCTCCTGAAGCTCCACCATGCGCTCGCCGACGGGATCGGCAGCATGTTGATCGGATCGGCCCTCTTCGATCTGGAGCCGGACGCCCCGTTCGGACTCCCGCCGATGGGACCCTGGCAACCCGAGCCGATCCCCGATCGCGAGGATCTGGTCCGCGCAGCGGTCGCGGAGATGGCATCCCATCCCGCAGAGGCGCTGGCACGAACGGCCCGCGCTCCCAAACGGGCTATCGACACGGTCGTGCGGACGATGTCCGGCGCGATGGCCCTGGCGGGCATGGGTCCTCCTCCTCGGGGCCCGTTCGACGGTCCGACCGGACCCGCGCGACGCTTCGCGACGGCCGACGCCCCGTTCGACCGGCTCCGAACGATCAAGCGCTCCCTCGGCGGCACGATCAACGATGTCGTCCTCACAGCCGTGGCGATCGGCCTGCACGAGCTGCTCACCTCGCGCGGCGAATCGACGCAAGGGAGGAGCCTCCGCGTGATGGTTCCCGTCTCCGTGCGGTCGAAGGCCGAGACGGGAGACGTTGGGAACCGCGTCGCGCCGGCTTTCGTGGAGATCCCGATCGGGCGCATGGGCGCTCGATCGCGGCTGGTGAAGGTGCGGCGCGCGACCGAGGAGCTCAAGTCGTCGTCGATGGCCGTGTCGGCCGATGCCATCATCGGCCTGGGGGCCTTCGCTCCGCCTGCGCTGCACGCGATGGCTGCTCGCGTCGTTTCGCGAGGACGGTGGTTCAACCTCGTCGTGTCGAACATCCCGGCGCCGCAGATGCCCCTGTATCTGGCGGGAGCCCGACTCGTCGCGAACCACCCCGCGATGCCGCTCGGCGAGCACGGTGGGCTCTCGATCGGCTGTACCTCGCTCGGCGGGACCATGGCGTTCGGGCTCACGGCCGACTGGGACACCTTGAAGGACATCGACGTCTTGGCCCGCGGCATCGAGCGCGGTATCGACGATCTGGCTGCCGCTGCCTCGAAGAAGGCCGCGAGGACCGGTTAGCGGAGGGTCGCGGCGTACCAGTCCGCGACCTCGGCCAACCAGCGACCGGGGGCTTCCATCTGGGGGACATGTCCGACCCCGGGCAGGATCCGCCCTCGCCACGATGGGTAGGTCGCCAGCACCGCTTCGGCGAAGCTGGAGGGGACGAACCGGTCACGACGCCCATGGATCACGAGGACCGGGCACCGGATCCCTTGCATCGTTCTGATCCCCAGCGAAGGCGTCCTGACGTAGGTCGCGATCGAGCGCGCGGCTTCGATGAAGTTCTTCGGCTGTTCCGGGTCGTCCCGTGTATCGCGCACGAGCTCAACCTGGAGTCGGATCACCTCCTCGGGGATGGAGCCGGGGTCGGTGGTCAGCAGGCGAAGGCCGAGCGCGACGAACGCCTCCGGGCTCATCGACCGGCGGCGGGCTCGTACCACGGCCTCGCCGACGCCGTCGAAGCCATAGAGGGAGAATGCGGCGAGGACCGCGGGGTGCGGGAGGCGGCCGCGCGTCCAGGGGAACACGGAGGCGCTGAGCACCAACCCGGCCACGCGATCGGGTTCGACCGCCGTATGGACCGTTGCGATCAGCCCGCCCATCGAGTTCCCGACAACCACGACACGACCGGTCGCCGCATCGTCGATGAACCGGGCGAGCGAGCGGCGAAGATCCATCACCCTCGTGCGACCTCCGGCTACGGGCGAGCGGCCGAAACCGGGAAGATCGAGCGCCAGGACCCGTCCGAGTCCCGAGAGCCCGGGTGCGACCTGTAGCCAGTTGAGGTGCGATCCGCCCAGCCCGTGGACGAGGACGAAGGTGGTATCGGGTGGGCCGGCCCAGGTTCGATACACGATGGGCCCGCCGAGGTCAACGGTCTGCATCGGCGGAGGCTCGATGGGCATCTCGAGAGCCTACCGAGGCGGGTGGGAGCCGCCGTCCGGGCATAGAACGGGGACCTTCGAACGTTGAAGGGTTCGGTGGCGTAGAGCAGGGGAGGGTTGGTGGTCCTGAAGGACCGTACGAAGGGTCCCACCTGCGCTTTCACACGACCTCCACACCCGTACACACGGCCTGAGCTTTACAGACCTAGGACCACGACCTACCATAGGAATGAGCGGCCAAGGCGTTTGCCCTCCATGTGTCTGCCCACGCCAGGCCGCTCGCGAGGGATGACCCGATTTCTCGATGACCAGGCGTGCCGCGCCGTGCGGTGGGCCGGGTCACGACGAGGAGCGTGATACGAAGTGCCCGAGCCGGCGCGTCCCCTAGGGACCGACGACGCTGACGATCTCCGCCTCTACCTGGAGGCTGCGGCTCGCGAGCCGCTGCTCACCAAGGAGGAAGAGGTGGAGCTTGCCATGACCATCGAGGGCGGCAAGGAGGCCGAAGATCGCCTTCGTGCCGGCCGCCTCCGTTCGGAGAAGAGCATCGCGAAGGCCCGCGCCGTCGTCCGCAAGGCCGAGGCGGCCCGCCAGCGGTTCATCATGGCCAACCTGCGGCTGGTGGTCTCCGTGGCCCGGAAGTACCAGGGCCAGGGACTCCCCCTGCTGGATCTCATCCAGGAAGGCAACATCGGGCTGATGCGCGCCGTCGAGCTGTTCGACTGGCGCCGCGGCTTCAAGTTCTCCACGTATGCCACATGGTGGATCCGCCAAGGCATCACCCGGGCGATCGCCGATCGCTCCCGTTCGATCCGCCTTCCGGTGCACATCCACGACCGGCTGCGCAAGCTCAACCGGACCAGGTTCCAGTTCGCGCAGTCGATGGGGCGCGAGCCCACGCGCGAGGAGCTGGCCAAGGCGCTCGATACCACCGTGGACGAGATCGACGACCTGACCGAGATGGGGCGCCGTGAGCCGCTGTCCCTGCAGTCCCCGGTGGGCGAGGACACCGAGCTGGGCGACCTCATCGAAGAGGTCGACTCGGACGCGGCGTTCAACGAGGTCGAGGATCAGCTGCTCCGCGAGGAGATCGGCGGTGCCGTGGACAAGGTGCTCGACGAGCGGGAACGCCACGTCGTGGCGCTCCGCTACGGCTTGGAGAACGGACAGCCGCTGAGCCTCCGGGAGACCGGGAAGGTCCTGGGTCTGTCCGGAGAGCGCGTCCGGTTGATCGAGCGCGAGGCGCTCCGGAAGCTCCGCGACTCCAACCTGATCAACGCGGTCGCGCTCGGCGGCTGAGCCGCCGAGCGCGACCCGAGGCTCGAAGGGGCCGCCCCGCGGGGCGGCCCCTTTCGCTGTTCAGCCGTGCGCTCGTACCTGCCGATGACTGAGACGGGATGGAGGTCTCGGCGTTCCGCGGCAGTACCCCCGCGAACATCTCGCCCCCTTCGCACGATGGGAAGGGTGGATACGAGCCCGACGGGCGGGAGCAAGAGCGTGCCCTCGTCCGGCGAGCTCAGGACGGTGATCGTGATGCCTTCGGCGAGCTCTATCGCACCCACCTGCCGGCCGTGTCCAGGCTGGTCCGATTCCGAGTGGGCGCCCAGGACGAGGATGCGGTTTCCGAGGTGTTCCTCCGAGCCTGGCGAGGGCTCGGGTCCTATCGAGACACCGGCGTTCCGTTCTCCGCGTGGCTCTACGGTATCGCTCGGCACGTGGCGATCGATTCGCTCCGCAAGCGGGGGCGGGACGAGCCCCGCGAGGACCTCCCCGACCGGGGGATCGAGCCGATGACGGCCGAGATCCTGACGTTGCGCGGTGCGATCGAGCACCTTCCGACCGAGCAACGCCAGGTCATCGAGTTGAAATACCTCGTGGGCATGACCAACGAGGAGGTCGCCGCGGCCATGGGGACCACGCCGGGGGCGATCAACGCGAAGCAGTGGCGGGCGCTGAAGGCACTGGCCGACGTGCTGGAGGAACGGACATGAGCGCCGATCTGGATCGCGATCTGGGGGCCTGGACGCGCCAGGAGCTGTCGCGCGAGCAGCTGCTCGCCGTTCACGGGACGGCGGCAGCGGCCCTCGTCGCCGTGCACGAGCGTCTGACGGGGGCCGCGGCCGCCGTCCCGTTGCCGAACGCCGAGGCCGGGTGGGCGGCGCTGCGTACGCGGATCGACGCTCCGGCCCCGGTGGTGCCGCTCCATCGTCCACGGCCGAGCAGGATCCTCTCGATCGCCGCCGCCGCGGCGCTCGTGCTCGCAGGGATCGCGTACGCGGTCGCGTCGCGTGGTTCGCACGATGGAGCTCCCGTCGTGTCGCCCGCTTCAACGGCCCCATCCGCCGGTTCGTTCTCCGCCGGGGTCGGCTCGGATCCACGGAACGTGCCCGCTCCGACCCGACGGACGGCATCGTCCCCCGCCGGAGGCGGACCCTCGGCCGGCGGACGTTCGGGGCGTGGCGGATCCGGCGGCGGCGATGGCTCGGCGAAACCGGGAGACGATCCTCACGATCGGGACCAGGGGACCGGGAACGACGGTTCGCACAACGACCATGGATCAGGGAACGACGGCCCCGAGGGATCGGATCCACCCCCCTCGCACCGGCAGTGAGCCCGGCGTCCCGTCCGGCTTTTCTCGCGCTCGAGACGTGCATCCTCCCGCCTTCGGGCGATAGGAAGATCGAAAGCCTCTGATCGTCTTCGGACGATCGGCGCGGGCAGCGCTCTCGGAGAGGAAGGACGCAGGCCGGGACGACTCAAGCGACCCCATCCCCCGCGGCGGGAGTTTGGTCTCCAACCCTCGCACCCCGCCGTCGACCTGGCCTTGCGGGAGGGCCGGCACCTCGGTGCCGGCCCTCCCGTCGCGTTCGTTCCCCGTGACAGCTCAGTGTGCTGCGGGAGCGACGGCACCCTCGATCACGGTGGCTCGCCGCTGATCGAGCGTGCCCGCTCGACCTGCCGCACGAGATGGCCTCGCAGCCGTTCGCGGAACGCCTCGACGTCTCCCTCATCTTCGACGTCTCCGGCTGCGAGCAGCGGCTCGCCGAAGACGATCGCCAGACGTGGCCGCCACGGCCGTCCCCACGACAACCCTGACCTGGGCCACCGGCGGTGCGTGCCCCAGATCCCGACGGGGACCACCGGGGCACCACTCGGAAGGGCGATGCGTGCCACGCCGCTCCGGATCCGCATCAACGTGTCCGGGTCGGCGTTCACCGTCCCCTCGGGGGCCATCGCGAGCAGGACGCTCTCCCTCACAGCCGTGAGGGAGGCCTCCAGCGCGGATCCGTCACCTTCGCCGCGCCGGATGGGGATCTGATCGTAACGACGGAGGATCCAGCCGAAGAACCCCTTGCGGAAGAATTCCGCGGCGACCAGGAACCGACTCTCACGCTTGATCCGGCGGCCGATCTCGATCGCAAGGACGGGTCCGTCGAGCGCACTGATGTGGTTGAACGCGATGATCGTCGCACCGCTCGAGGGAAGATGCTCGAGGCCCTCGACACGCGTTCGGAACGCGAGCCGGACGAACGGCGTGACGATCGGGAGGCCGACGCGCCACCAGCGGTTCAGCTCACCCCCGGCCACGAGCCGCATGCTAGCGTCCGACCCATGGACGTGCTCGCGATCCGGGGCCTCGCGGCCGCCCATCGCGACCCTTACCTCGCCGCGCTCCGGACGATGGTGAACATCGATTCCGGGACGTTCAACCGGGAGGGCGTCAACAGGATCGCCGATCTCTGTGAGGCGCGCTTCCGCGCGGGCGGTTGGGACGTCGAGCGCATCGCCCCCGTCCACGTCTCCGACGGACCGGAGCTGGGGGACACGGTCGTCGGAACGATCCGTGGCGCGGGGGGCGCCCGGGTACTGATGGTCGGCCACATGGACACCGTGTTCGACGACGGGACGGCGTCCGAGCGACCCTTCTCCGTCCGCGGGGACCGCGCGTACGGACCGGGCGTGAGTGACATGAAGGGAGGCCTCGTGTCCGGGTTCATCGCCACGGATGTGCTCCGCGAGGTCGGTTTCGACGGGTTCGAGCACATCACGTACGTCTGCAACCCCGACGAGGAGCTCGGCTCGCCGTCATCGACCGCGACGATCGCGCGGCTCGCCGCCGGACACGATGCGGCGCTCATCTTGGAGTCCGGTCGTGCGAACGGAGCCATCGTGTCCTCGCGCAAGGGAACCACCGACTACGTCATCCGGGTCCGTGGCCGAGCCGCGCATGCAGGGGTGGAACCCGACGAAGGTCGCAGCGCGGTGATCGAGGCCGCGCACAAGGCGATCGAGATCGCCGACATCCACGGGCGGTGGCCTGGGGTCACATGCAACGTCGGCATCCTCCGAGGAGGAACGCGGTCCAACGTTGTCGCCGAGGAAGCGGTCCTGGAGGTTGATCTCCGCGCGCCCGAGCTCGCGACGCTCGAAGAAGCGAAGCGAGCGATCGAAGCCGTCTGCGCTCAGCCCGGCATGAACGGCGTGACGATCTCGGTCCGAGGCGACGGATCGCATGCGCCGATGGAGAAGACGCGAGCCTCCCAGCGATTGGTGGATGAGGCCGTGGCCGTTGCCGGCGAGCTCGGGTTCGAGCTCCGGGATTCCGCGACGGGGGGAGCGTCCGACGGGAACACCACCAGCGCGACGGGCTGCCCGACCCTCGATGGGCTCGGGCCGGTCGGCGGTGCGGCGCACAGCCGCGACGAGTGGCTCGACCTCGAGAGCGTCGTTCCACGGATCGCGCTGCTGGCCGGGGTGATCACAAGGGTATGAGCGAGGACGCGGCCTGGCACTTCGACGAGCTGCACCCGGACGCCTACCGGATGCTCGTCGAGGGGGTCCCGGCGATCCTCTACATCGATCGGCCGGACCAGCTGTCGACGAACCTCTACACGAGCCCACAGATCGAGTCGTTGCTCGGGTACTCCGTGGAGGAGTGGATGGCGGACCCCGAACTGTGGAAGGAAGCGATCCACCCCGACGACCGGGACCGAGTCCTGCTCGCGAACGAGGAATCCAACCGCAACGCCGAGCGCTACGTCGACGAGTACCGCATCATCACGAAGGACGGGCGGACCGTGTGGATCCGCGACGAAGCCGCGCCGGTCCGCGGGCCCGATGGCACGCTCCTGTATTGGCGAGGCGTGATGCTGGACGTCACCGAGCGCATGGAGGTCGAGGAGAAGCTCCGGTGGAGCCTCGATGTGCTCCGCCAAACGCTGCAGCAACGTCGCGAGCTGGCCCGACGGTTGCAGAACGCCCAGGAGTCGGAACGCCAACGGATCGCGGCGGACCTCCACGACGATCCGATCCAGGCGATGAGCGCCGTCGACATGCGCCTGCAGATGCTCGCCGAGTACCCCGACTCGGTCACGCCGGAAGCGATCGCGGGGATCGAGTCGGAGGTCCGTGCAGCGATCGAGCGACTGCGCTCGATGCTGTTCGAACTCCGTCCGGCCGCCCTCGATCGAGAGGGGCTCGTTCCTGCACTCCGCGTCTACCTCGAGCGGAGGGCGAAGGCGAGCGACTGGGTCGTCGAGGTCGTCGACGGGATGACGCAGGAACCGGATCCGGACATGCGGGCCCTCCTGTACAGGATCGCGCAGGAAGCGGTCGCCAATGCGGCGAAGCACGCGAAGGCGTCGCGGGTCCAGGTCGAAGCGCTCTCGGCGGGCGACGGCGTGACGCTGCGGGTGCGCGATGACGGGCGTGGTTTCGTGCCCGATCTGGACACCGCTCCCGCGCCGGGTCATCTGGGGTTGTCGACGATCGTCGAACGGGCGGAGCTCGCCGGTGGTTGGGCCCGGATCCTCAGCTCCCCAGGCGAAGGGACGACCGTGGAATGCTGGCTGCCACTGGACGTCGCCACGGGCGACCCTGCGCTCGGCGCCTGAGGCGCGTCCTCAGACCGAAGCCCCCGCCCGGGTCGCCTCGACCGCGCGACCGGTCGAAGGGTCGAAGTAGTGGAACCGCGAGGGATCCAAGGAGAGCGTGATGGATCCGCCGGGCTTCACCGTGGTACGCGCATCGACGCTGGCGCAGAAGATGCATCTCGCCCCTTCCGCCGCGAGGAGAAGGTCGTCGTCGCCCTGTTCGACGGTCGCGGCCCGGATCTCTTCGGCCGTCACCGGTGGCTCGTCCACCTCGAACAGGACGTTCACCTCGGACCCGAGCTCCTCGGTCACTTCGGCGGTGACGACGATCGTGGGGAGCGAATCGTCGCGCCACACGTTCGCGTCCTCCATGTCCGAAGGGCGGACGCCCAGGATCAGGCTCTTCCCTTCGTACGCCGAGAGGTCCACGCTGCCGCCGCTCGGGAGGTCCCATCCACCGAAGGCCAGCCGGCCCGCGCGCACCCTCGCCTCGACCAGGTTCATCGGCGGTGAGCCGATGAACGCCGCGACGAACAGGTTCGTGGGGTGGCGATAGAGCTCTTGTGGTGTGTCGACCTGTTGCAGGATCCCATCGCGGAGAACCGCCACGCGCTCGCCGAGCGTCATCGCTTCGACCTGGTCGTGCGTCACGTAGACGGTGGTGGTCTTGAGACGCTCGTGCAGCAGCATGAGCTGCCCACGCATCTGCACGCGGAGCTTCGCGTCCAGGTTGGACAGCGGTTCGTCCATCAGGAACGCTTGGGGTTCGCGCACCATGGCGCGGCCCATCGCGACGCGTTGACGCTGCCCGCCGGAGAGCTCCGCCGGCCGTCGCTGGAGCAACGGCAAGAGCCCGAGGATCTTGGCGGCATCGAACACGCGCTGTTTCAGCTCTGCCTTGGGGGTCTTCCGGAGTCGTAGTCCGAACGCGAGATTCTGTTCGACCGTCATGTGCGGGTAGAGGGCATAGCTCTGGAACACCATCGCGATGTCTCGCGCCTTCGGTTCCAGATCGGTGACCTGCCGGTCGCCGATCATGATCTCACCGGCCGTGACGTCCTCGAGCCCCGCGATCATCCGCAGGATCGTGGACTTGCCGCATCCGGAGGGACCCACGAGGACCATGAATTCGCCGTCCGCGATCTCCAGCGAGACATCGTCGACGGCGACCACATCGTCGCCGAAGAGCTTGGTGATCCGATCCAAGTTGATCCTCGACATCAGGACTCCTCTCGTCGACGCGCCCGCGGCGTCTCGCGTCGGGGACGCGGCCCGCGTCGGGCGGCAGTCTTCGCCGTCAACCGTTCGTGCGTCAAACCCGCCCGTACCCGTCGATACGCGCCCCCGCGTGCACCGATGTGGTCGAGCCCGATCAACGCGGCCCCGACCACGGGCGGCGCGTCCAACACGAGCACGCGCGCGTCGGGCGCGAACGCTCGGACACCCGATTCGATCCGCTCCAAGAAGGGAGGCCACCCGCTCTGGAAGACCCCGCCGCCCAGCACGACCTCCACGTCGAGCTTCTGCATCCGAAGTCGGCGGATCGCCACGGTCGCCATCGCGACGATCTCGTCGGCTTGCCGCCACACGACCTCTCTTGCGATGCGATCGTTCTTCCGGGCGGCGCGGAACAGGACGGGCGTGAGCTCGGTGAGCCGATGCTCACCGAGCGTTCCGCGGTAGAGCGCCTCCATGACCTGGCTGGGACGACGCATGCCGAAGTGGGTGGGCACGAGCTTTCGAAGGACCGTCTGCTCGCCGCGCCCGTCCTCGGCACGGATCGCGTGCCAGAGCGAAAGGGTGCCAAGCTCGATCCCGCCGCCGAAGTCCCCGCTCACCGGGCCGATCGCGGGGAACCGCGTGACCCGACCGTCGGGGGCGACGCCCGAGCAGTTGGTTCCGAAGCCGCACACCACACCGACCCCCCACGATCGTTCCGTCCCCGCCCGGAGCACTGCGAAGCTGTCGTTCCGGACCACGTCCTCGGTCGCGAGCCCGTGCCGGCGAAGCCATCGCACGATCCTCCGATCGTCGACCGGGAGGTCGGCACCCGAGAGGCAGAAGACGCCGAGGTCCGCGAGGGGTGCGGCCGCGGGGTCGCGTCCCGCGACGCCCGCGGCCGCACGCGTCGCCTCCAGGATGGGACGCATGTGCTCGTCCTCGCCGGGGACGCCGTCCGGGGCCGCGCCGGTCGCGATCCGCGCTGCGCCGAGGAGCGTACCGTCGCGGCGGATCAGCACGGCATCGACCTTGCTCCCGCCGCCGTCGACCGCGAGGACCGCTGCCGGCTTCACGGAAGCTCCTCCAACGCATCCACCGTGACGAACCGCGTTGCACCTTGCAGGTCGTCGAGGATGAGAGGCAGAGCCTCGACGGTTCCTCCGGGCCACGTGTGGAGCAGCAGCACGGCACCGTCGCCGTGGCGCCGGATCCCGGCGATCGCATCGGCAGCGATCGCCTGGGGCGTCCGCGCCGGTTCCCAGTCCTCGACCTCGACGTGCCAGCCGACGTGCCGGTAGCCGGCTGCGGCGATCGCGGCGAGCACACGAGGATCGTCGGCGCCGGCTCCGAACGGACACCGGAACCACGGGCGAGGGTCTCGGCCGGTCGCTCGGGCGATCGCGTCGCGGGCAGCGTCAACATCCTCCTGCAGCCCGCTATCCAGGAGCAGCGGCATCCTCGCGTGATGGTGCGAGTGGTTGCCGATCAGATGCCCGTCGTCCGCGATCCGACGGGCGGTCGCCGGGTACGCTTCGGCCCAGCGACCCTGCACGAAGAAGGTCGCGTGGGCACCCGCCCCAGCGAGCACGTCGAGGATCCGCTCGGCCGCGTCGGACGGGCACCAGGAGCGGTCCGGATGCTCCGCGTCGAAGGTCAGTGCGACGTTCTCGGGCTCACTCATGCGTCGTCACCTTCGAGGCGTGGACGTAGGAACCGGGGATCCGGCCGGTCGCCACGGAGAGCCGCCACGCCAAGAGCTGGGCGGGCACGACGGACGCGGCGGGGGTGAGCAGTCGGTCGAGCGAACCGATCGCGATCGACAGCATCCCGCCCGGTGCCGCTCCGTCGGTCACGAGGAGGACGGCCGCGCCCAGCCTCGCGAGGTCCGCGGCGAGCTCCCGGTCGAGCGCGACCGTCTCGGGCTCGGTCGCGAGCACGATCGCAGCGAGCTCGGGACCGGCCAGCTCGAGCGGCCCATGGCGGAACTGCGCGGCTTGGAGCGACTCGACCGGCATCCCGGCCGCCTCCTTGATCGTGAGCGCGCCCATCTCGGCGGCCGCGCGGGCGGCGCCCCGACCCAAGATCACGGTCGTCGCGCGGCCGCCGTGCCAGGCGGCCAGGCGCTCGGGGAGCGCCCGATCGGCGACGAGCCCGTCGATCGCGTCGGCGGCCCGGCCCGCTTCGAGCGCGATCGAAGCGGCAGCATCCTGCGCGCGGGCCCCGGCGATCGTGCGGGCGAGCGCGCCGAGCACGGCGAGCGCGCAGACGAAGGTCATGGTCGACGGCCCCGTCTCCTCGCCGGCGCGGGTGTCGAGCGCGACGTCGGCCAGGGAGGCGAGCGTGTTGGCGGTCCCGTTGGTGATGCTGGCGATCGTCGGGGTCTCTCCAGCGTCGCCGATGGCCCGCGCGACACCGACCGTCTCGGCGCTCTCGCCGGACTGGCTGACCAGCACCAGGAGATCCTCGCCGCGGAGGATGGGGAGCCGGAAATGCAGGAGTTCGGCCGCGTCGAGCATCACCGCCGCAACGCCCGCGGCGGCGAGCGCCGTGACGGCCGGGTAGCAGGCATCGTAGGAGCTCCCCATCCCCGACAGGACGATGCGACCCCGACGGGCCGGAGCCGCTGCCGCTTCCAGCGCCTCGGTCTGCTCGATCGCACCGCTCCCGGCCCGGCGGAGTGCCTCGGGCTGACCGGCGATCTCGGCGATGAATGGGTCAGGAAAGTTTCCTAACGATTTCATCGGGCGGAGTGTACGATGCCCGGCGCATGGGTGTGAAGGTGGCGGTGGTCGGCGGCGGCAGCACGTACACGCCGGAACTCGTCGAGGGATTCGTCACGCGCACGGACCGCCTTCCGGTCGACGAGCTCGTCCTGCTGGACGTCGATCCGGAGCGGCTCGCGATCGTCGGTGCACTGGCGGAGCGGATGGTGCGAGCGGCCGGGTGGGCGGGGACGGTCCGGTTGACCGACCGGGCGACCGAAGCGCTCGAGGGCGCGAACTTCGTCATCGTCCAGCTCCGGGTCGGCGGGAACCAGGCGCGCTTCCTGGACGAGACGATCCCCCTCCGGTACGGCTGCATCGGCCAGGAGACCACGGGACCCGGAGGCTTCGCCAAGGCGCTCCGCACGGTGCCCGTCGTGTTGGAGCTCGCCGAACGCACCGCCGAGATCGGCGCTCCCGACGCGTGGGTCGTCGATTTCACCAACCCGACGGGGCTCGTCACGCAGGCCTTGCTCGACCAGGGGCACCGGGCGTGCGGGCTGTGCAACGTCGCGATCGGCGTCCAACGCGAGCTCGCGGGCCATCTCGGCGTCGAGCCGTCCCACATCCGGTTGGACCACGTCGGGCTCAATCACCTCTCGTGGGTTCGCGCGGTCCTCGTCGACGGCGTGGACCGCTTGCCCGAGCTGCTGGCCGAGCCCATCGAGGAGCTCACGGAGGCCGCGCCGATCGAGCTCGTCCGCGCGCTGCGGGCCATCCCCAGTTCGTACCTCCGCTACTACTACCGGACCAGCGATGTCCTGGAACACCAACGGACGCATCGCACCCGCGCCGAGGAGGTCCTCGAGATCGAGGCCGGCTTGTTGGAGCTCTATCGCGATCCGGCGCTGGAGACGAAGCCGAAGCTCCTGGAGGAGCGTGGGGGCGCGTGGTACTCGGACGCAGCCGTGGCACTGGTCGCGTCGCTCCACGCAGGCACGGGCGACGAGCAGGTGGTCAACGTGCTGAACGAGGGCGCGATCCCGAACGTACCGCACGGCGACGTCGTGGAGCTCACGTGCCGGGTGGATCGTGCCGGCGCGTTCGCCCAGCCGACCGACCCGCTCGCGCCCGAGATGCTCGGGCTGGTGCAGCACGCGAAGGCGTACGAACGGTTGACGATCGAAGCCGCGATGACCGGATCCCGCGACTCCGCGCTGAAGGCGCTCCTGACGAACCCGCTCGTGGGCGATATCGACCGCGCGGCGCCGATGCTGGATGCGCTCCTGGACGCGAACCGCGCGCATCTCCCTCGGTTCTTCGCGGGCTAACCTCCGGGGAGCTCGGCAGCGTTACGTTGGATCTTCGCGAGCGCCGCGACCGCCTGTTCGACCCCCGCGTGATCGGAGCGGAACACGTTCTCGTCGATGTAGACGGACTCGCGGAGGCCCGCCGCCTCCGCGACCGGGAACGACATCCTCGACGGATCCAACCGCTCCGCATGCTCGACCGCGACCGGGAGCCGCGACAGCGACGGCTGGAACAAGTCGTAGTTGGACATCGGCTCGTACCCCGTCCATGCTCCGACCCCCTCGGCCTCGAGCGCGTCGCAGACCACCTGGTTCGTACGGCCGGCGAACAGCTCCGGGTCGATCGCGAGCACGTAGCGGTAGAAGCTCCAGCGAGTGATCCTCGGATCGTGCGGCATGACGCGGATCCCGGGGATCTGTGTGGCCAACCGCTCGAAGTACGAGCCGAGCTCGGCGCGCCGGGCCTGCTGCTCGGGGAACCGCCGCATGGCGACCGTGAGCAGCGCGGCCTGGAGCTCACCGAGCCGGTAGTTGGCGCCGAACGTGTACTCCTTCTCGGCGTCGTCCTTGGGGCGGCCGCAATCGATGATGGAGTGGGCGAGCCCGGCCAGCCGCTCGTCGTTCGTCAGCAACGAGCCCCCTTCGCCCGCCGTCATGATCTTCGACGATTGGTGACTGAACGAACCGAAGTCGCCGATGCACCCGGCGCCCTCACCGTTCCAACGCTGCCCGTGTGCGTGGGCGCAGTCCTCGACGACGGCGAGCGAGTGGCTCCGAGCGATCTCCATGAGCCGATCCATGTCGGCCATCTGGTGCCCGAGATGCACGGGCATGATCGCGCGCGTTCGAGGGGTGATGGCGGTCTCGACCAACGCCGGGTCGATCGTCCATGTCTCCGGCGTCACGTCGACGATCACGGGGAGCGCGCCGGCGGCGATCGGGGCGTAGACCGTGGCGGCGAAGGTGAGCGCCGGGATGATCACCTCGTCTCCCCAGCCGATCCCGAGGGCCTTGAGGGCGACCTCCATCGTCACCGTCCCGTTGGCCATCAGGACCCCGTACCGAGCGCCCTGGTAGGCGGCGAACGCTTCCTCGAAGGCCGCGGCCTTCGGGCCGGGTTCGGGGAACCCGCCCCATCGTCCCCCCCGGACCACCTCCTCGACGGCGGCGACGTCCTCATCGTCGCCGTGCGGCCACTCCGGGTACGGCTCCGCTCGGACGGCGGCGCCGCCGGCGATCGCGAGCTCTGGCATGCTGTCCGGCTCCTTCGGTGTCGATCGATCCTGCGGGTGCCTTGACCTGCCCCGCGACGCGAGGCTAGCATCCCCTCGGTTCGTTAGGAAAGTTTCCTGACTGATCGGATCGCCTCAGCGAGGAGCCGACATCACGGCCGCGACCCAGACGTACGCGACGGGGACCCCGAGCTTGCTCCGGGCGATCAACGAACGCACGGTCCTCGAGCGGATCCGGCGGTCCGGGCCAGTATCCCGTGCGCAGATCGCCCGGGAGACCGGCCTTTCGAAACCCACGGTCTCCCAGGCACTCTCGACGCTCGAACGTACCCGTCTGGTCCGAGAGGCGGGGCGGACCTCCGGCGGGAAGGGGCCGACCGCGCTCCTCTACGAGTTGAACCCGGCCGCCGGATGGGTGGTCGGGATCGACGTGGGTCGGGAGTACGTCCGGGCTGCCGTGGCCGACCTGACCGGGAAGATCGTCGCGCAGCGCCGCCAGGCCGCGCGGGCCCGGAGCGCACGGACGCTGATCACCACGATCGGCTCCGTCGCGCGTGCCGCGGTCGAGTCGGCGGGCATCGGGTGGCGCCGCGTCACGGTGGCGGCCGTCGGCAGCCCCGGCGTGTTCGGCTCGGCCGGACATCCGCTGCTCGCCCATAACCTTCCCGGCTGGACCCGTGAGGGCGTCCTGGACGAGATCCGGCGGGAGCTCGCCACTTCGGTCGTCTTCGAGAACGACGTGAACCTCGCCGCACTCGGGGAGCGCTGGCGCGGACTGGGACGGGACGTCGACGATTTCGTGTACTTCCACGTAGGAACGGGTGTGGGCCTCGGGATCGTGATGCGCGGGGAGCTCTACAAGGGAGCGAACGGCGCGGCCGGTGAGGTGGCGTACCTGCCCCTCGCGACGGCCGATCCCCACGACAAGGCCAATCGCCGGCGTGGTGCTCTCGAGACGGCGATCGGCGCCGACGGGGTGCTGTCGGCCGCGAAGCGGGCGGGACTTCGTGGCGCGACGACGGCGGCCGAGGTGTTCGAGGCCGCCCGCAACGGTGACCAGAAGGCTCGGCACGCCGTTGCGTTGGTCGCCGAGGGGATCGCCCTCGGGATCGCCGCGATCGTGCCGGTGCTCGACCCGGCCCTGGTGATCCTCGGCGGCGGGATCGGTCGCAACGCGGACCTGCTCCGCGAGTCGCTGGAGCGGGAGCTGCGTGCGTTGTCGCCCTTCCGGCCGCGGATCGAGGTTTCGTCGTTGGGCGAGGAGGCCGAGCTGATGGGCGCGGTCTCCCTGGCACTCGAAGCTGCGCAGGATCGGTTGTTCTCCCGCGTGGACGCGGGGCGAGGGGTAGCGGTATGAGTCGGTCGGACGTTGGGGACATGCGAGGAGGAACGACATGAGACGGTTGTTGATGGTCGTGGCGGTCGCAGGGCTCGTCGCGTCTGCCTGTTCGTCCAGCAGCACCGCCGGACTCCAGCCGTCGGCGGCTCGATCGCTGACCTCGGCGGCGTGCACCACCAAGGGTTTGGAGGTCGGTAGCGCGAGCGCTGGCCCGAGCGGCGAGCAGCCCGTGACGATCCAGCTCTGGAGCTTCTACAGCGGCGGGGAGTTCAAGAAGTACTGCGAGGTGCTCCAGGACTTCCATCAGAAGTATCC
>VAYU01000032.1:45989-57184 GCA_005884925.1 Actinomycetota bacterium | reverse complement strand
CACGTCGGCGACGTAGCCGGACGGGAACCCGAACCGGAACCAGTTGGCGCTCACCGCGGTGTCCGTGGGGGTGATCGGTGACCGCGGGGTCTCGGGAGAGGAGGAGATCGGCCCCGACACGGATCGCATCGCGGACCGCTTGCGTTCGGCGTCTCGGCGGGATCGCCGCCAGTCCTTGATCGCGCTCCATGCACACGGCTCGGTCCCGTTGATGCAACATCTGGATCCCGGTCCGGCCGTCGCCCACCGATAGTAGCCATCGAACCGCTCTCCGGTGATCGAGCGCGAGCCTGCCACTCGCGGGACGCACGGACGGACGGGTCATCCAGCAACCCGAAGTCGATCAAGGCGCGCAGGAGATCGACGTTGAGGCGATGCACGACGCCGCCGTCGCGGTTGCTCCACCCGAACCCGCCGTTCGGAGCCTGCGTGTGCTCCAGGACGTACGTGCACGCACGCTGGATCCGACGGTCGCGGGGATCGGCGCCCATCTGGTCGAGGAACATCACGGACCACGCCGTGCCCGTGTACTTCGGCCCGTACCCCGAACCCGGTTTGACCCAGTACCCCTGGCGTTCTTGTCCATCGAGGATCACGAGATGGGGGGCACGCGCATCGCCGCCGCCCGGGCGCGCCGAACGGATGGGGCATCTTCGCGTTCGTCCAGGAGCTCGCGGAGCCCGAGGTGACGGATCGCGGGGTCCTGCTGCTCCAGCAGCCACGGGACGGGGTCGCCGCGCAACGCGCTCCGCCACGCGTCCAGCGCGATCACTCCTCGTTGAAGTACACGTTCTTCACTTCGGTGTAGAGGGCTGCCGCGTGCATCCCCATCTCCCGACCGAACCCGCTTTGCTTGTACCCGCCGAACGGCGCCTCCGTCAGGACGCTGCTCGAGGAGTTCACGCTCAGCACGCCCGTCCGGATCCCTTTCGCCACTCGGATCGCGCGTCCGAGGTCGCGGGTCCAGATGGACCCGGAGAGCCCGTACGGGGAGTCGTTCGCGATCCGGATCGCCTCGTCCTCGGTGTCGAACGGGATCATCGTCACGACCGGCCCGAAGATCTCCTCGCGGGCGACGCGCCACGAGTTGTCGACGTCGGCCAGCACGCACGGCCGGAGGTAGAAGCCGGCGCCTTCCGGAACGTCCCCACCGGTGACGAGCCTCGCCCCCTCCTTCGTGCCCACCTCGATGTAGTCGAGCGACGTCTGCCGCTGCCCCTCGCTGATGAGCGGACCCATCTCGGTGGCCTCCTCCAGCGGCGGACCGACGCGGATCGCATCGGTCCGTCCCGCGAACCTGGAGATGAACTCGTCGTAGACCGGTCGCTGGATCAGCTGACGCGACCTCGCGCAGCAGTCCTGGCCCGCGTTGTCGAAGACCGACCACAGCGAACTCTCGACGCACACGTCGAGGTCGGCGTCGGCGAAGACGACGTTCGCCGACTTGCCACCGAGCTCGAGCGAGACGCGTGTGATGTTCTCCGCCGCGGCCTGCATCACCCTCGTGCCGACCTCGGTGGAGCCGGTGAACGAGATCTTCGACACACGCGGGTCGGCGATCAGTGCGCTCCCGATCGTGGAGCCGGGGCCGGGCAGGACGCTGAGCGTCCCCTCGGGGAGCCCCGCCTGGGTGAGGATGTTGGCCACCGCGAGGATGGTGAGCGGTGTCTGCGAGGCCGGCTTCAGGATCGCGGTGTTGCCGCATGCGAGCGCCGGAGCGATCTTCCAGCTGGCGATCACCGTCGGGAAGTTCCAGGGCGAGATCAGGACGCAGACGCCGACGGGCTCGCGGAGCGTCAGGTCCAGACCCTGCGGAACGACGGGGATCGTTTCGCCGAAGATCTTGTTCGCGGCGCCCCCCCAGTACTCGTAGACGTTGGCGACCAGGTCCATCTCGGCGCGAGCGGCGCTGATGGGTTTGCCGACGTTCCGCGCCTCGAGACGGGCGAGTTCTTCCTGGCGCTCGCGGATCAGGAAGGACGCCTGGGTCAGGACGCGGCCGCGCGCGCGGGCCGATGTGCGCGACCACGCGCCCTCGTCGAACGCGCGCGCGGCCACGTCCACGGCGCGGTGCGCATCCTCGGGTCCGGCCTCGGCAACCTCCCAGGCAGGTTCGCCGGTCGCCGGCTCCACCACCTTCGTCGTCGCTCCTTCCGCGGCCTGGACGCGCTCGCCGCCGAGCACCAACAGCTCCGTCATCGTTCGCTCCTTCCGTTCGATGGCGTGGTCCGGCCGTGTGGTCGGCCGCTTCGTTCGCAACGGTCCCGTTCTTCTGACCGTACCGTAGGCTGGCGCGGCCCGCTGCCTAGAGGCCGCTGCCAGAGGGCAGCTCCCCCGGGGCCGCTGCCGAGAGGAGGGTGCATGCGTCTCGAAGGCAAGGTCGCGCTCATCACCGGCGGCGGCAGCGGCATGGGCAAGGTTGCATCGGAGCTCTTCGCCCGCGAGGGCGCCAGCGTGGTCCTTACGGATGTGAACGACGAGGCGGGGCAGGCGACCGCGTCCGCGATCGGCAACGGAGCGCACTTCGTTCACGCCGACGTCTCTCGGGAGGCGGATACGCGGGCGATGGTGGCGGAGGCGATCGAGCGCTTCGGACGGATCGACGTGCTCTACAACAACGCCGGGGTGATGCTGCCCGACGACGGATCGGTGGACAGCACCGACGAGGCGATCTGGGATACGACGCTCGCCGTCAACGTCAAGGGCGTCGCGTTCGGGTGTAAGTACGCGATCCCGGCCATGCTCACGACCGGCGGAGGGTCCATCATCAACGTCGCGTCCTTCGTCGCGTGGATGGGCGCCGCGACATCGCAGACGGCATACACGTCATCGAAGGGCGCGGTATTGGCCATGACGCGCGAGATCGCCGTCGAGTACGCCCGCAAAGGCGTCCGTTGCAACGCGTTGTGTCCCGGACCGATCGAGACGCCGCTCCTGATGCAATTGCTGTCGGACGAGCAGAAGCGCCAACGCCGGTTCGTCCACATCCCCATGGGACGGTTGGGTCGGGCCGAAGAACTGGCGAAGGCCGCCCTGTTCCTCGCGAGCGACGAATCCAGCTTCATGACCGGCGCGTCGCTGATCGTCGACGGGGGCATCACCGCCGCCTACGTCACCCCGGAGGACCGATGACCATGGACGATGCCCGATCGGATCGTGACGGGTTCGCGGAGCGGGTCTTCGCCTCCTCGCTCGGCTACTTCGACATCCTGTCGATACATCTCGGCCTGCGCCTCGGTCTGTACCGGGCGCTGGCCGACCGGGGCGCGATGACGTCGGATGAGCTCGCCGACGCAGCGGGTATCGACGAACGCTACGCACGGGAATGGCTGGAGCAACAGGCGACCCGGGCGATCGTCCGAGCCGACCTCGGTGCCGATCCGACCCGATTCACGCTGCCGCCCGGGCACGCGGAGGTCCTGCTCGACGGCGACTCGCTTTCCTTCATGGGCGCGAGCATCGGCCAGCTCATGAGCCTCCCGGCCGCGATCGGTGCGGTGCAGGGCGCGTTCCGGTCCGGCGAGGGCGTCCCGTACGAGGCGTATGGGAAAGAAGGCGTGGAGGGTCAGGGCGCGAGCAACCGTCCCACCTTCCTTACGACGCTCCCGCAGGAATGGTTGCCGGCGATCGACGCGATCCACGAGCGCCTCTCAGCCGGCCCCGCCCGGGTCGTCGACGTCGGCTGCGGGACCGGTTGGTCCTCCATCGCGATCGCGCACGCCTACCCTTCGGTCCAGGTCGACGGATTCGATCCGGATGAGATCTCGATCCAGATGGCTCGCGACCACGCGCTCGAGGCGGGGGTCGCCGATCGCGTCCGCTTCCACCGTGAGGATGCCGCCGAGCTCACCCGCCACGGGCCGTTCGACGTCGCCACGGCGTTCGAGTGCATCCACGACATGGCGCGACCGGTCGAGGTGCTGGGTGCCGTCAGGGAAGCGCTCGCCGACGACGGCGCGATGCTGATCGTCGACGAGCGCACGAAGGACGCCTTCTCGGGCGAGCCCGACGACCGCGAGGCGTACTTCTACGGATGGAGCATCTTCGATTGCCTGCCGAGCGGGATGTACGAACAACCGTCGGCGGGCACGGGCACGGTGATGCGGGCTTCGACGCTCCATCGGTACGCCGACGAGGCCGGCTTCACGAGGTTCGACGTGCTGCCGATCGAGCACGACGCGTTCCGCCTGTACCTGTTGCGCCCGTAGAGCCGAGCGGAGCGGTCGCTCCCGGTCACGGATCGGTCAGCTGTTGAAGACCGGTCGGAGCGCGTCGTAGACGCTGCGGTAGCGGCCGTACGCGTCCTCGTAGAGGTCGCTGGTGCCCGGGTCCGGCTCATGCACGTCCGGCCGGTAGGAGACGAAGGCATCGACCGCATCCACGATCGAGTCCCGGACCCCAGACGCAACGGCCGCGAGGATCGCCGCGCCGGTTGCCGTCGTTTCGATCGAGCTGGGAACGCGGACCGGGAGGCCGGTGACGTCCGCTTTGATCTGCCGCCAGAGCGGGCCCTTCGCTCCGCCGCCCACGATCGTGAGCCGTGCGACATCGAGTCCGGCGTTCTTCATCGCGTCCAAGATGTCCCGGAGCGCGAACGCACTTCCTTCCAGGATCGCGCGCGTCATGTGGTCGCGCGTGTGCGCGAGCGTGAGCCCGTAGAAGACCCCTCGCGCCGCTCCGTTCCACTCGGGTGCCATCGCGCCCTGCATGCAGGGGAGGAAGACCAAGCCTGCCGAGCCCGGCTCAACGTGCCCGGCCTCGCGTGCGAGGAAGTCGTACGCATCCCCCAGCCCGGCCGACTCCGCGTCCCGTTCGATCGGGGCGAACTGGTCCCGCCACCAACGCAGGTTCCCGCCTGAGACGAACCCCGGGTTCTCGAGCAGCCAAACGTCGGGATCCGCATGGGGGTGGCATTCGACCAGCATCGTCGGGTCCTCGCGCGGCTCCGCGCTCGCGGCGCACACGGGCTCCGCCGTTCCGACGACGTCGCAGACCTCGCCCGGAGCGAAAACCCCCGCCCCTAGGGTCGCCGCCATCTCATCGCCGCACCCGACCGCGACCACCGTCGAGGGCTTGAGCCCGGTGGCCTCGGCGAACGCGGGCGTGATCCCGGCGATCGCCGCCGTCCCCTCGTCGACCGACGGCAACATGTCCGGATCGATGTCGACGGCGTCGAGGACCTCCTTGGACCACGCGCGCGTCCGAGGGTCGAGCAACGCCAGGGAGGATGCGTTCGAGTAGTCGACGCGAAGCTCGCCGGTGGCGTGGCGGAGCACGTACGAGCCCGGCGGCATGAGATGGCTGGTCGCGTCCCACGAAGCGGGCTCCTCATCTCGGATCCAGAGCGCCTTGAACACGGCATGGGACGAATCGAGGTTCGCGCCAACGGCGCCGTAGAAGGCGGCCGGACTGATGCGCTCGGCGACCGCCGCCGCCTGGTCCTCCGCCCGGCGATCCATCCAGATCATCGCGGGACGCACGGGCCGCCCCGCGGCGTCACAGGCCACCATCCCGTCGAGCTGCGATCCGAAGGAGAGGCCGGCGATCGCCGCCGCACCGCCGGGACAGAGCTCGGCGAGCCTTCGGCACACCCGCTCGACCCCGGTCGACCACGCCCCGGGATCCTGCTCCGCCCATCCCGGATGAGGGAACGACAGGTCGTACGGTTCGTACGCCGATCCGACGAGCGTGCCGTCGGCATCGTAGAGGGCGCCGTTCGTGCCCTGGCTTCCCACATCGCACCCGATCACGAACGGGCCGCTCACGGAAGGATCACCATCTTCAACCCAGTGCCCGCCCTGATCGTCTCGAACGCCTCGGCGATCCTGTCCAGGGGGAACCGGTGCGTGACGACGCGCGCCAGGTCATCCTGGCGTCGATCGAGGTAGTCCATCGTGATCCGGTACTGACGATGGGTGGCACCGTACGCGCCGAGGATCGAGAGTTCCTTGTAGTGCAGCTCGTTCATATCGAGCGGACTGATCGGGTCATGCTTCGGGAGACCGGCGAAGTACACGATCGTGGCTCGCTTGGCCGCCATCTCCAACGCGGCCTGTTGGCCGGCTTTCGCCGGAGCCGCGACGCTGATCCGCTCGACCCCGGTCCCGTCCGTCCGGGTCATCAACTCGCCGACACCGTTGTCGTCACCAGCGACCCACGCGTCATCGATCAGATGACCGACCGCGTCCGTCGCCACCTTCAGACGCTCCGAGGAGACGTCCGTCATGTAGACGCGGGCGGCACCCCGGTCGCGCGCCATGACGGCTTGCCAACAGCCGATCGGTCCGGTGCCGACGATCATGACCCCGTCACCCAGTCGCACGTCGAGCTGCTCGATCCCGTTCAGCGCACAGGCGAACGGGTCGGCGACGGTCGCGAGGTCGGAGGGGAGCTCCGGTGGCAGGCCGATCAGGTTCTTCGTCGCGATGGGTGGGACCGCGGCGAACTCCGCGTACGCGCCTGGATACGGGTCGTAGCCGTACAGGAGGTGGCGTTCGCACAGGTTCTGGAACCCTTCGACGCACCATCGACAGGTGCCGCACGTGAGGATCGACCCGAGGAACACCCGATCACCCAGAGAAACCCCCGATGGCAGCACCGCGTCGGGGCCGACGCTCTCGAGGACACCGACCGGTTCGTGCCCGAGCTGCCAGGGGGGCGGGGCCTTCGGGTCACCGTTGAAGAAGGTCCGCGCATCCGTGCCGCAGATGCCGCAGGCCTCGACCTTCAGGACGGCTCCGGCGGGGTCGAGCTCGGGCGGCGCCGTATCTTCGCGGATCTCGACCTCGTCGACCCCGGTCATGAAGGCTGCGCGCATCACCCCGCCTCGTCGCTCATCGCCTGCAGGGCCTTCGCCACGGTCCACCGCTCACGGATGACCCGCGCCAGCGCCCTGGTGATCGCCTCGGGCCGCGGATGCATGAAGATGTTCCTCCCCACCGAGCAGCCGATCGCCCCCGCTTCCATCGCCTGCTCCATCCGGTGGAGCAGCTCGGCATCCTCCAGTCGCGAACCCCCTGCAAGGACGACCGGAACGCCGCTCGCGGCCTCGACGCATCTCGCGAACGACTCTTGATCGCCCGGCCAGTTGGTCTTCACGATGTCCGCTCCGAGCTCGGCACACAGGCGCACGTTCCGGCGCAGGTACTCGAAGCCGTACTGCTGCTTGAGCGCCTCGACCGTCGCGTAGGTGGTCGGGAACTCGGCCTCCGCGATGAACGGCATGCCGAGCGCGGCGCATTCGCGCCCCACGGTGGACAGGATGTCCACCATGCCCGGCTCGGTGTCTCCGCCGAGGGCGGTGAAAAGCACGACCGCATCCGCCCCGAGGATCAAGGCCTCCTCGACGTCGGCGATCTGCACGATCTCGGGACGGTCCCCACCCGGCCCTGCACTCGCGGACAGCAGGAGCGCGAGCGACGTCGTCGGAGCGAACGCCTCCTGGGCGGTGCGGATCATCCCCTTGCTCATCATGATGACGTTCGCGCCGCCGGCGACTGCCTCTCGGGTGCGCGCGCCGATGTCCGCGAGCGGCTCGAGGAACGTCGGTGACGTCATGCCGTGATCCAGGGCGCAGATCACCGATACGCCGTCGGGGTCGATCACCCGCTTGAGCCGCATCCCCTTGCCGACGTTCGCCGTCACGGTGCCCTCCTTCCGGGTCCGCGGCGGACCACGGTGAACTCGAACGCTTCGGCCAGGTGGTGTTCTTCGGAGAGCAGCACGGGATCCCCGTTCAGATCGAAGTCCACCTGACGCAGGAACAGGACGGGGACGCCGACCTTCCCTTTCAGCAGCCGTGCGAGCGCCCGATCGGTAAGGGATGGCTCGATCGTCACGACGCCGTTCGCCACGGCGTAGCCGAGATGCTCGAGCACGTCGTACAGGGAACCGTCGACGGGCATGCGCGCGACCTCGCTCGCCGAGACGCGGGACGTCGACACGATGTCCCGCGAGAACACGACCGGCCGACCGTCCGCCGTCCGAACACGCTCGAGGATGACGACGGGATCGCCGAGCACGAGGTCGAGATCGAGGCTGACCTGCGCCGAAGCGGCCTCGGTGTGGACGGCGATCTGCATCGTGCCGGGCCGCATGCCCGCGGCTCGGATCGCCTCGGTGACGCCGAAATTGACATCGAGGTTGTTCCGGAGCCTCGGCCGTCGGGTGGCGTACGTACCGGCACCGCGGGTCCTCGTCACGAACCCGTCTTCCTCGAGGGACCGCAAAGCCTCTCGGAGCGTCGGTCTGGATACGCCGAGCTCGTCGGCCAACTCGGGCTCCGAAGGCAACTTCGCGCCCGGAGCGACCCGACCGGATGCGATCCGGGCGGCCAATTCATCGCGGACGCTGAACGAGAGTCGTTTCTTCACCATGCCTCCTCGCGGAACTCAGGAGGGTAACTTTGTCTGACAAACTCCGTCAAACCTGCCCGTAGAACGGCGTGCGTCCGTAGGGTAGAGGCGTGAACGTGCCGATCGGGGTCGGCGGGGGTCGACTCGACGTGCTGGGGGGCGGGTGGGATGGATGGCCGCTCGTCGGCGCGGTCCTGGCGCTCTGGATCGGCAGGCGGATCCTGCAGGTCTCCTGGGGAGTAGGCCTCCTCATCGGTGCACTCGCAGCCGCGCTCGCCTTCCCGCCCGGGGTGCACGCCTGGGGGATCGTGCCCACCGCCGGCCTCGTCCTGGCACTCACGATCGTGCTGAAGATCGGGCGCGGCCGAGGTTCGGCGAACCGGAACAGCGCTGTTTGACAGACAAAGCCCGATCGTGGCTCCATACGCGCCGAGAGCCCGGCTGCGGCCGAGAGAGGAGGGGCCCATGTCGGAACGCAAGGTCGGTTCCGTCACCTACCAGGAGGTAGGAGAGGACTACTTCAGGCAACGTGGTCTGCGGCGTCACGCGGGGATGTGGTCACTGTGGGCGCTCGGGGTCGGCGCCGTCATCTCCGGCGAGTACTACGGCTGGAACTTCGGCCTCAGTACGGGTGGCTTCGGTGGCCTGCTCGTCGCCGGCGCGATCATGGCCGTCATGTACTACGGCCTCGTCTACTCGATCGCCGAGATGTCGCCTGCGCTCCCCCACACAGGCGGGGCGTACTCGTTCGCGCGCTCGGCGATGGGCCCATGGGGAGGCTTCCTCACCGGGCTCGCCGAGAATATGGAGTACGTGATCACGCCGGCGGTCGTCGTCGGTGCGATGGGTCTGCTGATGCAGACCGTCGTCGTGGGCCTGTTCGACGTCGGCGGCAAGTTCGCCGCGGACGGCACCGTCACGAACATCGCCTGGTGGAACAGCCTGCCCTTCTGGTGGGCGGTCTTCTACATCATCTTCGTGGGGATCAACTACATCGGGATCGAAGCCACGATGCGCTTCACGGTCACGATCACCGTGTTGTCCCTGGCCGTGCTCGCCTTCTTCTTCATCGCCGCGCTCGTGTCGGGCAAGGTCGGGACGAGCAATTGGACGAACATCCCCACGGGCGGCGGCGATGCACCTCTCGCCACAGGAGGAGGGCCCTGGTTCCCGTTCGGGATCAGCGGCATCTTCAAGGCGCTCCCCTTCGCGATCTGGTTCTACCTGGCGATCGAGGAGGTGCCGCTCGCGGCGGAGGAGTCGATGGACCCTCGGCGCGATGTTCCCAGGGGGTCCGTGCTCGCGCAGCACACGCTGGTGATCGCGGCGATCCTGACGCTGTTCATCAACACGGCCCTGCCCGGCGGGGCCTTCCTCTTCGGGGGGTCCGCGTTCCCGCTGCTGGACGGTTTCAAGGCCATCTTCGCCGGAGAGAAGATCGCCTACTTCTTCGGCCTGTTGTTCATGATCGGACTGATCGCGAGCTTCTTCACGATCATCTTCGCGTACGGACGGAACACGTACTCGCTGTCGCGAGCGGGCTATTTCCCCAAGTTCCTGTCCCTGACGCATGGAGAGCGGAAGACGCCGCACGTCGCGCTGATCGCCGGGGCGGTCGTCGGCTATGCCGTCGCGATATTCGTCTTCATCCTGCAGGAGCACGATCTCGGGGCGAAGATCGTCGCGGCGCTCCTGAACATGGCCGTGTTCGCGGCGGTGATCTCCTACATCTTCCAATCCACCTCGTTCGTGATCCTGCGGCAGAAACTGCCCAACATCGAACGCCCCTACCGGAGCCGCTGGGGGATCCCCGGCGCCGTGGTCGCGGGGACCCTGGCGGCGATCGCGCTCGTGTCTATCTTCCTGAACGACGCGTACCGGCCGGGCGTATACGGGGTCGCCATCTACTACCTGCTCGGCGTCCTGTACTTCGCGATCGCCGGGCGTCACCGCCTGGTGCTGTCTCCAGAAGAGGAGTTCGCACTCACCCAGGGTGAGCACGGGGTCCCGGCTCAGGAAGGGTTCGTCGCGACCGCGGCCGAACAGGAGGAGATCCTCGGCGGTAGAGCGGGGGGCGCACCGCCGCCGGTGTCACCACCGCCTTCAGGGGGCACAGCGCCGCCGATGGCGCCGCCCTCAGAGTAGTCCCAACGTATCTGAGCGGTCGCGGGGCGGCGGGCGGTTCGCCCGCCGCCCCGCCCGTCACGCCGAGGAGGCGAGATGCAGCGGCAGGGGATGCTCACCATCGAGGAGCTCCAGGAGCTCGCCCGGAACAACAGGATCGACACCGTGCTCTGCATGTTCACCGACCTGCAGGGCCGCTACATGGGCAAGCGTGTGCTCCCGGACTTCTTCATCGAGGAGATCCTGGGCGCGGAAGGGCTCCATGCCTGTCTGTACCTGCTGGCGATCGACATGGAGATGGAACCGCTGCCCGGATACCGATACGCCAGCTGGGAGACCGGCTACGGCGATTTCCGGATGATCCCGGACCTCACGACCCTCCGCTGGTGCCCGTGGATCGACAAGACCGCGATGGTCCTCTGCGATATCGCCGACGAGGAGACGAGCGAGCCGGTCGTCGTCGCTCCCCGACAGATCCTGAAGGACCAGATCGCTCGGGCCGCCGCCCAGGGGTATCAGGTCAAGACGGGTTCGGAGCTCGAGTTCTATCTGTTCAAGGATTCGTTCGACGATCTGGCCGAGCGTGCGTACCGGGATCCACGGCCGAGCTCGCCCTACATCATGGACTACCACATGTTGCAGACCACCAAGGACGAATGGTTCATCCGCCAGGTCCGCAACCACATGCGCGGGGCCGGCATCCCGATCGAGTTCTCG